>NZ_JBHVPH010000037.1:0-63054 GCF_042887425.1 Kitasatospora sp. NPDC057940
CCCAGCCCGAACCAGGAAATGGTGTTTCAAAAGGATTGGCCGCCCCGGGACCGTCCGCGCCGATGCGTGTCCGGTGCTCCCTGCCGAGCGACTAGGGAACACTACCCCTGGTCGGCGCCCAAGACAAGTAAGGACCGCGCGGCCGCCGCACGGGGCCGAACCGGTGGTTCCGGGCCCCTCGGCAGCTCTGCTCGGCGGTCGGGATGCTCGCGGAGGCGGCGAAGGGCCGGCCGAGCGCCATGACGGACCTCGACGCGCAGGCGCCGTCGCCGCTGGACGAGACGGTGGTCCGGCTGCACTATCCCGCGCTGTCCCAGGCCCTGCTGTCGGGAGCGTCCCGGCAGCTGCGCAACCTCGCCACCACCGCCGGCAACCTGCTCCGACGCACCCGCTGCCCGTACTTCCAGGACATCACCAAGCGGCGCAACAAACGACAGCTGCTTCCCCGCGGCCGATGGCCTCCGGGACGTGACTGGTGTGGTGGGGGAGTCGGTTTCCGGTCGAATGAGGCCGGATGCCAGGCATAGGTGGGTTGGTGATCTTCCCGGACGAGTGGCGGAGTGGCTACTCTGCGTGGCGGCGGGTGGCAGCGCACGGGCGCATGGGGCGGCCGGGGCCGCTCGCCGTTCGGGAGGAACGTCGCGTGACGCAGTCGGGTGTGTCTCACTTCTACATCGCCTACCGGCAGACGGGGCCGGAGCCGGGCGGCATCGCGGTGCTGGATGCGGCCACCGGCCGGATCAGGACGACCCAGGCCCTGATGGGTAACCGCGGCCTGGCCGCCCAGCCCGGCGGCGCCGCCACGAAGCTGTACACCCTGTCCGAAGGGGGCTACAACGTCAGCACGGTCGACACCCGGACCCTGGAGGCGGACACCCTCTACTCCGACCAGGAGAGTCCCTCGGCAACAGACGCAGCGGTGAATGCCGACGGCAGCCGTCTGTTCCTGGCCCAGGGCTTGGTCGTGTTCGAGCTGGACGCGGCCTCGGGGAAGGAGGAGGGGGACCACCCCGTCCCCCAGGAGCCCGTCTTCAGCTCATGGGAGACCATCGCGCTGTCCCCGGACGGCAAACGCCTCTACCTGGGCAGGCACGGTCAGAACTCGAACCGGAAGGAGACGCCCTGCGTGCTGGCCATGGACGTCCCCGAGCGGGCCGAGGAAGGGACCAACGCGCAGGACGACAACGCGGTGGAGACCGATCCTGGTCCGGGGCAGGCGGTCGACATCGCCGCCCCCGCCGAGAAGTACCGCGCCGTCCGGGTGCTCCTCAGTGCCGACGGCGCCACCCTGTACGCGTTCGTGCCCCATCAGGCCGACCCGCTGGTCGCCATCGACACCGCCACCATGACCGTCACCGCCCGCGCCCAGGGCCCCGCCCCGACCGCCCTCGCACTGTCACCGGACGGCACCCTCCTCTACGCCGTCCACGCCGACCGTGCAGGCAGCATCCTCAACGCCGCCGACCTCACCGAGGCCGGCACCTTCCCCAGCGCCCCGGACGGGGCCCCGGCCATCACCGTCGCCCCCGACGGCACCGTGTGCGTGGCCTACTCCGACCACACCTGCACCGTGATCGCCCCCGACGCCGAGGAGGCATCCACTCCCGCCCGCCTGGCCGGCGCACCGCTGGCCGTGGTGACCGCCGCAGCCAGCGAAGCCGACCCCCAACCCCAGCCCGAGTACGTCGGCCAGTACCGGCGCGATGCCATGCCGCGTCGGTACAACGAGAACTCCGACGGACACGGCATGTGGTCCACCGAGATCACCTGCGAGCAGGGCACCTTCGTACCCGCCTACGACAAGGTCTACGAGGGCAGCTACACCCTCACCGACGGCATCGGCGTCTGGCGCAAGGCCGTCCTCGGCGGCGGCGAGAACAAGAAGTTCTACCGCATCCCCGCCTGGGACAACCTGATCGTCGACGGCGACGACGTCACCTGGCTGTAGGCGCCGCCGCACCCACCCCGGCGGGCACGGCCCGAGGCGAACCGATTTCCGACAGCAGTTCCAGAACACCAGCGGACCCCGGCCGCCGCGGCCGGGGTCCCCCCTTACAGGGCGCTAAGGCAAGTGGGCTTGATCGGCCGGCGCCTTGCAGGTATTCGGGGATTCGTCAGGCACGAACGGCACGTCCGCCCGCCGTCCTTCCGGATGTCGCACAGGTCGAGCGGATCGTCTACCCCGACCGCACGGGCCAGGAAGGGCGACACCTCGGCTCGCGGGTGCCGCTGACCACTGGGGCAGAAGCTCACTGCTCGATCGCTCGCGCCGCAGCATCGTCGGTGGGACGTTTGAGGGCGATGCCCGATCCCGTTCCCGAATCATCTGGCAGCCCCGCAGGTCAGAGCCGTGACAGCTACCAACTCAGATCGGACAGGACAGCCAGTTCGGAAGTTGTCCTCGGTTCGTGATGGGTCCGCCGCAGCAACACCGCGTCCAGATCGTCGACCCGTGCTCGTAGTTCGCCTGCGGCTCGGGGCGGCAGCATGAAGATAACCTCTTCGAGCTTGTCGCGGGCCCAGCCTTCGCCGCAGCAGAGGCAGGTGAATTCGGCCTCCCATGGCTGCCAACGTCGCTTGGTCCCGTGGACTCGGGCGGACCACACGCTCACGGCCGTGGCGACGACGCCGGGAATCAGTCGATCGCGCTCCAAGCAGCGGATGGCAGCGCTTGCGGGTCCTGACACGCGCGGGACATCGCGGTAGCGCACCCATGGACTACTCCATGATCGTTGGCGCGATCGAAGTGATGCCGGCGCTCTACGCGGCATGGCCCCTTCCGGCGCGGTTCCGGTGCTGTCTCAGGAGGCGGTCGACCGGAGCTCGCAGGGCGGGTGAGGTCAGTTCCAGGTCGCGGTTGTCGCGGCCGTCGAGCATGTGGTCGAGCCAGCGTTCGTACCAGGCCAGGAAGTCGGTGGCCGAGGAGACGTTGGGGCCCCAGAAGCCGTCGGCGTTTCCGGTGACGACGCGGCCGACCAGGGGGCCGGTGATGCCGAGAAGCACCAGGTCGGTGCACCCTGCCTCGATGATGTGCAGGAAAAGGTCACCTCGGTGAGACGGGCCGCCGGCGAACGTGAACCCCCGAGGGCGGCCGGGCTCGCCTCGGGGGTCCATCGTGAACAGCCGACACGACTGCAACGGCAGCAGGCCGTAGAACGGTGAGGCTCCGCTCCCGCCCAGTGTGGTCAGGAAGCTGCGGTAGGGGTCAGGCAGTTCGACGTGGTGGTCGGCCTCGAACTCGGCGACCTTCGCGTCCGGCAACGGGGGTTCGAGGCGGAACCCGTGCTTCTCTTCGCCGAAGGAGTAGCTTCGCGGTGCGGCATAGGGCACCTCGGCGAGCTTGCGTCGGATGCGGGCGATCCGGGAGTCCATGCGAACTCTTCTCTCTGTCCTGCCGCAAGCTACCTGCTCACCGGCAGGGGTGTCACCAGTGTGATCGGCTGCCCGGGGAGAGATGCCAAGACGCCGTGCCGCTTCTGCGGGCAACTGGGGATGATCTCGCCCGTACGGTGAGACCAACAATCCAGTGAGGACAACGGCTTCGGGATAGGTCGCCGGCTCGATGGGGGCAGGAGGAAGAGAGGGCGATCCGTGTGGAGGACTGGGCCGAGATTCGCCGGTTGCGCCGGGCGGAGGGGTTGTTGGCCCGGGCCCCGTCCACGGAGGAACGGGGCCTGAGTCACGGGGGGAGCTGCAGGCGTGCTGTCAGGAGAAGATGTCGCGTTCGTATTTGCCGCTGTACTCCCAGGTGCCTGCGGGGAAGCTGGACTGCCAGGTGCCCAGGCGGATCTGCAGGTTCTCGCGCTTGGTGAGCTTGCCCGCGATGTTGATCTCCTTGGTATCGGACACGCCCTCGCCCCTGCACTCGACTTCTGCGGTGTCCTTCCAGGACTGGCTCGCTCCCCCGTACTGGAGCCACGCCGTCGTCCGTGAGGTGTCCTCGCAGGACACGTCCAGGAGCCCGCTGATCGCGTAGGAGCCGTCACCCGTCCACGTGAGCTCCCCCCGGAACGACGCGGAGTCACGCCCACGCCACACAGAGAACCCGATCGGGTAGCGCTCCTGCTGGACAGTCCGTACTGCCGGCGATGCCACGCCCGCAGGCACCGGGACAGCCGTTGCGGCCAAGGCACCGCCAGCGATCGAAGCCAGGGTGGCCAGTGAGACCAGCGATGTCCTGCACAACACACGAAGGGTCATGGACTGTTTCCATCCTCTCATCGGGGAAGTCGGCCGCGCGGGAGCGCCGGCTCGAACTGGTTCGAGCAAGCCACAACCGGCAGCCCGCTACCAAGCTGAGCGCCCGTAAACCGCTCGGAGGAGGGAAAAACCTTCGAGACTCGGCAAGTTCAGAAGCGAGATTCGTCTGAACAGTCACCCACTGGCCCGGCCAGATCATCTGAAACGGCAGGCTAATCGGACCAGATCATCCAAGAGAGGCATCAGATCGAGCGGGAGGGGACAAGAACGATCACGGTCGCCTGGTCTCAGCTTCGCTGTCCTGCCTCAAGTGATCATTGTCGGTGGAATGGCGCCTGAACTGGGTTGATGCAACGGGATGTGAGACCAGGCAAGCTGATTGGTCTCACATCCCGCTGTCGCTCGGACGGGTTTGCCGCCGAGTGCTTCGGATTCAGTTGCCGCTGATCGTGTCCGTGCACGGACGCCGGTCGTCGTTTCGGCCGGTCTGGTCCACCGCAAGGCAATACTGTTGGAGGCAGGATCTGAAAACCCTGACGGACCGCCAGTATGCGCGAGGCGGTGAGCATTCGCTCCGCAGCTCCTGCGGCCCGGTGCTGCCGCCCATTCCGTCGGCAGTCTGCACAGACCGCTCACACGAGGAGGAGCCACCTATGTCAGAAGAGACAGCCGGGGCGGCAGTCGACGAACCGTTCCTGATGTCCATCGTGGACGTTCAGTCTTCCCCGGGGGTCGGGACCGTTCTGCTGGGCCGCATCGAACGCGGCAGCGTCAAGGCGGGGGACGACGTCGAGATCGTCGGCGCCGGCAAGTCCCTGGCTGCCAAATGCGCAGGGGTCGAGGTGGACCGTACGGCAAGGGGAGAACAGGACGGGAAGGCCGTGGCCGTGCTGCTGCGTGACGCCGCCAAGGACATCGAAGTGGGTCAGGTCCTGGCCAAGCCGGGCAGCTACACCGCACGCACCACCTTCAAGGCCAGCGTCTACGTGCTGAGCGCAGACGAAGGCGGCAGGAACATCTCCATCACCTCCGGCTATCGGCCCAAGTTCGTCATCCGCAAAAGGATCATCGACGGATCCATCAAGCTGGCGGATGGGATTGAAAGGGCAATGCCCGGTGAGACTACTGATCTGACCGCCACTCTGGACCACGAGATCGTCCTGGTGGAAGGCCTGTGCTTCTCGTTCCAGCACGGCCCGGGAATCGTGGCGAATGGAACCGTTACCGAGGTCATCTCGTAGGTGCGGGGCTTCGTGCGCGCTCCGGGCGGTGCCCACCCCGAAGGCCTTCACCGTCACGGTCTGGCGCCTGAAGTGAACGAAGCCACGTAGCAGACGGTGGCCGGGCTGTCTCAGGTTTCGTTGTCGGCCACCGGCCAATTCGGCAACGGAACCCGAGACAGCGACGGCCCGCATATTCGAACTCACGGAAGAACACCCGGCACGATCGAGTACGCCACCGACACGGACAGCCCACGCCTGGCCCCCACTCACCCCGGAGCAGTGGCCCCCAAATGACCCGACGAAATCAAGAACACCAACGGCCTGCTGCGGCAGTACTTCCCCAAGGGCACCGACCTCTCGGTCCACACCCCCGAGCACCTGGCCGCCGTCGCCGACCAGCTCAACCGCCGCCCACGCAAAACGCTCGGCTGGGAAACCCCAGCCGAGCGTCTGGCTAAACTCCTCGCGGCCTAGACAACCGACCACGTGTTGCAACGACCGCTAGAAACCGCCGTGCGCGTCCGCGCCTTCGGCGTTCGTGGTAGCGGGGACAGGATTTGAACCTGCGACCTCTGGGTTATGAGCCCAGCGAGCTACCGAGCTGCTCCACCCCGCGTCGGTAGTACCGACCGTACGGCACCAGGCGGCGATCGCCTAATCGGTTACCCGGCGGCCGCCCCCGCCGGGCAGTCCTTCGTCGGCAGGTGGTGCGGCAGGGGCGAACACGCGCCCCGGCGTCCGTGCGTGCGATCGAAGACGTTCGGCCACGAACCCCCGAGAGTTGGCTACTTTGCGTCATCAATCATGTCGGATGTGTGACATGCCTGGACTGCTGGGCATGCTGCGGTCCGGGTCGACTCGCAGGCACAACTCCAGGAGTGAGACATGTTCAGCACCGTGCATGCCGCCAGGATCACCGCCGCCGCTGCCGCCACCGCCCTCGCCGTCAGCCTGGGCGTCGTGGCCGCGCCGTCCGCCTCGGCGACCGACAACTGCTGGCCCGGGGAGAGCAACCGGTGGTACTGCCACAACGTGCCCGGCTCCCCCGTGTACGGCGTGGTCGGCAACAACCACGTCTACCCGGACCCGGACACCGTCGTCGGGTACATGAACTCCAACCCCAGCTGGTTCTACTGCAAGGAGGACAACCAGGCCTGGGTCGGCGGGCCGCACCCGACCCGCTGGCTGATGACCGTCGCCGACAACGGCCAGCTCGGCTTCATGAAGGACACCGCCATCACCAGCGAGACCGACCCCGTTCCGAACTGCTGACCCGACCTGGAGCCGATCCCCGCTCCGCGCGAGCAGGAGCGCGAGCAGGAGCGCGAGCAGGAGCGCAAGCAGGAGCGCAAGCAGGAGCGCAAGCAGGAGCGCGGCTGTCGCTCTACTCGCGGTGTCGCAGGAGGGGATTGCCGGGCCTGTCCAACCAAGCCGTCTGTCCGGCAGGTGTCACCGTGAGCCCGTACCGCTCGTAGCCTGGGCGTCCGGCGGCCGTCCACCGGGCGTACGCGGCCTCCGTCTCGTCCCAGAGTTGCCGGGGCCCGGACTGGCGGACCTCGAACCGGGGTTCCCCGGGCACGGAGTCGACCGTGGCCCAGGACGTGACGGCCGTGTCGAACAGCCACCACGTCCAGCCGCCGTCACCGAACTCGTTGCGCCGGTAGTACACGTCCGGCAGGGCGAGGGCGCAGGCGAATTGCGCGAGCCAGTCGCCCCCGATGGCCTCGGGGTCGAGGCTCGTCCAGGACTGCGCGGAGTCGCCCGGCCATTCACCGGGCAGGTAGTCGTCCACCGGAGTGCCCTGGTAGCGCTGCTGGCGCAGCATCATGAACGCCGCCGACCGGGTGAACGGACCGCTCGCCGTCCCGTCGTCGCCCACCGTGAGCCGCACGATCGCCCCACCGCCCAGCAGCGGTGAGACGGGGCTGACGATCACCCCGCCCGGCCGGGTCTGAGCGACCCAGGCGGGCGGGATGTCCCGCAGTGACACGGTGGAGATGATCCGGTCATACGGGGCGCGTACGCCCCACCCGAGCGAGCCGTCCCCGCACGCGACTTCGGGGGTGTAGCCGGTCCTGCGAAGTGCGGTGCGGGCCTGCGCGGTGACCTGCGCGTCCACCTCGATGGTGGACACCGTTTCGGCGCCCAGGCGATGCGCCAACAAGGCCGCGTTGTAGCCGGTGCCCGTCCCGATTTCGAGCACCCGGTGCCCGGGGACCGCGTCCAGGTCGGACAGCATCTCGGCCACCATGGTGGGCATGGATGCCGACGACGTGGGAGTGCGCCGGCCGCCGTCCTCGACACCGTCGTCCCACTGCGTGACGATCGGCAGGTCGCTGTAGGCGAGCCGCATCCACCGCTCGGGTTCCTTGGTCCGGCTGCACTCGGTGTCGCCGCCGTCCTCGTCCGCCCAGATGGTGTCGGGGAGGAACGCGTGTCGGGGCACGGCCGCCACGGCCGGAGCCCATTCGGTGGGCAGGGAACCGGCGTCGGTGAGCGCCGCCACCAATGCGGCCCGCTGCTGTTCGGGGGTCAACTCTTCTTGTGCTTCGGTGCCGGGGTCGGCTGCCGGCCGTCCTTCGAGGGGTTCGGGCCGATGGCCGGCGAGCCGGGCTTGGCGTGCCCGCCGCCCTTGCCGTCGTTCGGTCCACCCTTGTTCGCGTCCCCCATGGTCAGCGTCCTTTCTCTGTTCGGCTGGTAGGGGCGGTGCTGTCCCCGCCGCACCCGGGGGCGCAGCGCGTACCCGCCGCGCGGCAGGGGTAGTACCCCGCTCCGGGCGGGATGGACCTCGATCGACAGCCCGGGATGGGAGTTCGATAGCCGAGTGCCTGCCCTGCGCGCGGTGTTCATCGGTTCGCTTGTGCCGGGAACGGCTGCTCGGCAAGACTTTCAAGGGGCTGACCGACCGGACGTTCGTCTGGCAGGCCGCCGAGTTGCTCGCCCGGGAGACCGGGCGGGACACCCGGACGGTGCTGGTCCGGCCGGAACTGATCGTCGAGGTCGCCTTCGACGGCCTCCGGCGCAGCCCCGCCACCCCGCAGGCCCGGCCCTGCGGTTCGCCCGGGTGGTGCGCTAGCGGCCGGACAAGAGCGCCGCCGAGGCCGACACGGCGCCCTGCGTACGGGAGTTGGCCACCGCCGAAGGCTTGTGAGGCCGTCCGCGCGGCCGGGTCCGCCGACCCGTCCGGCGAAGCACCGCGGGTTTCAACGCACCGCGCCGCAAAGGGGGTTCACACACAGGGGCCGAATCAGCCATTCTCGGCCCGGCCACCGTACCCCTCCGTAAACGGACCAGCGACGGCTAGGTTGACCGTGACAACGAGAGGCGGCCGCCGGGCAGCCGGCGCCGCCCTGGCGAAAGGTGCCCGACATGCAGGTGAGCGTCGACCGGGACCGTTGCTGCAGCTCCGGCATGTGCGTGATGAACGCCCCCGCGGTCTTCGACCAGGACGACCGGGACAGTCTTGTGAAGCTCCGTCAGACCGTCCTGCTGCCCGAGCAGTTCGACGACGTCAGACTCGCCGCCGAGCTCTGCCCGGGCCGGGCGATCACCGTCACCGGGGACGAGCCCGCGCGGACCGGGGCCTGACGGACCCCCGCCGCCGGCCCCGCAGGCAGCCGGGAACCTTCCCGGGCCCCGAACCCCACGAGAACACCCGCGACGTGAGGAGACCCCCGCCTTGACCACCGCACCCACCACCCCCGTCCTCCCACTGCCGGCCCAACACTCCGGCGGCTGCCCGTTCGGCCCGCCGCCCGCGTACTCCGAGGCCGCCGCCACCGGGCCGGTGACCAGGGCCAAGCTGCCCGACGGCGACCTCTGCTGGCTGGTCACCGGCCTCGCCGAGGTCCGCACCGTGCTGTCCGACCGCCGGTTCAGTGCCGACATACGCCACCCGACCTTCCCGCTGCTGATCGCCGGCGCTCGCGAGCTGATCACCGACAATCCGGACTTCCTGCGGCTCGACGACCCCGAGCACGCCCGCCAGCGCCGCATGCTCACCGGGGAATTCCTGGTCAAGCGGGTGGAGGCGCTGCGCCCGGAGATCCAGCGGATCGTGGACGAGGCACTGGACCGGATGACCGAGGGCCGGACCACGGCCGACCTGGTCACCGACTTCGCGCTGCCGGTGCCCTCGCTGGTGATCTGCCTGCTGCTCGGCGTGCCGTACGAGGACCACGACCGCTTCCAGAGCCTGAGCCGCACGATGCTCAGCCAGGAGAGCACCGTGGAGCAGCTCCGGGAGGCCCAGGAGGAAATCCTGCACTACCTGCGCGACCTGACGGCCCGCAAGCGCGAACAGCCGCAGGACGACGTCCTCAGCCGACTCGCGGCGCGGGACGACCTGACCCCGGACGACGCGGCCGCCATGAGCGTGCTGCTGCTGGTCGCCGGGCACGAGACGACCGCGAACATGATCGCGCTGTCGACCGCGCTGCTGCTGGAGCACCCCGAGCAGATCCCCGGCCTGGCCGACCCGGCCACCCTGCCGGGCGCGGTGGAGGAGCTGTTGCGGCTGCTGACCATCGTGCACACCGGCCTGCCCCGGGTGGCGCTGGAGGACGTGGAACTGGGCGGCGTCACCGTCCGGGCCGGGGAGGGCGTGATGGCGATGCTCTCCACCGCCAACCGGGACGAGGCGGTGTTCGGCGGCGCCGACCATCGGGCGACCGACGAGCTGGACCTGTACCGGGACGCCCGGCGGCACCTGGCGTTCGGCTTCGGCGTGCACCAGTGCCTGGGCCAGCCGCTGGCCCGCGCCGAACTCCAGATCGCCCTGGAGACGCTGTTCCGCCGGCTGCCGGGGCTGCGGCCGGCCGGCGAACGCGAGTTCCGTACCGAGTCGTTCATCTACGGGATGCGGTCACTGCCCGTGACCTGGTGAGCGGGGCCCGACGGAGAACTCTCACCGGAGTACCAGGCGGAGCTGTCCGGGCGATCATGTGCGGAGCCAGATGACGAGAGCGGCTGCGGTGTCAGGCGGTGGGCAGCCATGCCGGGCGCTGGGAGCCGCGGGGTACGAGGATCTGCCGGTAGGCGCCGGGGGTGTCCGACATCCTCACCTGATCGGTGATGCCCTGGTAGTGGCCGAGCGGGGTTTCGGCGGTGAAGACCTCGGGGTCCGGGTAGGCGTGGAGCTCACCGGTGCCGGCGGTCTGCTGCGCGTAGCCCTTGTCGAAGATGCCCATGGACAGGATCCACAGGGCGACCCGGGACAGGGACACGTGGACGCGGTAGCTGCCGCCGTCCACGGCGCGACGACGCAGGGCCTCGGCGATGCCGGCCGTCATGAACCAGGAGACGAGGTAGTCGTTGACGACGGTGATCGGGGGCAGGGCGGGCTTGTCGCCGTCGCCCTCCAGGTGCAGCAGTCCGGTGAGGGCGCCGGCGGTCTGGTCGAAGCCGAGGTAGTCCTTCCACGGGCCGGTCCTGCCGTTCAGCGACACCGTGGCGTGGATCAGTCCGGGGCGCCGGGCGACGGCCTCGTCCTCGGACAGGCCGATGCGGTCCAGGAAGCCGGGGCGGCGGTTGGCGTAGAAGACGTCGGCCCCGGCCTGGAGCTTGTGGATGAGGGCCAGGCCCTCGGGGGTGTACGGGCTGACCGTGGCGGAGCGGACACCGACGCCGGTGGTGAGGTAGGTGACGTCGTGCTCCAGCTCGTAGGGGCGCCACAGGTTCAGCACGTCCGCGCCGTGCAGGGCCATGGCGCGGCCGGCTCCGGCGCCGGCGATGATGTGGCCCATGCCCAGGGCTCGCACGCCGTCGAACGGGGCGGTGGGGTTGGCGGGCAGCGGCTCGGGCTCGCTGTCACCGATGCGGGTGATCTCCACCAGCGGCAGGCCGGCCAGGACATCGGCGTACTGACGCTCCGTCAGGATCTCGCCGGGCGTGCGCACCATCGGCATGACGCACCCGGCCTCGGCGCCGGCCTGCTCCAGTTCGCGGGCGTTCCACTTCGCGATCGCGGCCTCGACGTGTTCGGGGACGTCGCCCACACCGAGCAGCCGCTCGGCGGCGACCTTGATGTTGGGGTAGATGTTGAACGGCATCATCCAACGGCCGTCAGCAGTGCGGTAGAAGTTGTTGGCCAGGGCCATGTTGATGATCGACGGGGTACCGCCGGTGTAGCCGTTGAGGAGCTCCCACTTCTGCTCGTAGAACGGGCAGAGGCGGTGCGGGCCCACCCGCAGGTCCATGTGGATGTCCTGGCCGCGGCCGGTGCGGTCCTTCCACAGGGCGGCGATGGCGGCGGACTTGGCGACCATGGCGATGCCGGAGGCGGCGCCCAGGCGCAGCGTGCTGGGTACCACCGGGTCGGCACCTTCGAAGGTGATCTCGCCGCCGGTGTCCTGAGGTTTGAGCCCGATGCCGGCGAGGACCTCGTTCGTCTCGGCGTGGACGTCGAACGCGTCGTCGGTGGCCGGGCCGGCGATGGCCTTGGTGATCTTTTCGGTGAGGGACATGACGTCCTCGTTTCTCACGTGTGTCGAGGTGGGCGTAGGCGGATCCGGGCGGAGCGGGCCGGATCCAGGCGGATCAGGGCGGATCAGGCGCGGTGGGTGTCGGCGGAGTCCGGCGTCCCGCCGAGGGCGCGCATCAGGGCTATCTGCGCGCGGTCGCGCTCGGCGGCGAGCTCGGCGACGGTCCCCTCGCCGAAGGCTTCGCGCGCCTGGCCGGCGAGCAGGGCGACGGTGGCGTCGTCGAAGGTGGGGTTGCCCAGGGCGGGCCACATCTCGGATTCCATGGCACGGCCGAGGTGCTCGATGAAGTGGGGCAGGCCGCCCGGGCCGCCGCCGAGGTGGAAGGTGCGGAACGGGCCGGCGACGGCCCAGCGCAGGCCGATCGAGGCGGTGACGACGTCGTCGAGTTCCTGCTCGGTCACCACGCCCTGGGCCACCAGGTGGACGCACTCGCGGAAGAGAGCGGACTGCAGGCGGTTGGCGACGAAGCCGGGGATCTCCTTGCGCAGGACCTGGGGCTCCTTGCCGAGCGCGGTGTAGAAGGCCCTGGCCTGCTGGACGGTGCCCTCCGAGGTCTTCTCACCGGGCACGATCTCCACCAGCGGCACCAGGTGCGGCGGGTTGAACGGGTGGCCGACGATGAGGCGCTCGGGCTGCCGCATCGCCTCGGCGATGGCGGTCGCCGGGATGCCGGAGGTGGAGGAGGCCAGCAGCGCTCGGGCCGGGGCGGCCTGCTCGATGGTCTGCCAGATCCGCTGCTTGAGTTCGAGGCGCTCGGGGCCGTTCTCCTGGACGATGTCGACGTCGGCGACGGCGGTGGCCAGGTCGGCCTCGAAGGTGAGCCCGTCCGTCAGGTTCTCGGTGGGCAGGCCGAGCTCGGCCAGCGTCGGGGTGATCTCGTCCAGGGCCGCCAGGACGAGCTCCTCGATGTCGGGGCGCGGGTCGCTGATGACGACGTCGAGGCCGTGGGCCAGGAAGAGCGCGGCCCAGGAGATGCCGATCACGCCACCACCGATGATCGCGGCACGCTGGTAGGAGTCCGGGGCCGCGGCGCCGTCCTCGCGGGTGGCCGTGACGTGAGCGGGCTCGGATGCGGAAGTCATGATCTCGGAGCTTTCTTGAGGAGGGGGTGCACGGCTTGTCCTCCGCGGGTGCCGATGGAGCGGGTGCCGACGGGGGGTGCCGATGGGGGGCCGAGGGGGGGAGGACTCGGCCGGCCGCTGCCGACGTCAGTCGGCGAGGTAGTCGTGGACAGGCTCGACGGGGTTGAGGGTCAGGTCGGTGATGATGTGGCTGGCGCCGACGATCTCCAGGACGGGCAGATCGGCGAGCGGGGCGATCGCGTGGGCGAAGAGCGCCAGGCGCGCGGGGCCGGTGAAGGCGCTCTTGACCGTGACGTCGGTGATCCGGGTGCGGACCAGCTCGCAGATGCGAGGAGTGCCGTCGTAGTTCGGGACGGTCTTGACCATGAAGTTGGGGGAGCAGATCTCCGCCCGCGCCTCCTCGGGATCCATGGGGTGGTGCTTGTAGCCCATGGTGGCGGTGGCCACGCGCAGAGTGCCGTAGTCGAGCGTGCCGACCAGGGTGTCGGAGTCGACGTAGAGCGCGGGTGAGCCGCCCTTCTTCGGGTACGCGCTGAGCTCGCGACCGCTGGAGATCGCCGGAACACTGTCGACGTACATCGCGAGGTTGAACTCGCCCGCCTCGCCCTCGTGTTCGACGGCGATGAGCTGGCCGGCCTCGGTGTAGTCGCCCAGGCCGGTGGTGTCGGGCATCCGCATGACCTCGAAGCGGACCAGCGGCTCGGTGACGGTGAGCGGCTCGGGGACCAGCCGGCGCAGCGCGTCCGGGTCGGTGCGGTAGACGACGTTGAGGTACTCGCGGTTGGTGAAGCGGTACCGGGTGGGCGCGTAGGCCGGGGAGTCCAGCGGGGTGGTGACCAGCCGGGCGACATCCTGCTTGAGCATCTTGGCCTCCAGGGAGAGGGGCGTGTCACCGGGACCGCGGGGTCTGCGGCTCCGCGCCCGGAGGGATCACGCCGATCTCTCCCGCATCGGACATGTCGGGGGAAGGGCGCCACGCCCTTGGCCGAGCGCCCGCTGACCATTGGACGCCTCTCGATGGAGGCCTGTCCAATATATGATTGAGTCGTGATTCATATGGCTGAGGATATTAATCTCACGAAGCGCCTGCTCGAACAGTTCCTGGCGGTGGCCGACGAGAAGCACTTCGGCCGCGCCGCAGAGCGCCTCTCCATGCGCCAGCCGCCACTCAGCCAGTCGATTCAGCGCCTGGAGCGGGGCCTGGGGGTGCAGCTGTTCAGACGGGGCCCCGGAGGGGTGTCCGTGACCGCGGCGGGCGAGGCGTTCGCCGTCGACGCGCGGCGCCTGCTCGATGCCCAGTCCGCCGCGATCGACCGGGTCCGGCGGGTCGCGAGCGGCCTGGACGGGGACGTCCGGGTGGGCTACGTCAGCATCCTCAGTCACCACTACCTGCCCGGTCTCCTTCGGGCGGCCGCCGAGGAACTGCCGGGGCTGCGCATCCACCTGCATCAGGACTCGTCGGTCGCCGTCGCCGACATGGTCCGCTCCGGCGAACTGGACCTGGGCTTCCTCCGCGACCCGTCACCCCTGTCGGCCGACCTGGCCAGCCGGGAGTTCGCCGTCGAGCGCATCGCCGCGGCCCTGCCGCACGATCACCCGCTGGTCGGGGCCGACGGGATCGACCTGGCCGACCTGAGGGGCGAGGACTTCGTCCTGCCCGACGCCACGGCACTGCCGACCCTGGCCCAGCAGGTTCAACTCGCCTGCCACGAGGCGGGCTTCACACCACGCAGCCGCGCGGTGGCCGACGACCTCACCGGACTGTTCAGCTACGTCGCCTCCGGCCTGTGCGTCAGCCTCGTCCCCGAACGCCTGCGCGACTTCCCCGTTCCCGGAGTCGCCTACGTCCCGCTGCGGGGAGAGTCGCCCCACCTGGAGACCGCCGTGGTCGCCGTGCACCGCCCGGGAGTGGACGAGGCCGTGCACCGCCTGCTGGAACTGATCGCCCGCCACACCGCCGCGTGATCGGAGGCTGGAACCGGCGGCCACCGGGCACTGTTCGGATACGCCTCACCCCGGCCCGGGCGGGTGCCGGGTCGGGGTGAGACGGGTCGGGGTGAGACGGGTCAGCGTGCGCGGGTGACCGCTACTGGAGCTTCCACTCCTGGTTCCAGGCGTTGTTACAGGTCCAGACGCCGAGCGCCTTGGCGTCCTCGTCGTAGGTCAGGCAGTCCTGGTCGGTGATCCGGATCTGGTACTGGCCGCCGCCCGCGCTGACGAGCTGCCACTTCTGCGCGTCGGCGCCGGTCCACGGCTTGGCCTCGGCGAAGAAGGTCTTGGTGTTCTCGGTCAGCGCGAGCCCGGAGACGGCACTGGTGATCTTGTACCGGCCGTTGCCCAGGGCGGTGAACTGCCAGGCGGAGTTCTTGGCGCCGCCGGCGGCGGCCAGGATCGAGGACCCCGTGACGACCGGACCCCGGCCGTTCTTCACCTTGGGGTGGTGCAGCCCGGCGACGCCGGCACCGCCACCGCTGCCGCCCTTGCCGCCCCCGCCCTTGCCGCCGCCCTGGTGCGCGGGGATGGCCGGGGTGGTGCTGGTGTCGCCACCGTCGCCGTCGTCGTTGCCGTTGCCGTTGCCGTCGTCGTTGCCGTCGTCACCGTCATCGCCGTCGTCGTGCGCGGGGATGCCGGGGGTGCCCGGGGTGTCGGTGATCGGGGTGCCACCACCCTTGGGGACGCCCGGGACCGTGATGTCGCGGGCGGGGAAGTGGATGATCCGCTTGCTGTCGACGCAGCGGATCAGCACGCACGACCTGGTGGTGCTCACGGTCCGGTCGGAGTCGGAGCCGACGAAGGCCCAGTTCCCGTACCCGCCGTCGCCCTTGTTGGTGAAGGTCGAGTCACCCGCGAAGACCCAGATGCGGAAGTCGTCGTAGCCGGCCGGACCGCCCTGCGAGTCGTGGTGCTGCAGCTTGACGGTCGTGTCGACCAGCACCCCGTTCATGTTCGCCTCGTACACGTTGCGGAACCAGACGGTGTCGTAGAGGTCGGTGCCGTCGTACTTGAACACCATCACGTTGTAGCCGGGGGCCGCAGCACTCAGCTGACTGGCCATCCCCTGGGTGAACGCGGCGTTGTCGGCCTGCGCCTGGAGGGCCGCGCTGCGGAAGCCGCCGATCATCGCACCGATGGAGTTGATCAGAGCCGTGGTGCAGTTGCCGCCGCCCACGCTGCTCTGGCCGTCGCAGTCGGCTGCGGCGGCCCGCTGCGGCGAGACCATCAGACCGGCAACGGCCAGGCCCGACAGCAGGACGCCCGCGACGGCGCGTTGGGCGAGCGTGTGGGACCGGCGGGAGAGACCGCGCATGCCGAAGTACCTCGATCACTGGGAGTGCTGAAGTTCGCCCGTGGGGAAGGGCCGATGCTCGGATGCTAGGTCCGCCCGAACGCCGCGCCCCGGGTCCCTGACAGTTCCCTGATGGATCACTGATGACCTGTTGGCGGACGGGCGTCACCGTCACGGACCTGATCACGCCGGCCGTCGGCGTCGTCCTCGCCGGGGGACGGCGCGAGGACGGCCCTGGTTGCCTCTACTGGGTGGTGGCCTCCGATGGGGCGCCGGTGCGGGCGAGGGAGTCGATCCAGGTGCGGATCGCGGCTGCCGTGGTGGCGGCGTCCTCCCGTGCCAGGGAGAGGTGGTCGCCGGGCACCTCGACGCGTTCGTGCGGCAGCGGCCAGGTCGTGCGCCAGGAGTCGCCGTCCGCGCGCGCCGCCATCAGCGGGGTCGGCCGCGCGGCACCGACGAGGAGGGTCGGGGTGTCCACGGGCTCCGGGCGCCAGTCCAGGAAGAGCCCGGTGTAGGCGCCCATGGCCGCGACGGCGGCGTCCTCGTCGCCGGTGGACCCGTCCGCGTACACGTCCGCGCTCACCTCCACGCTCACGTCCGCGCCGAGGCCCGGGGCCGGTGGGGCGGCCAGGGCGGTCAGCCAGTCCGTGGCGTGGTTGCCCTGGTGGACGAGATATGTGTCGATCAGCACCTGTCCCAGGGGGGCGGATCCCCCGAGTTCGAGGTGTCGGGTCACGGCGTGCGCGACGGCGCCCCCGGCGGAAGCACCGACCAGGACGACGGGCCGGTTGCCGGCGTGCCGCAGCACCGTCTCGGCGTGGAGGCGGGCGAGCGTCTCCCGGTCGGCCGGAACGGCGTGCCCCGCGCCGATGCCCGGGTGCGGAAGCTCCAAGACGTCCAACTCGCCCTCGAAGCAGGCGTGCAGGGCCGCGAACCCGCCGCCCGGGAAGGCGGAGAACGGGCGGTGGTCGGGGAAGAAGACCACGACCGGGGAGCCGGCGCGGCCCCGGGCCCGGCGCAGCGGCGGCACGGCGTGCTCCGCGGCGTCGTCGGCGCCGAACGTCGCGGCGGCCGAGGACGCCGCGACCACCAGGTGCATCGCGGCCGCCGACCGGCCCTGCTCGCAGAGCGCGCGGTACAGCGCCGCGAGCGTCTGCGCGGGGCGGCCGGCGGGCGGTGCGGGCCGGAGGCCGGGGCGCGCCTGCGGTGTGCCGTCGGGCGAGTCGTTGGACAGGTCGCCTGGCAGGTCGTCGAGCAGGTCGAGGACGTGACGGGCGAGGTCCTCGATCGCCGGGTGCTCGAACACGACGGCCGCGGGCAGCCGCACGCGCAGGGCCGCGCTCAGTCGGCTGCGGAACTGGACGGCCGTCAGGGAGTCGAAGCCGAGCTCGGCCAGGGTCCGGCCGGCGGGCAGGTCCTGCGCGCCGGAGTAGCCGAGCACCGCGGCCACGTCGCCGCGCAGCAGTTCCGCGAGCGCGGCCTCGCGCTCCTCGGCGGGCAGCCCGGCCAGCAGTGTGCGCCACGCTCCGGGCTCCGAGCCCTCCCGGGCGCCCGGGGAAGGTTCGGTCGCGCCGCTCCGCGCCTCGGCGGCGGGCCGGCCGTGGCGCGCCAGGTCGCGCAGCGGGGCCGGTAGTCGCCCTGCGGCGGTGCGCAGCGCGGCCCGGTCCAGCAGGACCGGCGCGAGCACGGGGGCTCCCGTCCGCAGTGCCGCGTCGAACAGGGCCAGTCCCTGGGCGGGGGTGAACGCCCGCACCACGTCGTCGGACCTCGGGTGCCCCACCCCCTCGGTCAACTGGGCTGCCATGCCCGCGTCGTGGCCCCACATGCCCCACGCCAGCGAGACGGCGGGCAGACCGGCGGCGGCCCGGTGCTGGGCGAGCGCGTCCAGGAACGAGTTCGCCGCGGCGTAGTTGCCCTGGCCCGCCCGGCCCAGCACGCCCGAGACCGAGGAGAACAGGACGAAGGCCGTCAGGCCCCGGTCGCGGGTCAACTCGTGCAGGTGCCAGGCCGCGTCCGCCTTCGGCCGCAGGACCGCCGCCAGCCGCTCGGGGGACAGCGCGGCCAGCGCTCCGTCGTCGAGGACCCCGGCGGCGTGCACGACGGCGGTCAGCGGGGGGTCGCACTGCTCGATCAATTCGGCGAGCCGGGCCCGGTCGGCCGCGTCGCACGCGACGATCCTGACCTGCGCGCCCCGTTCCGCCAGACTCGCGCGCAGGGCGTCGGCGCCCGGTGCGTGCGGGCCGCGCCGCCCGGTCAGCAGCAGGTGGCGGACCCCGTACGCGTCGACCAGGTGCCCGGCCAGGTCCGCGCCCAGCGCTCCGGTGCCGCCGGTGATCAGCACCGTGCCGTCCGGGTCGAAGGCGCCGTCCGGGTCGAGGGTGCCGGAGCGGCGGGGCGGGGTGCTCTCGGCCGGCCGGGGCTCGGGCAGGTGGGCCGCCGCCGGGACGCCGACCAGCCGTGGCACCGTCGCCCGACCGGCGCGCAGGGAGAGTTGGGGCTCGCCGCTGGCGGCCGCCGCGGGCAGCAGGCGCAGGGAGGCGGGGTCCTCGTCCACGTCGATCAGGAGCACGCAGCCCGGCAGCTCCGACTGCGCGGTGCGCACCAGCCCCCAGACCGCGGCTCCCGCCAGGTCCGGCGTGGGTGCGGTGGCGTTCCGCGTCACCACCACGAGCCGCGAGCCCGCGGTGGCCGGATCCTCCTGCCAGTCCTGGAGGGCCTTGAGCACCCGCGTGGTCAGCTGGTGGACGTCGGCCAGCGGGCCGCCGTCCGTTTCCGGACCGACGGCGGTGAGCACCAGGTGGCCGGGCGGGGCCGTGGCGTCCGTGCCCGCCGCGCCGTTCACGGGCGAGGAGGGGCCGGCGAGGGGGACGAAGGCGGCGAGGTTCAGCTGGTCCGGCCCGAGGACCGTCCAGCCCGCCGACTGCGGTGCCCGGTCGGGCAGTGCGACGGGGACCCAGTCGGGGCGCAGCAGGGCACGCCGGGCGATGTCCGGCCCGGGATCGCCGTCCCCGGCCGGAAGTTCCCTGGTGGAGAGGGAGTCGACGCGGGCCACCGGGCGGCCCGCCGGGTCGGCGAGCGTGATCGAGAACGCACCGCCTTCCGGGGCGGGGCCTGCCTCGCCGACCGGCGCGATCCGCACCCGGACCGTCGACGCCTCGGCGGCGTGCAGGCACACGCCGCTCCACTGGAACGGCACCCGGGCGCCGCCCGCGCCCCCGATCGCGTCCGTGTCCGCGTCCGGGCCGGTTTCCTGGGCGGACGCGGCGAGCATCGAGGCGTGCGCGGCGGCGTCCAGGAGCGCGGGGTGGATGCCGTAGCGGTCCGCCTCGGCCGTCCACGGCTCGGGCAACCGGACCTCCGCGAACACCTCCGCACCCCGTCGCCACAGCGCGCGCACGCCGCGGAACGCGGGCCCGTAGGCCAGACCGCGCTCCGCCGCGGCTTCGTAGGCGTCGGCGGGATCGATCTCCGTGGCGCCGGGCGGCGGCCACTGCGTCAGGCCGTGCCCCTCCGGTGCCGTCCCCGGCTCGGGCGTGCGGGCGAGCAGGCCGGTGGCGTGCGGCGTCCAGGCGGTCCCGGCGGCCTCGGCAGCCTCGGTGGTCTCGGCGGTCTCCACCGGTCGCGCGTGGATCTCGACGGACCGCCGGCCGGAGTCGTCCACCGCCCCCACCACGACCTGGACCCGTACCCCCGAGGCGGGCAGGGCCAGCGGCCGCAGGATCACGAGTTCCTCCAGCGTGCCGCAGCCGGTCGCGTCGCCCGCACGCACGGCCATCTCGACGAACGCCGTCCCCGGCACGAGCGGCACCCCGCCGACGACGTGGTCGGCGAGCCACGGCTGGGCGCTCGCCGACAGCAGGCCGGAGAGCACCGTACGGCCGGTGCCCGGCACCTCGAACGGCGGGCCGAGCAGCGGATGCTCGCCAAGGCCCGGCCGGGCCCCGACTCCCGCCCCGGCCGGGCGCGACGGGTCCAGCCAGTACCTCCGGCGCTGGAAGGCGTACGTCGGCAGCTCCACGCGCCGCAGCCCGCGCCGCAGGCCGCGCTCCGCGAACACCGCGGGCCAGTCGACGCCGGCGCCACGCACGTGGAGCCGGGCCACGGCCGCCAGCAGCGTGTCCGGCTCCCGCTCGCCGTCACGGGCCGCGAAGGCGAACACCGCGCCGCCGTCCTGGACGGCCTGGCACTCCTGCGCGTACGCGGTGAGCACGGGCTGCGGGCCGAGCTCCAGGAAGCCCCCGACGCCGTTGGCGCCCAGCCACTCCACGGCCTCGGCGAACCGGACGGGAAGCCGCGCGTGCCGCACCCAGTAGTCCGCGGAGCCCAGTTCCTCGGGCGCCACCCGGGATCCCGTCACGGTGGAGACCACCGGGATCCGCGGCGGCCGGAACTCCAGCGTCTCGGCGACGCGGCGGAACTCGTCGAGCACCGGCTCCACGAGCGGCGAGTGGAAGCCGTGGCCGACCTTGAGCCGCGTGCAGCGGCGGCCACGGGCCTCGAACCGCGCCGCGACGGCGAGGACCGCGTCCCGCGCGCCGGAGACCACCACCGCGCGCGGTCCGTTGACCGCCGCGATCGCCACCCGGTCGGCCACGTCCGCGAGTTCGGGCAGGACCTCGTGCTCCGCCGCGTCGAGGGCCACCATCGCCCCGCCGTCGGGCAGCGCCCGCATCAGCCGCCCGCGCGCCGCGACCAGGCGTACGGCGTCGGCGAGGTCCAGCACTCCCGCGACGTGTGCGGCCGCCAACTCGCCCACGGAGTGCCCCGCCAGGACGTCGGCCCGCACGCCCCAGGACTCCACCAGCCGGAAGAGCGCCACCTCGTAGGCGAACAGGGCGGCCTGGGTGAAGTCCGTGCGGTCGAGCAGGGCGTCCGACGAGCCCGGCTCGGCGCGGATCACCGTGCGCAGCGGCCGGTCGAGTTCGCCGTCGAGCGCGTGGCAGACCTCGTCGAAGGCCTCGGCGAACACGGGGAACGCCTCCCGCAGCTCCTCGCCCATCCGCGGGCGCTGCGCGCCCTGCCCGGTGAACAGGAAGGCGGTGCGGGTGCGCGGGTCGGCCAGGCACGTCAACGACCCCGCGCCAGGGGTACCGGCGCCGGGCGTGCCGTCGGCGATCGCCCGGAGTCCGGCCAGCATGCGCTCGCGGTCAGCGGCCGGCACCATCGCCCGGTGCGTGAGCGCCGACCGCGACACCACCAGCGAGAAACCCATGTCCGCCGGCGACAGGCCCGGCCGGGCCTCGACGTGGTCGGCCAGCCGTCGGGCCTGGGCCCGCAGGGCCGCCTCGTCGGCCCCGCCGACCAGCCACGGCACGGCCGGCCCCGGCTGCGCGGGTTCCTGCGGCGCGGGTTGCCGGCCAGGGGCGCGGTCGGCGGCGGCCGGCTCCTCGATGATCACGTGCGCGTTGGTGCCGCCGATCCCGAAGGCCGACACACCGGCGCGGCGCGGCCGACCGGCGGGCGCGGGCCACGGCCGGGCGGCGGTCAGCAGCTCGACCCGGCCCGCGGACCAGTCGACGTGCGGGGTGGGGGCGGCCACGTGCAGGGTCCTGGGCAGCTCGCCGTGCCGCATGGCCTGGGCCATCTTGATGATCCCGGCGACTCCGGCGGCGGCCTGGGTGTGCCCGAGGTTGGACTTGACGCTGCCCAGCCACAGCGGAGGGTCCCCCGGCCCCCGGCCCCGGCCGTAGCCGGCGAGCAGCGCCCGCGCCTCGACGGGATCACCGAGCGCGGTGCCCGTCCCGTGCGCCTCCACGGCGTCCACCTCGTGCGCACGCAGCCCGGCGTCCGCCAGCGCCAGCTGGATCAGGCGCTGCTGGGCGCGGCCGTTGGGCGCGGTCAGGCCGTTGGACGCGCCGTCGGAGTTGACGGCGCTGCCGCGCACCACGGCCAGCACCGGGTGTCCGTTGCGGCGCGCGTCGGACAGCCTCTCCAGCAGCAGCATCCCGGCGCCCTCGGCCCAGGCGGTGCCGTCCGCCGTCGCCGAGAAGGACTTGCACCGGCCGTCGGGCGCGAGGGCGCGCTGGCGGCTGAACGCGACCAGCGGGTTGGGCGTCGCCATCACCGTGACGCCGCCGGCCAGCGCCAGCGAGCACGCGCCCGAGCGCAGCGCCTGGGCCGCCTGGTGCACGGCGACCAGCGAGGACGAGCACGCCGTGTCGATGGTGATCGCGGGCCCGCGCAGGCCGAACACGTAGGAGAGTCGGCCGGAGGCCACGCTGCCCGCCGAGCCCAGGGCGAGGTGGGCCTCCAGTTCGTGCGCGGTGAAGCGGGAGGCGTAGTCGCCGTACATCACGCCGAGGAAGACGCCCGTGTCGCTGTCCCGGACGGACACCGGGTCGATCCCGGCCCGCTCCCACGCCTCCCAGGTGACCTCCAGCAGCAGCCGCTGCTGCGGGTCCATGGCGAGCGCCTCGCGCGGCGAGATGCCGAACAGGCCCGCGTCGAACTCCGCGGCGCGGTGCAGGAATCCGCCGCTGCGCGTGTAGCAGGTGCCGATCCGGTCCGGGTCGGGGTCGTAGAGGGCGGCGAGGTCCCAGCCCCGGTCGGTCGGCAGGTCCGAGATCGCGTCCTTGCCCTGCGACACCAACTCCCAGAGCCCTTCGGGGGATTCCACGTCACCGGGGTAGCGGCAGGCCATGGCGACGATCACCACCGGGTCCCGGTCGTACGGCTCCTCCGGCTCGGCGGTCCGCGGTGCGGGGGTCGTGCCGGCCTCGGCCGTGGGTGCGGCGGGCTCGGCGGGCTCGGCGGGCTCGGCGGTGAACAGTTCGGTGTGCAGGTGGCGGGCGACGGCGGCCGGGGTGGGGTGGTCGAAGACCAGCGTCGTCGGCAGGCTCAGCCCGGTCGACGCCGCGAGCCGGTCGATCAGCTCGATGGCGCCGAGCGAGGTCAGCCCGAGGTCCGCGAAGGAGGTGTCGGCGAACGAGTTGTCCGCGTCGAGCCCCGCCTCCGGCGCGCGGCCCCGGACCCGGGCCGTCTCGGCGCACACCCTCTCGCACAGCGCGCGTTCCTGCTCCTCCCGGGGCAGCGACAGCAGCCCGCGCTCCAGGGAGCCGCCGACCGGGGCCGGGGCCGGCGCCGCAGCCGGGTCGCTGAGCACCGCATGGCGGACGATCTTTCCCGACGGCGTGCGCGGGACGGCCGCGATCTCACGGACCTCGACGGGGACCTTGTGGTCCGCGAGCTGCGAGCGGCAGACGTCGAGCACCAGCCGCGGGTCCAGGCCCTCCGGGCCGGGCACCACGAAGGCGACCGGGACCTCCCCGAGGACGGCGTGCGGCAGACCGAGAACCACCGCGTCCCGCACCCCGGGGCAGCCCCGCAGGACGTGCTCGACCTCCGTGGGGTGGATGTTCTCCCCTCCCCGGATGATCAGTTCGCTGACCCGGCCGGTGAGGACGAGGTGGCCGTGTTCGGCGCGCCGGCCGAGGTCCCCGGTCCGGTACCAGCCCTCGCGCAGCGCGGCGGCCGTCGCCTCCGGCCGGTCGTGGTAGCCCGACATGAGATTCGGACCGCTGACCCAGATCTCGCCCTCGCCGCCCGCGAGGACGTCGGCCCCGCTGTCCGGATCGACGACGCGGACCTCGACGCCGGGTACCGGCAGTCCGCAGGAGCCGTCGACCCGGGGGCCGTTCGGGCGTGCCACCGCGATCGCGCCGCAGGTCTCGGTACTGCCGTAGACGTCGAGCAGCGGCGCGCCGAGCGTCTCCTCCACCGCCCCGCGCAGTTCGGGCGGACACGGCGCGCCCGCCGTCACGCAGAGCCGCAGCCCGGGCCGCGGCGCGGGGAGCGGGGTGTCCTTCGCCGAGGCCGTCAACCGGTGGTACGTCGTGGGGACGCCCGCCAGGACGGTGAACGGCCCGCCGAGGGCGGCGCTCGGGGTGCGCAGCGTGCGCCACAGGTCGCCGGGCGTCAAGGCCTCGCCGGGCGTGGGCAGTTCGCCGACGATCGCGGTGCTCGCGCCGACGGCCGTGGTGCCCAGGATCGCGAGGGAGTGCCCGAAGCTGTGGAACAGCGGCAGCGGCCACAGCAGCCGGTCCTCGGAGGAGAGCCCGAAGAGCGGCGCGTAGCAGGCCGCCACCGACCACAGTGCGCTGCGCTGTGTGGAGAGCACGCCCTTGGGGCGGTGGGTGGTCCCGGAGGTGTAGAGCAGCCAGGCCGGATCGTCGAGCCCCAGGTCGTCGGGGGCCGCGGGCCCGCCCCCGGTCGAGGCCGCAGTCTCGAAGAGGACGGTGCCGTCGGGGGCGTTCGAGGGGATCGGGCCCGCCCCGGTGAGCACGGTGTACAGGCCGCGGTACCCGGCGCCGAGGCGGCGCAGCTGCGTGAGGTGCGCGGGGTCGGTGATGATGGCCGAGGCGCCGCTGTCCCGCAGGTAGTGGTCGAGTTCGTCGTCGGAGGAGCGGGGGTTGAGCAGGACACCGACCGCCCCCGCCCGCAGCACGGCGAGGCAACCCTCCACCAGCTCCACGCAGTTGCCCAGGCAGAGCGCCACCCGATCCCCGCGCCGGACCCCCGCCCGCACGAGCGACCCGGCCAGCCGCCCGGTCCGCCGCTCCAACTCGGCGTAGCTGACACCGCGCGAGAAGTCGTGGAACGCGACCCGGTCCCCCGACCGCTCGGCGTGCCTCCTCAGCAACTCCGGCAGCGGCCGCACCAGATCGTCATACCGCAGTTCACCACTCACGCCCCGGCTCCGACCTCTCGCCACTCGCGACCCACTCCCCCGCCGATCCCCTCCGTACCCAGTAACACACGGGCACAGACCGAGTCCCGCGGACTCGCCGCAGCTGCGCTCGCGGCCGCTGAGGAACTGCGACACTTCAAAGCCGCGATCAGGCCTCTGACCTACGGAAACAGCAGTCCTCCAGCCCGGGAGGGCACGAGGGCACAGCGCCGTGGACTTTGAGCGCTGCCCCCAATACCGCCCTCCCCGTCCGGCGCCCGTGTCAGGCTGGGGGAATGCTCTCCGACTCCGCCGCCCCCAACGACTGGCACACCCCGGCCGAACTGGCGCCGCTCGACGGCAACGAGGCCTTCCGCGGCACCGATGCCGGGACGGTGCTGGACTTCTGGCGCTACGCGATGCCCGACTTGCGAACCAACACCACCCGGGGCCTGCTCGCGGAATTCCTGGTCCACCGCGCCGTCGGCGCTGTGGCACGCAACATGGAATGGGACAGCTTCGATGTCCTGACACCTGACGGGCTCAGGATCGAGGTCAAGACCAGCGCCTACCTCCAAGCCTGGGGGCAGCGTCAGCTGTCGGAGATTCGCTTCTCCCGACTGCGCGGACGCACCTGGACTCCCGAGGACGGTGACGCCGCAGAGCAGTCCTACAACGCGGATGTCTACGTCTTCGCCCTCCATACCGCGCTCACCCACGCCGACTACGACCCGCTCGACATTGGCCAGTGGCGCTTCCACGTCGCTTCCCGTGCTCTCGTGGAGGCCACCGGACAAGCCAGCCTGGGCCTTGCTTCCGTACGCCGGCTGTGTGGCGAACCCGTCGACTACGAGGGGCTCGCGGCCCGGATCTCGGCCTGCTCCCTCCAGTCACCCTCAACTGGCGGAGCCACCGAAGCTGCCACCGTCACTGTGTGACAGCGCGCCGGCAGGCCGAACTCACACCTCCGTCAAGGCGCTGCCGCTGCCGGCGCTTCGCGTGGCCGGTGGGCGTCCTCGATCCGGTCGGCACCGACCTGACCACGCCTGATACCTTGCCATCGCCGTGGTGTACGGGAAACCGGTCTGAGTCCGGTGCGGCCCTCGCCACTGTTGCCGCGGAGTTCCGCGGCCCTCGCTGACCGGCTTTTCCAGCGGTCAGGGCCACTGGGCGGGCTGGAAGAGCCGTCCGGGAAGGTCGGCTGCGGCGTGTTGATGCGGAAGCCAGGAGACCGGCCACGGCGCGACATGTTCCACGAGGGTTTTGGAGAACACGTGCCCAGCGGTCTGCTGTATCCGTTTCGATCGATATGTGCCGTTCGTCCCACAGGTCCGATACGTGTCGGCCGGGTGGTCGCGGCCGTCCTGTTCACCGGCGTGCTCGGGGCCTGCACCGGCGCCCCCGCGCCCGCCACGTCCGGCGGGGCGGCCGGAAGTGCCGCGCCGGTCAGCGTGGACAACTGCGGGACCACCGTGACGGTCGGCGCGCCGCCCGCCCGGCTGGTGACGCTCAACGAGGGTGCCACCGAGGTGGCCCTGTCCCTCGGCCTGCAGTCCAGCATGGCCGGTACCGCCTACCTCGACGATTCCGTCCCGGAGAAGTGGAAGGCGGCCTACGACTCCGTCCCGGTGCTCTCCAAGGACTACCCGACGAAGGAGAAGCTCCTCGCGGCCCGTCCCGACTTCCTGTACGCCTCCTACTCCAGCGCGTTCACCGACAAGGTCGCGGGCAGCCGGGACGAGCTGCGCGGCCAGGGCATCCCGTCGTACCTGTCCCCGTTCGGCTGCTCGGACAAGAGCCAGGTGCCGCCGACGACCTGGCAGGCGGTGTGGGGCGAGCTGAACGACGTCGCCAAGGTCTTCGGTGTCACGGAGCGGGCCGCCGCGATCCAGCAGCAGCAGGAGCAGCAGCTCGCCCAGTTCACGGCGACGGCCGCGGGCAAGGGCCTGAAGGTCCTGTGGTACGACTCGGACACCAAGTCGCCGTTCGTCGGTGCCGGCCACGGCGGACCTCAGCTCGTGCTCGATGCCGTGGGCGCCCGCAACGTCTTCGCGGACCTGCCCGGTGGCTGGCAGAACGTGAGCTGGGAGAAGGTCGTCGCGGCGGACCCGGACGCCATCGTGGTCGCGGACGCCGGCTGGGACACGGCCCAGTCCAAGATCGACTACTTGGAGAACGACCCGGTGCTGAGCAAGCTCACCGCCGTGCAGCGCAAGGCTTTCGTGGTGGTGCCGTTCTCGGAGTCGACTCCCGGCGTGCGGCTCGCCGACGGTGCCGCCCGGGTGTCCGCAGGACTGGGCCAGCTGCACCCGGGTTCATGACCACCGAACCCCGCCCCGTCGTGCGGCCCCCCGGTCCGGGCCGCGCGACGGCGGCCCTGGCCATCGGTGCGGCCCTGCTGCTGACCACCGTGCTCCTCGGCCTGGCCGTGGGCTCGCAACCCGAGCCGGTCCGGACGGTGATCGATGTCGTGGCGCGCCGTCTCGGGCTGGGCGGCCAGCACGTCACGCTGCTGGACGACCAGATCGTCTGGCAGTTGCGGCTGCCCCGGGTTCTGGGAGCGGCTGCCACCGGCGCAGGCCTCGCGGTCTGCGGCGCGGTGCTGCAGACCCTGACCGGGAACGACCTGGCCGATCCCTTCCTGCTCGGGATCTCCGACGGAGCCGCCGCCGGCGCGGTCACCGTGATCGTCCTCGGCGTCGGCGTGACCGGCGCCGTGGGCACCGGCGCGGTGGCGACGGCGGCCTTCGCCGGTGCCCTGCTCGCCGCCGTCGTCGTCCTGGCACTGGCCGGCGCCCGCACCCGGTCGCTACCGACCACCCGGACCGTGCTCGCCGGCATCGCGGTGGGGCAGATGTGCGGGGCCTACACCTCGTTCGTCGTCCTGGTCCTCGGGGACCGCAACGCGGCGCGCGGCGTCATGGAGTGGACGCTGGGCTCGGTCGCCGGCGTGCGGTGGCCCACCGCCGTCTTCCTGACCGCGGTCGCGCTGGTCGGTGTCACGGTCCTGGCCTCCTCGGCCCGCGACCTGGACGCCTTCGCCTTCGGCGAGACCGCCGCCCGCTCCCTCGGCGTCCACGTCGAGCGCACCCGCTGGCTCCTCGTCGCCACCGCCGCGCTGGTGACCGCGTGCCTGGTCGCCAACACCGGCGTCATCGGGTTCCTCGGCCTGGTCGTCCCGCACGTGGTCCGACTGGTCTGCGGCCCGCGCCACGCCCTCCTGCTGCCCGTGTCGGCACTGGTGGGTGCGTCCCTCCTGGTGGGCAGCGACATCGTGGCGCGCTCGGTCCTGCCCGACCGGGAGATCCCCGTCGGCGTCATCACGGCCGGGCTCGGAGCTCCCTTCTTCGCCTGGCTGCTGTGGCGCCAGGGGCGGGCCGAGGGGGGACCGCAGTGACCGTGCCGCCCCCCGCCGAGCTGCGCGCGGAGGAGCTCCGCGTGCGCATCGGCGGAGCCACCCTGCTGGACGCGGTCTCGCTCGCGTTCGCCCCCGGCCGGATCACGGGCCTGCTCGGGCCCAACGGCGCCGGGAAGACCACCCTGCTGCGCGCGGTCGCCGGACTGACCCGGCCGAGCGCGGGGCGCGTCGTCCTGGACGGAGAGGACCTCCACGCCCTCACGGCCCGCCGACGGGCACGACGGGTGGCCTTCATGGAGCAGCAGGCGGACACCCGGTTGTCGCTGCCGGTCCGTCAGGTCATCGAGCTCGGACGCACGCCGTACCGCGGCCGCTGGCCCGTGCCGATGGACTCCGCCGCCGACGCCCACGAGCGGTCCGTGTTCGCCGAGGCCGTTGCCGCGGCCGACGTCGGACACCTGCTCGACCGGGCCTGGCCGACGCTGTCGGGCGGCGAACGGCAGCGGGTCCAGCTCGCGCGGGCACTGGTGCAGGAGCCCGGCGTGCTCCTGCTCGACGAGCCCACCAACCACCTCGACCTGCGCCACCAACTCGGCTTCCTCGGCGCCGTACGCGGGCTGGGCGTCACCACGGTGGCCGCGCTGCACGACCTCGAACTCGCCGCCGCCTACTGCGACGAGGTCGCCGTGCTGCTCGACGGCCGGCTGGTCGCCCACGGGCCCAGCTCCGACGTGCTCACCTCGCCCACGATCGCGCACGTCTACGGCGTCGACGTGACCGTGGAACGACACCCCCGGCACGACAGGCCGCACATCCGGTGGAACGGACTGCTCCCCGAAGGGACATCACCATGACCCTCCCCGCCCCGGGCGCACCCGCCCGCCGCAGTGCCACGCTCCTGGTCGGCATGTCGATCGGGGAGGCCGTCCGCCGTGACGAACTCCTCCGGACAGCGGCGTCGCACCGGGCCTCGATCGCTTTCCTGCAGCAGGCGGACCCCTCCCTGTCGGCCGAGCTGACCAGGCTGGCCGACGCGGGCACCGAGACCGTGGTCGTGATCGGCGTCCGCCTCGCGGCTTCCGGCCCGGGCCAGTCCTGGCTACGGCGGATCGCGGCGCACTGGTGGCGCGAGCGCGCGGGCCACCGCCCCGAACTCCTCGTCGCGACCCGCCTCGCCGACTCACCGGACGCGGTCCCCGCGGTGGCCGCGGTGACGAAGGCCATCACCGGCGAGGAGCCCGGCCTCACGTCCGCGGCCTGGGAGGACGTCCCCGGCCACCGGCACCAGGTCCTGGTGTGCCGCGGCCCGCGTTGCGCGGCCCAGGGCGCGGAGGAGGGACTGCGCGCCCTGGTACAGGAGCTGACCGAGCGCGGCCTCGGCGACGACGACGTGCTCGTCACCCAGACGGGGTGCCAGTTCCCCTGCAACCAGGCCCCCGTCGTCAGCGTGCAGCCGGACGACATCTGGTACGGGAGGATCGACCCGGCCGTCGCCGGCCGCATCGTCACCGAGCACCTCGCCGACGGACGACCGGTCGAGTCCCACCGGCTCCCCCGCCACAGGAGCTGACCCACGCCGAAAGCCAGCGGCCCTGCCGGAGACACCTCCGGCAGGGCCTCTGTCGGTCAGTGGCCACCGGGGCCCGCACCGCAGGCGAACAGTTTGTGCCGCGGAGGAAACGCGCTGGTGACGGGCGGTCCGGGCGGTTCTGACGGGGGGTCGGAGCGGCTTGACACCCTGGTCGGGGGGCGCGTCTACTTGTCGACGCGACTCCTCGTTCGGTGAGGCGTCTGCACGGATACAGGCCACTGATCCGACGACGTCGAGAGACGCCCAGGGTCAGGACAGGTCTCCTCGGCTTAAGGGGTGGCCCGAAGTGGCTTCCCGCCCGCTCGGGTGGGGATACGCCGTGCAGTGCCGAAGCTCTTACGTGAGGGGTGTCGCCACCCGGCAGCAGGGGCCGATGACGGCCCGGCGCTGCCCTGTCCGCGCGCAACCGAGGGAGGTGGGCGATGAAACCCGGTCATAGTACGTGTCACCGCCGCACTCCCCTCACCATCGTGCACGCCTGAGACTCCGGCCCGACGTGCGCCAACTGCCCTGATCCGGGCGGCAGTCCGTGCTGCCCGGGGTCGGGGTGGTTCGCCACTCGTCCGCACCGCCCGTACCGCCCGCGCCGGTTGACCGGCGCGCCGGCGGCGGCATCTCACGTGCCCCGAAGAACGAGACACCCTCCGATGATCCTGACCGGTTCCGCCTGCACGCAGCTCGGGCAGGCGCCCCGACACCCGCTCCGGACGGACGGGTCGGGCGGCCCGCCGACGGCAGACCGCACCGACCCGCCCGCACCGGGCCGACCGCTACGCGAGCAGCAGCGCGGCGTCCCACGGCAGGGCGCCGGCCTCCTCGGCGCCGCCCGCCAGGTGGTCGACCAGGGCGAGCGCGACGCCGGCCGCTCCTTCCAGGAACCCTGCCCGGTCACGCGCCCAGGTCGGCCGCTCCCCGCCGGGTGTGGCCGCGCCGGGCGGGAGCGGGCCAGGTGTGACCGCGCCGGGCGGGAGCGGGCCAGGTGTGACCGCGCCGGGCGGGGGCGGGCAGGGGAAGGCGAACGCGGCCTCGGGTTCGTAGTGGGCGATGACCTCCTCGGCCAGCGGTCCGAGCCGGGCCAGCAGTCGCGCGTCACCGCTGTCCCGGGCCACCCGGGCGGTGACCTGGAGCAGACCCGCGGTGCCGTGGCAGAGCATGGCGTCGTGCAGGCCCCGCCGCTCGCGCGGCCGGTCCAGCACGGCGTGGAGCGCACGGACCGCCGCGGCCTCCCAGTCGGGCTCGTCGAACGCCTGCCCGGCCAGTTGCAGGGAGCGGGCGACGCCCGGCGTTCCGTAGCACCAGGCGGCCCTGGCCCGGGGGGCGTCGACTCCGCCGGGCCGGTCCCCACCGGGCCGGTGTTCGTGCCCGGGGGTGAGGGAGGCCGGCCAGTCGGGGCCGTCGGCGCCCTCGTCGTCGTGGCGGCGGTGTGCCAGCAGCCACTGGGCCATCCGGTGCGCGGCCTCGGCCATCCCCGGCACCACGACTCCCTCGCGGCGGGCGAGCGCCAGCAGGGCCAGCGGCCCCGGAACGCCGTGCGCCAGGCCCAGGTTGAGGTGACCGTCGGGGAACCGCGCATCCGCTCCGGGCGAGGGCGGCCCCGGCACGCACCAGCCGGGCACCGTGCGGCCACCGATCCGCAGCGGCCGGCTCAGCTCGACCAGATACTCCAACACCGCGACCAGCAGCGGCCGTTGGCCGTCACCGCAGGCCAGCAGGTAGCGGCCGAGCCCGGCCAGACCGCCGATGACGTCGTACGCGGCCATGGCCGGCCCCCGCTCCCCCGTGGCCAGCCGGGCCCGCTCCAGCGTCAGCAGCGCGTGGACCCGCTCCGCCACCCGGCGGTCCAGGGCCGCGAGCAGCCCGGCGTAGTCCCCCGGGCCGGCGACCGCCGTACGGACCGCGAAGGCCAGCGCGGGCGCGCCCTGGTAGAGGCTGTCCGCCGCGCTCCCCCCGCCCAGCCGGGAAACCGCCGAAGACAGCTGGGCGTGCGTCACCGGACGCCAGGACCGGTCCTGCCGTGCCAGCCGGGCGAACAGCAGCGCGATGCCCGGGTAGCCGTCGCCGAGCGACGTCGCTGACCACGGGCTCACCCCGAGGTACGGATCGGCGTTCCCCGGGGCCGCCATGACTCGGGGCGCCCGGTCGGGATCGCGCAGCAGCCGCGCGACCGACTCCACCGCCTCCGCCGCCGTCCGCTCGACGGCGCCTTTCCCCCGGTTTTCCGTCATGGAATTCTCCATGCCATGTCCTTCTTTCGGATCGTGGTTCCGGCATGCCCGAAGACACCTTGCCACAAATCTCGGAAGATTCCCCACGGGGCTTCGGTTGACGGAAATCGAAAAGCCTCGTAGCGTCATTCACGAGCCGGACGGACCGGCTGATTCCGAAAGGGAGAAAATCATGCAGAACATTGTTTTCGCCGACGCCGAGCTGCAGTTCGACGCCTTCGACCTGGACCTGAAGGAGACCGTCGGCCAGGGCGACGAGGCCGCTGCCGTGCAGCACCCGTCGCTGGGCACCTGCTTCTGCAGCCACGGCTTCCCCTGCTGAGCCGTCGCCACACAGCGCCCCGGGCGGGATTTCGGCCCGCCCGGGGCGGTATTCAGGACGGGAAATTCCCCAGGTTTTCCAGGGTTTGAAAAAGGAGTTCCCACATGCCCGCAACCGCACCTTTCCGAGGGGCTGGAACTCCACTGTTCCGCTGCGCGGACACCGCATTGTTGCGGGCTCCGGTCTTTCCTCGGAACCGCATCGAGGAAACCTTCGCGGATTTTCCCGCCGAGGCGGCCGACGAGCCGGAACAGCTGTCCCGGCAGCTCGCCCGGCTCGGTGCCGACCCCGAGCTGCGGGCCGCCGTCGCCCTGGCCAGCCCGTCGCTGGCACGTCTCGTGGACAAGGTGCGGGAGGGAGGCGCCGTCGAGCCGAAGCGCCTGCGCAAGGCCGTGCTCTCGCTGAGCCGCTACCAGCTCCGGATGGCCGCGCGGCCCACACCCTTCGGGCTCTTCGCCGGCGTCGCCGCCGTCCGGGTGGCGGCCTCCGCACCCACGGCCGCCACCGCCGCAGCACCCACGACTGCCGCACCCGCAGCACCCACGACCGCCGTACCCGCACCCGCCGACACCGCGCCCGGTGACGCGAGCGCACGGCTCGGCACCGCCCACCGTCCCGTCGCCCGGCCCGACATGGGCTGGCTGAGCGCGTTGCTCGCCGGCCTGGAGACCAGGCCCGACACCCTGGCGGCCCTGCGGGTCGTCGCCAACGAGCTCACCTTCGTCCGCGGCGACCGTCTCGTCCTGCCCTACGTGCCCGAACGCCACGCCGCGGAGCCCACGGCCGGCCGGACCGTCATCGAGGTCTCCATCCGCCACACCCCCGCCGTGCGCGCCGTCCTGGAACTGACGGCGGAGCCCGTCCAGTTCGCCGAGCTGGGCCGTCGGCTGTGCGAGCGGTTCCCCGGCACCCCGGAACACCGTGTGAACGGCCTGCTGGGGCAGCTGGTCGAGCGCGAGTTCCTGCTCACCGACCTGCGCCCGCCGACCACTGCCACCGACCCGCTGACGCACGTCCTGGACCGCCTGCCCGCCGGCCCCGAGCGGGCGGAACTCGCCGCCGTCCACCGGGAACTGGGCGCGGCCCGGCCCGGCACCGACTACTCGTCCGTCCTGCGCCGGATGCGACGCCTGCACGAGGCCGACCGCCGGCTCCAGGTGGATCTGGCCCTGGACGCCGACGTGACGCTGCCCGCCGAGGTGGCGGCCGAGGCCGCACGCGCCGCCGAGGCACTGTGGCGGGTCTCCCGCGCCCGCAGCGCGCCGTCCCATCTGGCCCAGTACCACGGCGAGTTCGTCGAACGCTACGGCACCGACCGGCTGGTCCCCCTCACCGAACTGCTCGACCCCGACCGCGGTCTCGGCGCGCCCGCCGGCTACCTGATGCCGCCCAGCGAGCGCGAGCAGCCCGCCAGGCCCGAGCCCTCGCCCGCGGACGCGCTGCGGATCGAGCTGGCCCAGGCCGCCGCCATGGCCGGCGCATCCGAGGTGGTCCTCGACGACGGCCTGCTCGCGCGCCTCAGCCCCGACACCGCTCTGCCCCCGCCCGCCTCGTTGGAGCTCTACGCCCGGGTACTGGCCGGCTCCGCCGAGGCGTTGGCGCGCGGCCGGTTCCGACTCTGGCTGACCCCGGAGACCGGCGCGGACCACGCCGGTGCGACCATCGGCAGATTCTCCCACCTGCTGCCGGACGCCGCGCAGCGGATCGCGGCGGCCTGCGCGGCGGCCGAAAGCGCGGACGCCGAAAGCGCGACTGGCGACGACAGCGTCGAGGCCGCCCAACTCGTCCTGCGGGCCTCCCGGTCGCGGTCGGCCAACCTCAACCAGGTCCGCCGTCTGCTGGACCGGCAGATCGTGGTCGGCGCCTTCGCCGACCGCACGGCCCCCGGCACGGTGCCGCTGGACGACCTCGCCGTGGGAGCCGACCTCACCGGCCTCCAGCTGGTACGGCTGAGCAGCGGCCGCCGGATCGTCCCGCTGACCTGGAACATGCTCAACCCACAGGCCCAGGTCGGCAATGTGGGGCGTTTCCTGCGCGAGCTGCGCCTGTCGGGTGTCCGGCCCGGCTTCACCTGGGACTGGGGCCCGCTGGAGCAGGCGCCGTACACCCCGCGCGTGCGCTACGGACGCACCGTGCTCGCCCCGGCACGCTGGCGGCCGTCCGCGCCGTTCTTCGCCGACACCGCCATGCCGGAGCGGGAGTGGCGGCTGGAGTTCGACCGCTGGCGGGAGCGCTGGAGCGTACCGGACGACGTGCTGCTCTGCGTCGCCGATCGCGGCCTGGAACTCGACCTCTCCGCCGGGCTGCACCTCCGACTGCTGCGCCAGGACGTCGCGCGGTGGCCGGAGGCCGTCCTGCGCGAGGCACCCACGGGCGAGGACGCGTACGGCTGGCTGTCCGGCCCGGCGGGCGCGCACACCGCGGAGGTGGTCTTCCCGCTGCTCGCCGACGCGCCGATCCCGCGCCCCCGTCCCCGACCCCGCCCGCGCCCGCGCCCGCGCCCCGCTGTGCGCCCGACGCCCGCGCTCCGCGTCCGGCCGCCCGGCGGCGAATGGCTCTACGCCAAGGTCTACTGCTCGACGCGACGTCAGAACGAACTGCTCGTCGGAGCGTTGCCCCGCCTGCTCGCCGCACTGCCCGCCGAGGTGGACCGCTGGTTCTTCCTGCGCTACCGCGACCCCGAACCGCACCTACGGCTGCGCTTCCACGGCGATCCGGCGGCGCTGAACCGGCAGCTGCTGCCGAACTGCCACGACTGGTTCGCCGAACTGCGCCGCTCCGGACTGGCCTGGCGACTGGTGCTCGACACCTACGAGCCCGAGTGGGAGCGCTACGGGGGCCCGGCCGCGACCACCGCCGCCGAGGACGCTTTCGGCGCGGACAGCGCGGCCGTGCTCGCCCAGCTCGACGCGCTGGAGGCGGGCCGGCTCGGCCTGGACCCGAGGCTGCTGGGCGCCCTCAACATGCTCGACCTGGCCCGGCACGTCCACGGGGACACCGCCGAGGGCGCCGCGCGGGCGGAGGAGTGGCTGCTGGCCACCTATCCCAGGTCCGCCGTCCATGCCCAGCTGCGCGACCTGCGGACGGCGGCCGTGCGGCTGAGCGACCCCGCCGACAACCGGGCAGCCCTGCGCGCCCTGCCAGGCGGCGGCGAGCTGCTGGCGAGCTGGCAGCGCCGGGCCGGTGCACTCGCCCGCTACGGCGAGGCGCTGCGCGCGGCCACCCCCCGGGGTTCCGAGCTGCCCGGCCTGGTGCACCTGCACCACAACCGGCTGCTCGGCATCGACCCGGAGGCCGAGGACCACGCCCGCTCCGTCGCCCGCGGCGCGATGGAGGCCCAGCGGGGCCGCCGCCTGCGCCGGCCCTGAGTTCAGGGGCCCGACCGCGGGCCCACCGTCAGCGGCGTGCCGGCCGGCCCCTCGGCGGCGATGGCCGGTCGTCGCCGATGCCGGACTACCCCGCGACCGGCTCCGGGCGGAAGGCCTGGTCGATGTTGTCCTCGACCCACGAGCGAAGCGCGTTCAACGGCACCGCGGCGCTCTGGCCGACGCCGGCGAGGTCGCCGTCGAGGTGGAGCGGACCTTCCCGCTGGAGCAGGCCGGGGCCGCCCACGCCCGCGGCGAGGCGGGCCGCACCCGCGGCAAGCTCGTCCTCACCACCGAGGTCGGGCCAGGAGCCAACTGACCTCCGTGTCGCGGGCTCGCCTCACCGGACTCGCTCGACGCTCCACCTCGGCAGGTACTCGAAGAACGCGACCGCCTCCTCCCGCCACCTGGGGCGCCAGGCCGCGGCTTCCGTGGCGGCCGCGTGCGCGAAGCGCCGCATGTCCACCCGCATCCGCTCCGGGACGCCGTGGCGGTGGGCGATGTCGCGGATGGCGGCGACGGTCTCCTCGGTGCAGGCCCCGTCGCCGAGCGCGGACTCCACCACGGCCCGCTCGGGGCCGGTGGCCGCCGCCAGGACGGCGCGGACGGTGTAGTTGCGCCGCCCCTCCCGGATGTCCGTTCCAGTCGGCTTGCCCATCGTCCCCGCGTCGCCGAAGAGGTCCAGGTAGTCGTCGCGCAGCTGCCCGCAGATCCCCACCAGTCGGGCATAGCGGCGCAGTTCCCCGTCGTGGGCGGCGGGCTGGACGCCTGCGGCGAGCAGTCCCAGCTGGAGCGGGGCGAGGACGGAGTAGCGGGCGGTCTTGTAGTCGGCCACGTCGTGCAGCACCTCCTCGTCCGGGTCCGCGGTGAAGTCCCGCTCCAGGTCGACGATCTGGCCGACGAACGTGGCCGTCGCCGCTCGCGTCTGCACCTCGACCATGGCCTGTCGGACCGGGAGCGGGGCCCGGGAGTCGAGGAGGACCTGGAGGGACAGCGCGAGGGCGAGGTCGCCGGCGAGGACGGCGAGCCCGAGCGCGGCCTGCGGCCGGTCGGGGAACCGCTCCCGGTAGGCGTAGTAGGTGGAGGGCCCGCCCCGGCGGGTGGGGCTGTCGTCGATGATGTCGTCGTGGACCAGCCCGTGGGTCTGGAGCAGTTCGATGCTCAGCGCGGCGTCGTCCAGCCCCGCCACGGGCTCGGCGGTCACCAGCCGGGCGGCCTCGAAGAGCAGGGCCACCCGCATCCGCTTGCCGCCGCGCAGCGAGAGGTCCCGCAGCAGGGCCAGGCAGTCCGGGGTGAACCGGCTGGACGACGGGGCGTCGAAGGCGGCGGCCAGGTCCTGGAAGTACTGCTCGGCCAGCATGCCGAACCGGCGCTCGTACCCGGCGAGACGGGCCCGGATCTGCTCGGTGGGGACGGCGGCGGTATCGGTCACGAAGATGTCTTCCGTTCGGGCGGGGACGCGCGCCCGCGCAGGCGCGGAGGTGCCACGGATCCCGGTGGTGGTCCGTCACCCATGCTGCCCCATCGGGCTCCCGGTTCGGGATGCCGGGGAGCATGCAGACGATTCGGCCGTGCTCCTCACCATCGCCAAGCGCGACTGAGACAGCACACCGGACAGGTACCGGACCGGGCCCGCCCACACGTGTGCGGTCCGGCACCCGCCCCGCCCGAGGCGGCCGCCCCCGCAGCCGCCGTCACGCCTCACCCGGTCTGCGCCCTCAGGAACCCTCGCCCCCCAGCATCAAGTCCCTCCCGCCCAGGAAGGTCAGCCCGGCGTCGTCGTTCAACTCGCTGAACTCGCCGCGAAAGCGGGTCAGGGCGAGTTGCAGGGCCTGCAACGAGTCCACGCCGAAGATCGCCGTCACGCGGTCGGCGACGTCCGGGTGTCCGGTGATCCGGCACGGGCAGTACCAGTCCGGCCCCTCCGGGTCGCGGCAGGGCAGCCCGACCTCCAGCAGCACCGGCCTCCGCGTCCCGTCCGGAGCGGTAAAGGCCAGCTCACGACTGGCGATGACCTGGCCAAGCTCGTATTCAGCGCTCACCGCAGCAGTACAACACACCCCCCGTTCGAAGAGCCGCTCCGCCGGAAGGCCGGCAGGAGTTCTGCCGGGAGCACGGTCCTGGTCGGGGGCGGCTCCCGGAGCCGGCTCCCGGGTGCGGTTCGTCCTGGGTACGGACGAACTCCCCTGCCCCTGAATGGTCCTCTTGATCAGGGCCGGAAATCACCGGCGCCATTCCTCAGAGGGGTTCCTTCGTGAACGAGAACACACCGCACAGCCGCGCCCCGCGCTCCCGTCGGGGCGCCCGGCACCGGGCGGTGGCGGTCGTGACCGCCGTGGCCGCCGGCGTGATGACGGTCGGAGCGCTGGCACCGACCGCGGCGTTCGCCGGCGGCAAGCCGGACAGCGTCCAACAGAGCCTGAACGCGCTGGTCAAGGACGACGGCATGCCCGCCACGCTGGCCTCCGTGAAGGGCCGTGACGGCCGCACCCGCACCTACACCGCGGGCGTCGGCGACATCGCCACCGGGGCCAAGCCCCCCGTCGACGGGCAGGTACGGATCGGCAGCAACACCAAGCCCTTCACCGCCGTCGTCGTCCTCCAGCTCGTCGCCGAAGGCAAGGTCGGCCTCGACTCACCCGTCGAGACCTACCTGCCGGGGCTGCTGCGCGGCGACGGCATCGACGGCCGCAACATCACCGTCCGCCAGTTGCTCCAGCACACCAGCGGCCTGCCCGAGTACGTGGACAAGGACTCCATCCTCACCAGCCCGAACCGGTACTACGAACCGCGCGAGCTCCTCGACGCGGCTCTGGCCCAGAAGGCCCACTTCGCCCCGGGTGCGCGCTGGGAATACAGCAACACCAACTACCTGCTGGCCGGCCTGATCATCCAGAAGGTCACCGGGCGGCCGCTCGGCGAGGAGATCAACCGGCGCATCGTCGACCGCATCGGTCTGCGCCACACCTACTTCCCCACCCCCGGGGACACGGGCATCCGCGAGGCCCACCCCAAGGGCTACAACCGGGACGCCGACGGCTCGCTCCGCGACTACACGGAGCTCGACCCGTCCTGGGGTTGGGCGGCAGGGGCCGTCGTCTCCACCAACACCGACCTCAACGCGTTCTTCACCGCGCTCCTCGGCGGCCGGCTCCTGCCCCCGGCGCAGCTCGCCCAGATGCGCACCACCGTCCCCGCCGACGAGGTGAGCCCCGGCGTCCGTTACGGGCTGGGCCTGATGAGCCGTCCGCTGTCGTGCGGCGGCCAGTACTGGGGCCACGGCGGGACCATCCCGGGCTACAAGACCACCGGGGGCGTCACCGACGACGGCCGCGCCGCCAGCATCGCGGTGACCACGATCCCGGGCGACGAGGCCGATCAGCACATCGTGGCCGCGGTGGACGCGGCCCTGTGCCGCTGACCCCGTAGGCCCTCCCCGGTCCGGCCTGAGCGTCCGCACCAGTACGACCCGCGGGTTCCGCGCGCCTCGGTGCGCGCGGAACCCGCGCGCTCGCACGCCCGCACACCTCGCCAATTCCCGTTTCCCGTAGAGGAGTTCTTCCGTGAACGAGCACGTCCCGCACAACCGCTCCCCCCGGAGCCGCCGCAGTCGGCACATGGTGGCGGCAGCCGTGGCCACCGGCGTGATGACGGTCGGGGCGCTGGCACCGACCGCGGCGTTCGCCGGCGGCAAGCCGGACAGCGTCCAGCAGAGCCTGAACGCGCTGGTCAAGGACGACGGCCTGCCCGCCGCACTGGCCTCGGTGAAGGGCCGCGACGGCCGCACCCGCACCTACACCGCGGGCGTCGGCGACACCGCCACCGGCGCCAAGGTCCCCGTCGACGGGCAGATCCGCGCCGGCAGCAACACCAAGACCTTCACCGCCGTCGTCGTCCTCCAGCTCGTCGCCGAAGGCAAGGTCGGCCTCGACGCGCCCGTCGAGACCTACCTGCCGGGGCTGCTGCGCGGCGACGGCATCGACGGACGCAACATCACCGTCCGCCAGTTGCTCCAGCACACCAGCGGCCTGCCCGACTACATGGAAGTCCCCCCCTTCTCGGACTTCGTCCCCATCCAGTACCGCTACTTCGAGCCCCGCGACCTCCTCGACGGCGCCCTCGTCCAGAAGGCCGGCTTCCCTCCGGGAACCAGCTGGGGGTACAGCAACACCAACTTCGTCGTTGCCGGCCTGATCATCCAGAAGGTCACCGGACGGCCTGTCGGCGAGGAGATCACCAAGCGCGTCATCGACCGCATCGGCCTGCGCCACACCTACTTCCCCGCCCCCGGCGACACCACCATCCACGAGGCCCACCCCCACGGCTACCTCCGCACCTCGCCGGACGCGGCCCCGATCGACTACACCGACATGGACTCCTCGATGGCCTGGGCGACCGGGGCGGTCGTCTCCACCAACACCGACCTCAACACGTTCTTCACCGCGCTCCTCGGCGGCCGGCTCCTGCCCCCGGCGCAGCTCGCCGAGATGCGCACCACCGTCCCCGCCGAACTCATCGGCCCGGGGATCCGCTACGGGCTCGGTCTGCAGAGCAGGCCGCTCTCCTGCGGCGGCCTGGCCTGGGGCCACGGCGGCACCTCCCCCGGCTACCGCTCCCGCAGCGGCGTCACCGACGACGGCCGCGCCGCCACCATCACCGTCACCACCGTCCCGGACGAGGAGGTCGCGCAGCACATGGCGGCCGCCCTGGACTCGGCCCTCTGCCACTGACCGCCCCGCCCCTCGGTCCGGCCCCCGCGCGCGGGGGCCGGACGCCGGACGGCCTCGCGGCTCCCGTGGGCGGGGGCCGCGAGGCCGTCTGTGGAGTACCTACCGCTGCCGGGATCAGTCCGCCTCAGCCGTCCGCGTTCGCGGACCGGGCCTCGACCAGGCCGGACTCGTAGGCCGCGATCACCGCCTGGGCGCGGTCGCGGACGCTCAGCTTGGCGAAGATGCTGGTGATGTAGTTCTTGACCGTGGAGACGCTGATGCCCATCGCCGACGCGATCTCGGCGTTGTCCAGGCCGGTGGCCAGCAGGTGCCACACCTCGATCTCGCGGGGCGTCAGTTCCCCCAGGGCGGAGATCGGCAACGGCACCGGTGCCGGCGGCAGGCGGGGCGCGGTGACGTACGTGGAGATCAGCCGGGTGAGCAGGCGCGGCGCCACCGCCGCCTCCCCGGTGTGCACGGTGCGCACGGCCGCCGAGAGCTCCTCCGGGGAGACGTCCTTGGGCAGGAACCCGGAGGCGCCGGCGCGCAGGGCGGCGACCACGTACTCGTCCATGTCGAAGGTGCTCAGCGCCAGGACCCGGCAGTCCGGCAGTTCCCGCGTGAGCCGCTCGGTCGCCTGGACGCCGTCGAGCACCGGCATCCGGATGTCCATCACCACGACGTGGGGCCGGTGCCGGTGCGCGAGCTCGACCGCCTGCTGGCCGTCGTCCGCCTCGGCCACCACCTCGAACGCCGGGTCCGGTGCCAGGATCAGGGCCAGGCCCCGTCGCACCAGCGGCTGGTCGTCGGCGATCAGCACCCTGATCCGCTCCGGGGTTCCCGTCATCCGAACCGTTCCTCTCCGTCGGCCGGCGCCACCGGCAGGCTGGCCATCACCCGGAAGCCACCACCGTCCACGGCGCCGGCCACCATGCTGCCGCCCTGCAGCGCGACGCGTTCGCGCATGCCGATCAGACCGTACCCGGTGCGGCCCGCCCTCGCGCCGGCCGCACCTCCCGCTCCCGCCAGGGTGCCCACCAGGGTGTCGGCCGGCGCGGCGGTGCCGTTGTCGGACACCTCGACGGTGATCCGGTCCGGGTGGTACGTCAGCCGGACCCGCGCCTGGGCCCGGCCGGCGTGCTTGCGGGTGTTGGTGAGGGACTCCTGGACGATCCGGAACACCGCCAGGCCGGTGCTCGGCGACAGCGGGCGCTCCTCCCCCACGACGGCGAACTCGGTGGGAAGGCCGCCCCTGCGGGACTCCTCGACGAGCCGTCCGAGGTGCCCGACTCCGGGCTGCGGCTCGGCCGGGGACTCCTCCGGCTCGTCGCCGGCCCGGAGCACGTCGAGCAGTTGGCGCATCTCGCGCAGCGCCATCCGCCCGGAGCCCTCCAGCGTGACGAGGGCTTCGCGCACCACCTCGGTGTCACCCCCGAGGTTGGCTCTGGCACCGCCGGCCATCAGCTGCATGGTGGTGATGTGGTGGGCGACGATGTCGTGCAACTCCCGTGCGATGCGGCGCCGTTCCTGCGCCACCGCGCGGTCGGCCAGCAGCCTGCGCCTGACCTCCACCTCGTGCTGCCAGCGCTTCAGCGCCTCGGCCGCGGCGATGACCAGCGCCGCGGCGAGCACGTTGGCCGCCACTCCGGGGAGCGGAGGCGGCAGCGGGTACCCCCGGCCCAGCAGCGGTACGGCGGCCGCCGCGAGGGCGGCCGGGACCGCCACCACGAGGCCGCGCGAGCGGGCGACCGCGAACAGCGCGATGCAGAGCGTGCAGTTGAAGTGCTGCGGCACCGGCCCGCTCAGGTTCAGGGCCAGGCCGAGGACCAGCACAGCCGTCAGTGACGCCAGCGGGTAGCGGCGCCTGGTGAGCAGCGGCATGGCCCCCAGTACGAGCAGGACCAGCGCCGTCAGGGCGATCGGCTGGCTTCCGTCCGGGCCGCCGATCGAGTAGCCGAGGATGTCCAGGCCGGCGGCCCCGACGGCCACCAGCGCGTCACTGGCCGTCCAGGGCAGGCCGTCGGATCTCGGCGACGGCGGCTGCGGCGGCAGGGGCCGGTCGTGCGTCGACATGCTGGTGGTGGTCCTTTCTGTGGCCGGTCGGCCCCGGCCTTCGCCCGTTCACCGCAGCCGTCGTACCCGGCGAGCCGGCCCTACGGAGGCCTTCGTTCCCCGGGGGGGGCGTGCGCGTCCCGGAAGGGGGCGTCCGCGGTCCATTCTCCCTGCGCACGCCGGCACCGGACCGGCACCCGGGACCGATCCCGGACCAGGACCATGGTCCTGGTCCGGGCCCGGTGGCGAGCCCAGGTCCCGACGGCGTTCTCCTCCCGTGCTCGGACGAGAACGCCCGGTACGCCGTGATGGTCTGGAGACGTGCCGGAAATCCCCGGCGACAGCACCACCGCCGGAGGACATCGTGATCCGCGCCCTGACCGGATTCTCCACCAGAAATCCGTGGAAGGTGATCGCCGTATGGGCGGTCCTGGGAATACTCCTGACCGTCCTGAGCCAGACATTGATCTACCGGGTGACCCAGACACAGACGGCCGACTTCCTGCCGAAGAGCTACGACTCGGCCGCCGCCATGAAGATCGCCCAGGACCGCTTCGGGACGAAGCCCGACGCCAATCCGGTGACCGTCCTGGTCGCGCGGGCCGACGGCGGGGCGCTGACCGCCGCGGACCGGCAGCAGATCGGCGACGGGGCGAAGCGGCTGAGCCGTCTCAAGGTCACCATGCCCACGCCCAAGGACGCCGCGCCCCTTCAGCGGGACTACTCGCAGGTCCCCCAGGTCAGCCCGGCCATGACCGCGCCCGACGGGACCTTCGAGCTGCTCTCCGCCAACCTCACCGGGAACCCCGCCGACCCGGGCCTGGAGAACACCTACCGGGCGTTCCGGGACGGCACCCGGGCTGAGTTCGCCGCCCAGGGGCTGCGGACCGGCTTCACCGGCCCACTCGCCGACCAGGTGGACTCCGCCGACGACGGCAAGACCCTCGCGACCGTCGCGTCCGCCTGCGCCGTCGGCCTGATCATCCTGCTCCACATCCTCGTCTTCCGCAGCGCCCTGGCCGCGCTGCTGCCGCTGATCGCGGTGGCCCTCGTCAGCGGCGTGGCCGCCGGAGCCGTCGTGGGCACCGCCCTGCTCACCGGCATCAAGCTCGACCCGTCCGTGCCGAGCCTGATCGGCGTGGTGCTGCTGGGCATCGGCATCGACTACTTCCTGTTCCTGATGTTCCGCTTCCGCGAGCAGCTGCGGGCCCACCCCGAGCGCCACCACCGCGCCACCGCCGCCGAGGTCAGCCACAGGGTCGGCACCGCGGTCACCTCGGCCGCGCTGACCATCGTCGCCGCCTTCGCCACCCTCGGGGTCGCCAGCTTCGGGCAGTTCCGGGTGCTCGGCCCGGCCGTCGCGGTCTCGGTCCTGGTCATGCTGCTCGCCAGCCTCACCCTGATGCCCGCCGTACTCGCGGCCTGCGGACGCGCACTGTTCTGGCCCTCACGTGCCCTCAGGGCCGTGCCCCGCGACGGCGCCACCGCCCGCTTCGCCGACCTGGTGGCCCGCCGGCCCGTGGTCATGGTCCTCGCCTCGCTCGCCCTCCTGGGCGCCCTGGCCGGCGGGCTCGCCGGGATCAAAATGGACTACGGCCTGGGCGGCGGACCGCGCACCGCCTCCCAGAGCACCGCCGTCGAGATCTCCCGCGCCCTGCCCGCCGGCGTGGCGGACCCGACCAGCGTCTACGTCGAGACCAAGAACGCCGGCCCCCTCGCCCCCGGCGCGCTCTCCCCCGCCGCGCTGGACGGCCTCGCCCAGAGCCTCACCCGGGTCACCGGCGTCGGCCAGGTCGCCAAGCCGGTCCTGAGCGAGGACCGGCAGGCCGCCAGAATCGACCTGTTCCTCACCGCGGACTCGCAGTCCCAGCAGGCCCGCGACCTGGTCTCCGGCCCGATCCGCGCCGCCGTCGCCCAGAGCACACCGGCCGGCCTGAGCGCGCACGTCGGCGGCACCCCGGCCGTCTTCGCCGACGTCTCCACCGCCGTCGGCCGCGACCTGCGGCTGGTCTTCCCGGTCGCGGCGGCACTGATCGGGGTCATCCTCCTCCTGCTGCTGCGCAGCCTGCTCGCGCCGGTCGTCCTGATGCTCTCCGTCGGCCTCGGCTTCGCGGCCACCCTCGGCGCGGCCGCCCTGGTGTTCCAGCACACGATGGGCAAGCCGGGCGTCAACTTCACGCTGCCGCTGGTCCTGTTCCTGTTCGTGGTCGCGCTGGGCACCGACTACAACATCCTGATCAGCGACCGGATCCGGGAGGAGATGGAACACCCCGGGCCGCCCCGGGCCGCCGTCGCGCGCGCCCTCCGGCACACCGCCCCGGCCATCGCGACGGCGGGCCTCGTCCTGGCCGGCTCCTTCGGCAGCCTCGCCGTGACCCCGCAGCCCTCGACCCAGCAGATCGGCTTCGCGACCGCGCTCGGCATCCTGCTCTCCGCGTTCCTGCTGTCCGTCGTCCTGGTGCCCGCCCTGGCCGCGCTCCTCGGCCGCAGCCTGTGGTGGCCCCTGCGCCCGGGCCGTACGACCGGCCGCACCGCCCCCGGACACCCCCGCGCGGAGGCGCCGCAGTCGCCGCAGTCCCAGTCCTGGTCGCAGTGGCCCACCCCGCCGCAGCCGGACGACCACACCTTCTCCTACCCCCAGCCGTACGCACCGCAGGAGGAACAGGGCGCAGCCTCCTCCTGGACCCGGAGCAGCCACCACCCGTAGGAAGCGGGCGGGCTCGGACGACGGCACCGGGCGCAACGGCCGGGTGCCCCGGCACCCGGCCGGCCGGTCACCGATTAGGTGATCGCCGGCCGGTGCCGTACGGTCGGTACCACCGACGCGGGGTGGAGCAGCTCGGTAGCTCGCTGGGCTCATAACCCAGAGGTCGCAGGTTCAAATCCTGTCCCCGCTACTTCCGACACCGGGGCCGGCGCACACTGTGCGCCGGCCCCGGTGCTGTTCTCCCTCGGTCGCCTTCGGTGCGGGCCCCGGTCAGCTCACCGTCGTGGTGCTGAGCGCCTGCGCGGTGGCCGGGTAGCAGGCGGTGGGCACGTCGACGGTGAAGAACGAGACGGGCACGGTCGCCGTGAAGGTCAGCCCCGGGTCCGTGTAGCTCGTACCGGCCACCGAGGTGCTGATGACGCTGCCGGAGGCCCCGGCGGCCAGGTTCAGGGTCAGCGCGGGGAGCGTGAAGGTGCCGCCGCCGCCGACCGACCCGTTCACCGTGAGCACGACGTTGCCGTTGTTCACCGCGACGCTCGCGCTGCCCGAGTAGCCGGAGCCGCCGGTCAGCGACTCGCCGGTCAGCGTGGCGTTCGCGGGGACCGGCACGGTGAGGACGATGTTGCTGATCGACTGGATGCTGTAACCGCCCACCGTGGTGGGCACGGTGAGCGCGTCGGGGGCCAGGGTGACGGTGAACTGGCTGCCGGCCGCGACGGTGGCGGGCGCGGCGGCGTTGACACCGGCGTTGAGGTTGAAGGTCTGTGCCGACCCGATCGGCGGGGTCGCCTGGCAGGCCAGGACGACCGGGGTGTCCGCGGCCGCGGCGGTCGGCGCGAACAGTCCGACCGCGGCCACGCCGCCGGCGAGCACGACCGAGGCACGTCGCAGAGCAGAGGTCATTCCCATGAGGGTTCTCCCGCGAAGCCTGAGGTGGGGGGTGAGGGTGGGGCGCGCGAGCGTCGGGGCGTGGGGTACCTGAGCCGCCCGCCCACCCGGCGGCCCGGCACAGGCCGGGCGAATTCAGCATGGGCGCGTCAGGTGCCCCCAACAATCCTGCTGCGCAAGGCAGTTGCGGCACTTTCCGGCCATTCTCCGCCCGCGCCGCGCCCGGCCCTCACGGCTGGTCGGCAGCGGGCTCACGGCTGGTCGGCGGCGGCCTCGCGTTCGCGGCGCTGGCGGTGTTCGGTGCGGATGCCGCACCAGGCGGTGCAGGCCAGGCTGGCGGCGATGATTCCCTCGGCCCAGAAGAACGCGAGGTAGTCGATCAGCGATCCGATCGGCGGTGAGCCGGGGGCGGCGTTGCGCATGCCGATCAGGGCGAACAGGCTGGCCGCCATCCAGCCCAGGGAGGGCCACACCAGGCCCTCGCGCTTGCGGTAGAGCACCTCGGCGGCGCCGAGGACGGCGAGGGCGATGGCCCACATCGCCGCGATCATGAACCAGGCGAGGATGAAGGTGCTGCGGGAGCGGGTGATCTTCGCGTCCAGGGCCACGGTGCCGGTGGCTCCGGCCGTGGCCTGCGGGCGCAGGACGAAGAACGGGTCGGTGTCGGTGACGACCAGGCCGACCGGCACGGGGGTGGCGCCGCTGGTGGCGGTGAAGCCGGCCTCCATGCGGTAGCGGTCGAAGGGGTAGTCGGTGATGGTGCCGTCGTACATGCTGACGTGGACGAGCTGGGGCGCCGCGGTCTCGCCCTCGGCGGCCCGGATGGTCGTCCTGGGTGTGCCGGTGACGGTGATCTCGACGGGGCGGCTGAAGGCCTGGCCGTCGGCGCCGGCGGCGAGCCTGCCGTGCGGTACGGGCGTGACGTAGAGCGTCAGTTGCTGGGCCGCCGGGTCCACGTCCTGGGCGGTGATGTCCAGTTCGATCCAGTCCTGGGCCGTGGGGATCGCCAGTTCGCGGGTCTGCTCCCGGGTGTTGCGCTCGTTGAGGTACAGCCCGATCCCGCCCCCGCACAGGGCGACGACCATCGCCAGGACGAGGGCGAACCGCCAGCGGTGGCGGGGAGCGCGGTGCGCAACCGGGCTGGTGGCGCTGATGTCATCGGTGGTGACCTGCACGGTCGTCCTTCCTGGGGCTGTGGGGTAGGGCGGCGGCCGACGCGTGCGCGGCGAAAGCCCTGGCGGCCCGCCTCCGTGGGGGGTGGACGGGCCGCCAGGGGGCACGGAGCCCGCGCTGCGGCGGGCTGGTCCTGGAACCGGGTGCCACCGCATCTTTTACCAGACTGAAAATTCAGTCAAATTCAGAGAGCGGCGATCCACGACGCGCACGGTGTCGAGGCCAGGCACCGCACCGCCGGACAGGCCCTGGTGAGGCCGTGGTGAAGGGGCACTACGGGTGCGGGCCGAGGGTGCGCGGGAGGCCAATGGGACTCCATGATTCCGTTTCGGCCAGTGCAGGTCCGGTTCGCGCCGGTCCCGTCGAATCGGGGTTCGAGAGGTGCCGTCCGGCGGGACAGTGCTGTGCTACAGGGGCTGCGCCCGTGGAGGCGGGAGCCCGGACAGCAGACAACAGGGGGTCTTCGGCAGTGGTGGCTTCTCTGAACTACGACATCCTCACCGACCCCGCGCCGCTCCAGGTGCCGGTGGCGGGCGAGGAGTCCGAGGGGGCGGTCTACATCGTCGTCTCCAACCCGACCATGGACGAGGTGATCTGGTACTCCATCGAGGTGCGGGTGCCCTGCGGCCAGCAGGACGGTCATCTGACGGTCGACCCGAAGTCGATCAAGGCGCGGATCGCGCAGAACGACGCGACGAAGACGACGGAGGAGCCGACCGCCGTCTGGAACGACGGCACCGGTGTCCTCACCGTGACCGCCCGGCCCGGCGCGCTGTTCAGGGAGGCCGGCTCCCTGGTCCTGGCGCTGGAGGGCTTCCCGGTCTCCAGCAAGCCGGGGCCGGTCCTGCTCCAGGTGACGGAGCGGGCGGCGAACGGCGCCAGGGTGCAGCGCAACCCCGTCACCCTGAGCCTGCTGAAGCAACTGCCCAAGGTGCCGCGCAACTTCCGCCCGAAGGCGTCCCTGGTGGCCGGAGGCAAGGACGTCGTCCTGCAGTGGGAGGGGCCCGACACCCTCACGTACCAGATCCAGGGGCCGGACGGCCCCCCGGTTTCCGTCCAGCCGAAGAAGGGCGCGACCACTTGGGAGTGGTCGCCGCTGCCGGGTGCGGAGCCGAAGCGGGACGCCACGTACACCCTGACGGCCACGGCCCAGGGCCAGCAGCAGCCGGGGTACTTCCTCACCACCACCGTCCACCTGCGCAGCCCCGAGTTCGAGGCCGTGACCGCGACGGCCGGGGTGCGCACCCCGTGGGTCGGGGGCACCACGGACAAGGGGCGGGTCACCTTCACCCCGCAGGGCGCGCAGGTCCGCGACGACTCCGACACGCCCGGGACCCTCTCGGCCAGCACAGTCGCGGCGAGCACCGTCTCCGCCGGCACCGTCTCGGCCGTCCGGGCGGAGGTCGACGTCGTGGCCGCCGGGTCGGTGCGGGGCCGCGACAGCGACGCCGGGTGGATCGAGTTCCCGTCCGACGGGATCAGGGTCGGCCACGGCGGGGGAAGCGACCTGGGGACCGTCACGGCGGACAAGCTCAGGGTGAGCGGGATCAACACCACCTGGGTGGGCGACCGCGACGGCGCCAAGGGCTGGATCGAGTTCCCGCAGTCCGGGGTGAACATCCGCAAGGACGGAAACCAGAACTGGGGCACCGTCGCGGCCGACAAGGCCGACCTGAACGGCATCAACACCAGGTGGGTCCAGGGCCGCACGGCCGACGACGGATGGATCGAGTTCCCACCCGCCGGGCTGAACGTGTACCAGGGCGCCGGAAGCCACCGGTGGGGAACCGTCGCGGCCGACAAGGCGGACCTCAACGACCTGCTGACCCACCGCGCCCAGGTCAGGGAACGCCTCACGCTCCAGGGCGGGCTGACCGTCGACAACGTGCTGGAGACGCAGGACGGCCCGCCGCGGCTGATCGTCCACGGCCGCCTCGACGCCGAGAGCGAGGTGCTCGCCGCGAGCACGGTCACCGTCGCCGGCGACCTCACCACCAACGGCGTCCTGCGCGTCCAGGGGGATTCGCGGTTCCACGGCAAGGTGAACGCCAACGGGCACCTGTCGGTCCGCACCGGAGACGCCTGGATCGTGCACACGAACGACGGGCAGGTATCGATCAACGGCGACCTGCGGGTCCACGGGGCATTCCGTTCCGACAGCTGACGGCTGACAGCTGACGGCTGACAGCTGACGGGGCGACGGCCGCCCCACCGGAGCACGGGTCCGGTGGGGCGGCCGTCGCAGGTCCCCGTTGCAGGTCTCCGTCGCAGGTCTCCGGCGCCCGTCATCAGCGGACGGGCCGACCTCCAAGCTTGACTGACTTTTCAGTCAATGAAAGTGTTGACGGCGAGCTCGATGTCGGCGCTACCCCTGACCGGAGATTCCCCGTGCCCTACCGTGATCTGTCCCGCCGCACCGTGCTGCGCTCCCTCGGCGGCGCGGGCGTCCTCGCCCTCGGCCTGACCGCCTGCTCGGACCTCGACGAACCCGTCGAGGACGCCACGCAGACCCCGCAGCCGTCCGGGGCCCCGGCGGCGCCCGGCGCGCGCCGCTTCGGCGCCGAATGGGAGAAGCACGTCCGCACCGTGATGTCCTGGCCCGCCTCGGAGAACGTCTGGGGCGACCAGCTCCCCGACGTCCGGAAGGACATCGCCGGCCTGGCGCGGGCCATCGCCGCCCGCGAACCGGTCGTCCTGATGGCCCGCCCCGAGCAGAAGGACGCCGCCCAGAGCGCGTGCGGCTCCGCGGTCGAGGTCGTCCCCATCGCCGTCGACGACCTGTGGGCCCGCGACACCCTGCCGGTGTTCGTCGAGGAGGGCGGCAAGGTCAAGGGCGTCGACTTCAACTTCAACGGCTGGGGCAACAAGCAGCAGCACGCCAACGACGGCAAGATCGCCCGTACCGTCCTGGCCAAGTACGGCGTGGAACGCATCGAGACGAAGCTGGTCGCCGAGGGCGGCTCCTTCGAGACCGACGGCCAGGGCACCCTGCTGGTCACCGAGAGCTCGGTCGTCAACGGCAACCGCAACCCCGGCATGTCCCGCGACCAGGTCGAGGCCGAGCTCAAGAAGGCCCTCGGCGTCACCACCGTGATCTGGCTGGCCGGCGTCAGGGGCAAGGACATCACCGACGCCCACGTCGACTGCCTCACCCGCTTCGCCGCCCCCGGAGTAGTCCTGCTCGACCAGGCCTTCCCCGGTTCACCCGCCGACGTCTGGTCCCGCTCCGCCGACCAGGCCCGCGGCGTCTTCAAGGACGCCGTCGACGCCCGCGGCAAGAAGCTCGACGTCATCGAGCTCCAGCAGCCCGACCCCGACAAAATCACCGGCCGCGGCGACGCCTTCGTCTCCTCCTACATGAACTTCTACGTCGGCTCCAAGGGCGTCTACCTCCCGAAGTTCGGCGACGACCGCGCCGACGTCCGCGCCCAGCAGATCCTCAAGCAGCACTTCCCCGACCGCGAGATCGTCCCCGTCAAGATCGACAACATCGCCGCCGGAGGTGGCGGCATCCACTGCGCCACCCACGACATCCCGGCCGTCGGGTGAACGCGCGGTTCTGCCTGGCACCGGCCGAGGTGCGCGGTCTCCCCGAAGCTCCGCAGAACAGTTGACGGCTTCAGACGGCACGGGCCCCTGCCGAGAGTTCGGCAGGGGCCCACGGCGCGGAGAGCTGTCGACGGCCGGCGGCCATGCCCCCTCGACGAGTGGCAGGCCGCCGGCCTCAGCTATCGTCTGCCGCCGGGCGGACGGCCCGGCCTCACTTCAGGTGTCGGGTGAAGAACTGGGCCGCGGCGTCCCCGGCGAACTGCGGGACGCCGGTGTGCCCGCCCATGTTGGCGTGCAGGGACTTCTCCTTCGAGCCGAAGGCGTCGAACAGGTCCAGGGCCGCCTGCCGGTCGTTCCCCTCGTCGTCCCACTGCAGCAGGACGTGCAGCGGAATGGTGACCTGCCGGGCCTCCTCGAACATGGAGCGGGGCACGAAACTGCCGGCGAACAGAACGGCGGCCGAGATGCGCGGCTCGACCACCGCCAGCCGGACCCCGATGGAGATCACTCCCCCCGAGTACGCGACCGGGCCGCAGACCTCGGGCAGCGCGAGGAGGGCGTCCAGGGCGGCCCGCCATTCCGGGACCGCCTTGTCGACCAGCGGGAGGATGAGGGCGTCGACGATCTCGTCGCTGACCGGCTCGCCGGCCTCCAGCGCCCGGCGCAAATCGGCGCGGGCCTGCTCCACGGCGGGCCAACGAGGCCGGTCGCCGCTTCCGGGGAGTTCGATGGTGGCCGTGGCGAAGCCGTCCGCCGCGGCGTGCCGGGCCCGGGCCACCAGTCGGGGGTACATCCTGCGCAGTCCGAGGGGCGGGTGGCCGAGCAGGATCAGCGGCGTCGGCGCCGGTGCGGATGCGGGCGTCCACAGGATGCCGGGGATCTCGCCGAGGGTGAACTCGCGCTCGAGGACACCGTCGTCGAGGCGCTGTTCAGAAGTGAAATGCATGGTCGTGCCTTTCGGGAGGGCTCGGATACGGCGCTCCCGGACGACCTATCGCCCGACCGTGACCCCGGAGGAGAGCACCCATGTGAATACTGCGTTCACGGGTACCACCTCCTCGTTCTCTCGCACGGCCTCCGGAAACATAGCAGCGGTCGCCTCGTCCGCCAAACGGGTTTCTGCAGGGTCCCTGCGACGGCGGGGCGCACCGATGTCGGCGGCAGGGTGCACCGGCGCCGGCGGCGGGGTGCACCGAACTCCGGGCAGGTGGAGGACCCGTCAGCAGCGGCACCGCACGACGGCCGGCAGCGCCTCCAACTCCACCTCGATCGCCTCCCGGAGTAAGTGCCGCGCGTGCTCCAGCGGCATCGAACCGGTCAGCCAGCGGGCGCTGAGGCCCTCGATCAGGACGGTGAGGCGTTCGGCGGAGGCCGTGTGGGCCGGCGCCGTGGCCTCGGGGCGGGCGCGGCCGAGCAGGTCCGCGACGTCGTGCACCCAGGCGTGGGTGGCGCGTGCCAGCTCCTCCCGGAGATCGGGTTCGAAGACCGCGCTGGCCCTCAACTCCCCCCAGGCCGTGCTGTTCTCCCGCACGTCCGGGGTGTCCTGGAGTTCCAGGAGCAGGACCTGTTCGAGATCGCGCCGGGGATCGTCGGAGTACCCCGCCGAGTCGCCCTCGGCGGTGTAGCGGTCCGCCCGGTCGCTGATGAACTCCAGGGTCTTGCGGAGCAGCCCGGCCCGGTCGGTGAAGTGGTAGTACAGCAGCGAGGTGGACACCCCCGCCTCGGCGGCCAGTTCGCCCACGCGCAGCCCGCGCACGCCACGCCGCGCGATGACGCGGGTGGCGGCGATGAGTATCTCTGTTCGACGATCCGACACAAGCGAGAACCATACCGGGCCGGGGCCTCGCGTGGAGGAATTCCTGATCAAAGTTTCAGGGCCCAACTCCCGTATGGCCAGGCGGGTAGCCCCAGCCCGGGGCTCACGCAGGCTCACGGCGGGCTCTCGGCAGGCACACAGCAGGCCGGTGCGGCAGGGGAATCCGCGATACCGTACGTATCGGGTATTGACTGAATTTTTAGTTGCAGCCAAGATGTGCGTCACCCCACACCTCCCGCCCCCAAGGGAGTCCTCTTGGACACGCCCGTTCCCACCCGTCGCAGCCTGCTCAGATTCAGCGCCGCCGCCCTGCCCGCGGCGGCCCTCGGCACCGCGTTCGCCACGCCGGCGGCCGCCGCAACCGCAGGCGCAACCGCAGGCGCAGCCACGGAAGCAGCCGCAGGCGCCGCCCCGACGCCGTCCGGCGCCACGCTGCGGATGCCCGCCGAGACCGACCGGCACACCCGCACCTTCATGGCCTGGCCCGCCCTGTCCTCGGTCTGGCGCAACCAGCTGTCGGGCGTCCGCCGGGACATCGCGAACGTCGCGTACGAGCTCTCCCGCTACGAGCCGGTCGCGGTGCTGGCCCGCCCCGGGCAGGCCGCCGACGCCCGGTACTCCTGCGGCTCCGGCGCGTACTACGGCATCGAGGTCCTGGAGATCCCGAACGACGACCTGTGGATCCGGGACTTCGGCCCGACCTTCGTCGTCGCGCCCGGCGCCGTCGCCGGGGTGGACACCAACTTCAACGGCTGGGGCAAGCGCGGCACCCCCTACTACCAGCCGTACGCCAACGACGCCGCGGCCGCGGGCACGCTCCTGTCCCAGTACGGGATCGCCCGCGTCCAGGCCCCGTTCGTGGGCGAGGGCGGCTCGCTGGAGACCGACGGGCAGGGCACCCTGCTGGCCACCGAGAGCTCGCTGGTGAACCCCAACCGCAACCCGGGCATGACCCGGGACCAGGTCGAGCAGGCGCTGAAGTCGACGCTCGGCCTGGACAAGGTCATCTGGGTCCCGGGCCTGGCCGGCCAGGACATCACCGACTGCCACATCGACTGCCTGGCCCGCTTCATCTCCCCCGGCCAGGTCATGCTGGACCAGCCCGGCCCGGGCACCGACCCCCGGTGGGTCGCGGTCTACCAGCAGACCAGGCAGGCCCTGCAGAACGCCACCGACGCCCAGGGCCGCCGCCTGACCATCACGGAGCTGCCCGGCCCCGACCGCAACTCCATCCGGGGGACGGGCAAGGACTTCCTGTCCAGCTACACCAACTACTACACCGCCAACGGCGCCGTCCTCGTGCCGCAGTTCGGCGACGGCTACGCGGACGGGGTCGCCTACGCGATCCTCCAGGCCAAGTACCCCGACCGCACCGTCGTCCAGCTCAACATCGACAACATCGCGAGCGGCGGCGGCGGCATCCACTGCTCCACCCAGTCGCAGCCCGCCGTACCGCCCGCCGGCTGAGCTCTGCCGAGCGCGGCCGAGCTACGGCCGGGCCCCCGCCGACCACCTCGGTCGGCCACTCTCGACCCCATCCTGACTGAAAATTAGAACAAGAGAGAAGGATCCGTCATGACGTTCCAGATGCCGGCCGAGTGGACCCCCCACGACGGGTGCCTGATGGCCTGGCCGACCAGGTCGGACCTCTGGGGGGAGACCTTCGAGGAGGCCAAGCGGGAGTACGCCCAGGTCGCCCGCGCGATCGCCGGGTTCGAGCCGGTCACGATGGTCGCGCTGCCGGGCCGGGGCGCCGAGGCGCAGGAGCTGTGCGGGGAGGGCGTCGAGGTCGTCGAACTCCCCATCGACGACTCGTGGTTCCGCGACTCCGGGCCGATCTTCGTCCTCGGCGAGGACGGCCGGCGGGCCGGTGTGGACTTCCGCTTCAACGCCTGGGGCGGCAAGCACCACCCGTACGACACCGACGACCTGATCGCCGGACGGCTGCTGGAGCGCCTGGGCGTCGAGCGCATCGACTCCCGGATGATCCTCGAAGGCGGGGCGATCACCGTCGACGGCGAGGGCACGCTGATCACCACCGAGCAGTGCCTGCTCAACCCGAACCGCAACCCGGGGATGAGCAAGGAGGAGATCGAGGCCGAACTGATCGCGAAGCTCGGCGTCAGCACGATCATCTGGCTGCCGTACGGCGGTCTGCTGGACACCGAGACCGACGGCCACGTGGACGGCGTCTGCGCGTTCGTCGCCCCCGGCAAGGTGATCGTCCAGCTGCCCGCCGACCCCGACCACCCCGACTACGAGCGCATGCGCGCCAACCACGCCGTCCTGGCGGCCGCCACCGACGCCCGGGGCCGCAAGCTGGAGATCCTCGAAGTGCCGCAGAGCGCCTTCGTCGAGGTCAACGGCACCGACGTCGAGGTCGGCTACCTCAACTTCTACATCGCCAACGGCGGCGTCGTCGTCCCGGTCGCCGACGTCCCGGAGGACGAGGGGGCCCTCGCCGCCATCGCGGCCGCCCTGCCCGGGCGCAAGGTCGTCGGGGTCCGCTCCCGGGTGATCGCCTACGGCGGCGGCGGTGTCCACTGCATCACCCAGCAGGTGCCCACCGCCTGAGCCGCCCGCCCCGTTACCCGTAGCCCCGCCCGCAGCCCCGCCCGTCGCGGCGGCCCGGGCAGCGAACCCCCGCTGCCGGGGCCGCCCCCTCCCCCCGCCCGCCGGACCCCCGTTGAGCCTGGAAGAAAGAACCCTCGATGCCACGAAGCCAGCGCCCGGAGCACAGATCCCCGCACCGCCGATACGCCCTGCCGGCCGCCGCCCTGGCAGCCTTCGCCCTGGTCGCCGCCTGCGCCGGGCCGCCGAAGACCGGTGACGGAGGCAGCGGCGACCAGGCGTACAAGCTGTCCGCCGACACCCCGGCCGCCAAGGGCCAGCTCGACTCGTTCAGTTGGGCCGTGTACGCCGAGCCGCCGACCCTCGACTACATCTCGGCGTTCGACTACCCGCAGAACACCATCCTGTCCAACGTGTGCGAGAGCCTGATGCGGTGGACCCCGCAGCTGACCCTGGCTCCCGGGCTCGCGGCGAAGACCACCAGCCCCGACCCCACCACCTGGGTCTACGACCTGCGGCCCGACGTGCACTTCCACGACGGCGGCGTGATGACCGCCGACGACGTGGTGTACAGCCTCGGCCGGCAGATGAACCCCGACAACGCGGCGGCCTGGGCCCAGCAGTTCCAGAACGTCAGCACCGTCACCAAGAGCGGCCCGCTCCAGGTCACCGTCAAACTCAAGCAGCCCGACTCGCAGTTCAACCAGTACATGGCCACGGCCGCGGGCGTCGTCGCGTCCAAGGCCGGCATCGAGGCGGCCGGCAAGGACTACGGCACCTCCGGCAGCCTGGACTGCACCGGCCCCTACCAGCTCGGCTCCTGGAACAAGGGCCAGTCCATCCAGCTGCGGCGCTTCGACGCCTACTGGGGCACCAAGGCCAAGTCCGCGAAGGTCGACTTCCGCTTCCTGACCGACCCCTCGGCGCGCGTCAACGCCATGATCAGCGGTGAGGCGGACGGCGGCTACCTGATCCCGACCGAGAGCTACGACCGCCTGAGCAAGAGCGGCGTGGGCACCCTCTACTTCGGCGAGGGCCTCAGCACCGTCAACGTCAACGTCACCAACATGAAGGGCGTGCTCGGCGACGTCCGCGTCCGCAAGGCACTGTCGCTGGCCCTGGACCGCTCCGGCTTCGTGCGCACCGGACTCGCCGGCGCCGGCAGCGCCACCGGCTCCCTCACCTCCCGCGCGGCCTGGGCCGCGGCGCCGCCGGACGTCAGGAAGGAGGCGTTCGAGGGGCTCACCCCGACCGCCCCGGACATCGACCGGGCCAAGGCCCTGGTCAAGGAGGCCGGCGCCACCGGAAAGACCGTCACGGTCGCGACCAGCTCCATCGGCCAGGACGTCTCGCTGCTGGCCACCGCCGTCCAGTCGGCCGGCGCCAGGATCGGCCTCGACGTCCAGCTCAAGACGATCGCGCCGAACGCCTTCACCGCGCTGTTCACGGACGCGAAGGCGCGCGAGGGCATCGACCTGTTCCCGGAGACGTACTACGACTCCATCACCGACCCGCTGGACCTGCTGGCCAACTTCAAGACCGGCGCCTACCAGAACTTCGCCGGCTACAGCGACCAGGCCTACGACGACCTGGTCGACAAGGCGACCGCCGCCGCCGACCCGGCGGAGCGCTTCACCCTCGAAGCACAGCTCCAGAAGACCGCGTCCGACCAGCTGCTGTGGATCCCGGTCGCCGAGTGGCCCACCGCCGTGTTCCTCAACAAGAGGATCACCGGCGCCCCGACCACCATCTCCTACATGTACTACCCGTGGGCGGCGGACGTGGGTTCGGCCCAGTGACGTCTCCCGGATCCACCGTGCGGCGGCCGGTCCTCCCGGCCGCCGCCCCGCCCCCGGACGTGAGGGCTTCCACGTGAGTTTCCTGCGCTTCACCGCACGACGGCTGGCCGAGATGGCGGCCACCCTCCTCGGCGCCTCCTTCGTGATCTTCGGCGCGATGTACCTGGCCCCGGGCAACCCGGCCAGCTTCCTGCTCTCGGGCCGCTCCGCCTCCCCCGAGGCGCTCAAGGCCATCAACGACCAGTACCACCTGGACGAACCGTTCCTGCTGCAGTACCTGCGCTGGCTCGGCCAGATCGTCCACGGCGACTTCGGCCGCTCCATCACCTACCGCACCGACGTGTCGCGGCTGCTGGCCGACCGGCTGCCCGCCACCCTCCTGCTCGTCACCATGGCGCTGCTCCTGGTCGTCGCCGTCGGCGTGCTCCTCGGCTGGATCGGGGCCGTCCGCGGCGGCGCCGTGGACTCGACCATCCTGGTCGCCACCACCGTGGCCGTCGGCACCCCGTCCTTCGTCGCGGCCGTCCTGCTGCAGGGCCTGTTCGCGGTGAAGCTGGGCTGGTTCCCGACCGGCGGCACCGGCGACGGACTCGGCCAGATGCTGTGGCACCTGGCCCTGCCCGCCGTCGCGCTGGCGCTCTACCTGATCGGCATGCTCGCCCGGGTCACCCGCGCCGCGATGCAGGAGGTCCTCGGCCAGGAGCACGTCACCGTGGCCCGCAGCCGGGGCGTCGCCGAGCACGAGGTGATCCGCCGGCACGTGTTCCGCAACGCCCTGGGCACCGTCCTGACCACGGGAGGCCTGATCGTCTCCACCCTGCTGGTGTGCACCGTCCTGGTCGAGTCCGCGTTCAGCGTCGGCGGCATCGGCCAGCTCCTCGAACTGTCCACCACCACCAAGGACTTCCCCACCGTGCAGGCCATCTCCCTGCTCATGGTGGGGCTGTTCATGGCGGTGAACCTCGTCGTCGACCTGCTGCACCCGCTGGTCGACCCCAGGGTCACCCTCGCGCCGAAGAGGTCCGCCGCATGAGCACCACCGTCCTGCGCCGCCCCGGCCTCGCCCGCCTGCGCACCGCCCGAGCACCCCTGTACCACCTCTGCCTCGGCCTCGTCGCCGTGGTCGTCCTGGTCGCCGTGCTCGCCTCCTGGCTCGCCCCGTACGACCCGAACGCCGTCGACCTGGGCAACGCCCTCGCCGGCCCCTCCGGCGACCACCTGCTCGGCGTCGACGCCGCCGGCCGGGACACCCTGTCCCGGCTGATGCTCGGCGCCCGCACCTCACTGCTCGGCCCGCTCGGGGTGGTCGCCTTCTCCACCGTGGCCGGCGTCGCCATCGGCGTCACCGCGGCCTGGCGCGGCGGCTGGCTCGACTCCGTCCTGTCCCGCTCCACCGAACTGGTCTTCGCCTTCCCCGGCATGCTGCTGGCGATCCTGATCGTCGCCGTCTACGGGGAGGGGCTGATCGCTCCGGTGATCGCCCTCGCCATCGCCTACCTGCCCTACGTCAGCCGCCTCAGCCGCTCACTCGTCCTCGCCGAACGCTCGCGCCCCTACGTCGAGGCCTACCGCGTCCAGGGCCATTCCGGGCTCCAGATCTGCCTGCGCCACATCATCCCCGGCATCGCCCCCGTCGTCCTCGCCCAGTCCACCATCAACTTCGGCTACGCCCTGATCGACCTCGCCGGCCTCTCCTTCCTCGGACTCGGTGTCCCGGCGCTCACCCCCGACTGGGGCCGCATGGTCTTCGACGGCCAGACCGCCATCCAGCACGGCTACCCCCTGTCGGCGATCCTGCCGTGCGTCGCCATCGTGCTGACCGTCGTCGCCTTCAACGTCGTCGGCGAACGCTGGGCCGACCAGGTCGCCAGGAGGGACCGATGAACGTCCTCGACATCCAGGGCCTGCGGCTGCGGCTGCCCGGCACCGCCCGGCCCGTCCTCGACGGCGTCGACCTCACCGTCGCCGCCCGCGAGACCGTCGCCCTCGTCGGCGAATCCGGCTCCGGCAAGAGCCTCACCTCCCGCAGCGTCCTCGGGCTGCTGCCGCGCGGCGCCACCACCGAGGGCGTCGTGCGCGTCAACGGCGACGACGTCCTCACCATGAGCCCCGAGCAGCTGCGCCGGCTGCGCACCGACACCGCGGCCATGGTCTTCCAGGACCCGCGCGCCTCCATCAACCCGCTCCGGCGCATCGGCGACTTCCTCACCGAGACCAGCCGCCGGGGCCCCGGCGGGGCCGACGCCGCCGCCGCACGGGCCGCGGAGATGCTGGCCGCCGTCGGGCTCCCGGAGACCACGCTCGGCAAGTACCCGGGGCAGCTGTCCGGCGGCATGCTGCAACGCGTCATGATCGCGGGGGCGCTGATGGGCGACCCCGCCCTGATCCTCGCCGACGAGGCCACCACCGCGCTGGACGTCACCACCCAGGCCGAGGTCGTCGCCCTCCTCGGCGACCTGCGCGAACGCTTCGGCACCGCGCTGGTCTTCGTCACCCACGACCTCGGACTCGCCGCCGCCATCAGCGACCGCGTCTACGTCATGTACGCGGGGCGGATCGCCGAAACCGGGCCCGCCGAGGCCCTGTTCGAGCGGCCGCGCCACCCCTACACGGCCGCGCTGCTCGCCTCCACCCCCCGCCTGGACTCCCCCCGGGGCCGGCTGGCCGCCATCGGCGGCAGGCCGCCGAGCCTGCGCGAGGACCTGACGGGCTGCCCCTTCGCCGCCCGCTGCCCGCTCGCGACCGAGGTGTGCACCGAGCAGGCGCCGGTCCTGCTGCCGCTCGCCGACGAGCCCGCCCGGCGGGCCGCCTGCCACCACGGCGACCGCGTCGCGGAGGTGACCGCCGATGCCCCGCAGCACCGCCGGTAGCCGCACCACGACCAGCCCCGCCACGACCAGCCCCGGAGGAGAGCCGACGATGCCGAAGACCGTCCTGGAGGCCGTCGGCCTGCACCGCGCCTACGGGAGCGTCCAGGCGGCCGACAACGTCTCGTTCACCCTGGCCGAAGGCGGATCGCTGGGCATCGTCGGCGAGTCCGGGTCGGGCAAGACCACCACCGCCCGGATCGTCGTCGGGCTCGAACGGGCGGACTCCGGACGGGTCCTGGTGCACGGCCGGGACCGCACCGAGCACCGGCGCGGCCGGGCCCACCGGCTGGCCCGCGCCCGCGAGGTCCAGATGGTCTTCCAGGACCCGTACCTGTCCCTCGATCCCCGCACCAGCGTCGGCGCCGCCCTGCGCGAAACGCTCAGGCTGCACTTCCCCGACGCCGACCACCCCCGCCGGATCGCCGAACTCCTCGACCAGGTCGGCCTCGGCGAGCGCGAGGCCGAGGCCCTGCCCCGCCAGCTCTCCGGCGGCCAGCGCCAGCGCGTCGCCATCGCCCGCGCGCTGGCCGTCGAGCCCGCCGTCCTCGTCCTCGACGAGGCGGTGGCCGCCCTCGACGTCTCGGTGCAGGCGCAGATCCTCAACCTGCTCGCCGACATCCGCGAACAGACCGGCATCGGCTACCTGTTCATCACCCACGACCTGGGCGTCGTGCGGTGCGTCACGGACGAGGTGGTCGTGATGCGGCACGGCCGGATCGTCGAGTCCGGCCCCACCGCCGAGGTCCTGGCCCGCCCCCGGCACGCCTACACCCGGCTGCTGCTCGACTCCGTGCCCAGGCCGGGCTGGGACCCGCGGTCCATCGCGGACGCCCGCCGGGCCCTGTAGCCGGGCCCCCGGGCTGCGGGGCTCTCCCGACTGCCGGGGTCCCGCGGGGTCGGCGGACTCCACGGGGCCCCGGTGTCGTCCGGCCGACGGGCGTCCGACGGGCGTCCGACGCCGGGGCGTTGGACGTGCTACGCCGTCCCGGACGGTGCTCCGGCGAGCGCGCGCACCAGCGTCCCCAGCACCGTTGCCGCGTCCACGTCCGAGTCGAGGGACTGGATGGCCGCGAGGCCGTCCACCGCCGCCGCGACCGCCTCGCCCAGGGGCCGCGGGTCGATGCCGCCGCCCCGCTCGTCGGCGAGCACCTGGAAGAGCCGGACGAAGCACGACCGCCAGCGCAGGTACTCCTGCTCCAGACTCCCCCGCACGCGTTCGTCGTTGAGGGCGTGCCAGTGCAGGGCCGCGTGCAGGTGCGACAGGTCCGGGCTCTCGCCCCGGGTCAGCAGGCCGATCACGCGCTCGGCCCGCTCGGCGAAGTCGCCGGGGCCGTCCACCGCCTCCTCCAGCGGGGAGATCCACTCCGGCCGGATGTCCTCGATCACCGCGACGATCAGATCGGTGCGGTCGCGGAAGTGGTAGTGGCACATCCCGTGCGAAACGCCGCACAGCGCGGCGACGTTGCGCGTGGTGAAGCGCCCGGCGCTCTCGCCGGCCAGCAGGGTCCGGGCGGCGGAGACGAGCCGTGACCGGGTCTGCTCCCCCTTGGCCGACGAGCGCGTGCGCCCCTGCGGAACCACGGGGGCCGCCTGAACCTGTTCCTTCTCGCCTGTCGCCATGGCGCAACTCTAGAGCGTGCCCGGCCACGCCCGGGCTCCAGGAATCTCCGTCCGATCCTGCGCAGACAATTGACCGAGCGCTCGGTTAGTTCTACCTTTCAAGTCAATCCCGTTGCCCAGACGGGTAGTTGACCGGAGGACCCGATGAACGATCACGTCCCGAGCAGACCCGGCCTGGACAGACCCGGCCTGGGCAGACGACAGTTCCTCACCGCGGCCGGCCTCACCGCCGCCGGCCTGGCCGTGACGTCGGCGGCAGGCTCCACCGCCGCCGCGGCCGGCCTCCACAGCTCCCGCACCGAGGGCACCGCGCCGGCGGGTGCGTTCGCCGTCCCGATCGACGGCGTGCGGCACACCCGGACCTGGATGGCCTGGCCCGACAGCACCGCGATCTGGCGCAACCAGCTCAGCGGCGTCCAGTCGAACATCGCGCTGATCGCCAAGACCATCGCCAAGTACGAGCCGGTCATCATGTGCGCCAACCCCGCGAGCGCCGCCAAGGCCCGCTCCCTGTGCGGCTCGTCGGTCACCGTGATCACCACGATCCCCGTCGACGACTGCTGGATGCGCGACACCGGCCCGGTCTTCCGCACCAACGGGTCGGGGGCCCTCGACGCCGTCGGCCTCAACTTCAACGGCTGGGGGAACCGGCAGACCCACGCCAACGACGCGCTGGTCGCCGGGCGCATCGCCGCCTACGTCGGGGTGCCGTTCACCGCCGCCGGCCTGATCGCCGAAGGCGGCGCCATCGAACAGGACGGCGCCGGCACCCTGATGGCCACCCGCAGCAGCATCGTCAACGACAACCGCAACCCCGGGATGAGCCAGGCACAGATCGAGACCGCGATGTGCCAGGCCTACGGCGCGTCCAAGGTCATCTGGTTCACCGGCATCAGGAACCAGGACATCACCGACGACCACGTCGACGCCACCTCGCGCTTCCTCGCCCCCGGCGCCGGGCTGGTCCAGATGCCGCTGGCGACCGACACCGACGCGTGGGCCAACGACGCGCGCGAGCAGTACCAGATCCTGTCCGCCGCCACGACGGCCGCAGGCGGTCCGACCTCGGTGACCAAGCTCCAGGGCCCGGACTACTACAAGATCCGCTCCACCAACCAGAACTTCGTCGCCTCCTACGCCAACTACTACGTGTGCAACGGCGCCGTGATCTCCGCCCAGTTCGGTGACAGCACGGCCGACGCCGCCGCCCGGGCGACCCTGGCCCGGCTCTTCCCCGGACGCACCGTCGAGCAGCTCAACATCGACTCCCTCGGCGCCGGCGGCGGCGGCATCCACTGCGTCACCCAGCAACAGCCCGCCGTCTGACATCCGGCGGAGCGGCGCGCACACCGGCACGGCCCACATATGCGAAAAGCCCCCATCCGGAATCCGGATGGGGGCTTTTCTGAATGATTGTTCGGCGGCGTCCTACTCTCCCACAGGGTCCCCCCTGCAGTACCATCGGCGCTGTAAGGCTTAGCTTCCGGGTTCGGAATGTAAC
>NZ_JBHVPH010000038.1:0-61116 GCF_042887425.1 Kitasatospora sp. NPDC057940
AAGTCGACGCTGACGTTGTCGAGGGCCACGACGCGGGTCTCCCCGTCCCCGTAGACCTTGTTGAGGCCGGTGGCGCGGGCGGCCGCCAGGCCGGTACGGACGGCGGTTGCGGGGGTCGTCACGGTGGTGCTCCTGAGGGCGGGAACGGACATTCGAGGTTCCGTTCCATCCTCCCAATCCGTTCGAGCGCGATGCGTATGTCCCGAGGAGGGGCGACCCCCGCCGTCTCGGCGGCTCGGCGGGGGTCTTCTCCTCCTCAGGTATGACACCGACCCCTGAGGACCATGGTCCCCGTACTACGGACCATGGTCCCGTGCTACTCCACCGCGACGCCGAACGCGCCCGCCAGCCCGAGCAGACCGTTCGTCACCGCGCGGCCCGACGGGCTGAACTGCCAACCGCCGCCCGCGCGCTGGAACGAACCCACGAGCATCGCGCTGTCCGGCACGCCGCCGGTGCCGGCCGCCCACTCCGCCGGACCGGCCGCGCCCGGACCGTACGTCGCCGCCAGGGCGACACCGTGCACGTAGCCGAGCGGCAGGGCCCGCGGCTCCTCCTCCTCGGTGGAGACGGCGACCACCACCTCGTCCACCGTGGTCGCCAGCCGCTCCAGGTCCAGGGTCAGCCGGACCGCCCGGACCGGCTCGCCCGGCACCGAGTGGGTGGGGTGCAGCCGCACGGCGCCGTCCGGGTCCTGCGGGTTGTTGAAGAACACGAAGTGCTCGTCGCTCAGCACCCGCCCGGCGGCGCACAGGAACGCGGTGACGTCCAGCTCCACCGCGTCGCCGCCGGCCGTCCGGCTCTGCCAGCTGACCGTCAGGCTGCTGTGACGGTCCGTCGGCGCGGCCGCCGGCGCGGGCTTCTCCTGTTCCGCGGAGCCGCCGCCGAGCCGCCCCCGCAGACCCTGCTCGGCCAGCAGCTCCACCAGCTCCGGCCCGCTGACCAGCGTCAGGGGCTTCCCCTCGATGTAGCTGTACGAGCCGCGGCCGAAGCCGGCGGTGGTCACCAGGATGCCCTTGTTCGCCCCGTGGTGCCGGACGGTCGACTCCAGGTCGCGCACGGCCGTCGGGGACACCGTCTTGCGGTAGCGCTTGGCCTGGATCACGATCTTGCCGCCGGTCACCGGGTCCAGGTCCTCGGCGACCACGTCCACCCCGACGTCGCCGCTGCGGGCCGTGGTCATCACCCGGAAGCCGCGCAGCCGGAACAGCTCGGCGATCAGCTCCTCGAACTCGATCGGGTCCATCTCGAACAGGTCCGGGTCGCCGTCGCCGCCGTGCCCGGCCAGGCTCCCGCCGACCGTCTCCGGCAGCCGGTCCGGCCGCACCTCGTCCAGCCGCTCCGGGCGCGCCGACAGCTTGCCGCCCAGGCCCTGGAAGCAGTCCACCGGCGCCACCCGGTCCAGCGCCAGCCCGGCGAACTCGGCCCGGGAGGCCGTCAGGGTGGACAGGAAGCGCTCCGCCTCCCGGCCGGTCGCCGGGTCGATGCCCAGGACGAAGCCGTTCAGCACCACCGAGTCCAGCATCCCGTCCCGGTCCGCCCGGAACAGCTCCGCCGCCAGCCGCAGCGCCGACTGCGCCAGCACCTCCCGGTACAGCGCCTTGCGCTCCGTCGCCGGGCGGGCCACCTCCGCCTCGCGGTCGTCCGTCTTCACGTACCGCACCCGGCCGGCGGCCGGCACCACGTCCGGGCCGGGCAGCTCCCAGTTCACCACCAGCTGCCGGGTCGACGCCTCCCAGGCCGCCACCAGCCGGTGCGGGAAGCCCTCCGGCCAGGCCGCCGAGGCGTACAGGCCGGCGGTGAAGTACTCCTGCACCGCCTCCGGCTCGCCCGCGCGCAGCCGCCGCAGCAACTCCTCGGTACGGGCGGCGCGGTCCTCGTCCTGGCGGCGGAACTGCGCCGCCCAGGCCAGGTACTCCTGGTGGTACGCGGCCAGCCGGCGCTGCCGGTCGGCCTCCTGCGCCTGGGCGGCGTACCAGTCCTGCTCGAACCGGGCCCGGGCCTGCGCCAGGTACTGCTCGTACTGCCGCCGCACCCCCGGGTTGCGCGCCTGCACCTGGTCCGGCGGCGGCACGTGGTACTTCGGGCCGGCCTGGTCGGGCATCTCCACCGGCCGGCCCAGCGGGCCCGGGTCGAACGGCGGCACCGGGCGCGGCGCCAGCAGCGCCTGCGGGCCGAACGCCGGCGCCGCCAGCCCGGCGGCCAGCAGACCGCGCAACTCCTCGACCCGGGAGTCCAGTTCGGCCGTCAGCCGGGCCGCCTCCGCCTCCCGGGACTGCTGGTAGGCCCGCTGCGCCTCCCGCTCGTTGCGGGCCGTCGCCCGCTGCTCATCCCGCTGCTCGCGCTCCAGCCGGCGCTGCTGCGCCGCCTCGGCACGCCAGCGGGCCTCCTCCCGGCGCTGCTGCTGCCGCTGCGCCTCCGCCCAGATCGCCAGCACTCCGTCGTTCCGCCGCCCCGCCACCGTCCACCCCTTCATTGCACGCCGGACCGGTCGCGCCGCCCACCTCCCGGCCGCGCCGCCAACCGCGCCCGCAACAATAGAACGTGAACACCCCACCGGGCCAAGCCCCGCGAGCGGCACGGCTGCACTGCACCGGTCAGTGCACCCGGGCCGCGTCCTCGGGCCGGGCGTACCAGCGCCAGTCGGTGCGCAGCGGGCGGCCGGGCAGCGCGGTGCGGCCGGTGGCCCACAGGAGGGTCGGCCAGGGGGCGTCGGCGGGGGTGACGGGGACGTCGGGGAAGAGGCGGGCGAGGACGCGGCGGCAGAGCCCGGCCGGGGGGTCCCAGGGCAGGCCGAGGCCCTGGGCGACGTCGTGCAGGTGCACCAGCGTCTCGACCAGGCCCATCGCGACGAACCCGGCCGGGTCGGCGACGCCCCACGGGTGGTAGGCGCGGACCTCGGGCGCGGCGGCGCGGGCGATCGCGACCATCAGCCCGCCGCTCGCCTCCAGCACCTCGACCAGCCCGTCGGGCCCGCTCGCGCGGTCGGCGCGGACGAAGTTGTTCGGCCCGCCGGGGAAGCGGCGCTCGGTGGCGAAGGGGACGTAGCGCTCGCGCGGCGGGGCGGCCGGGCCGAGTTGGGCGGCGTAGGCGAGCAGGTCGTCGGCGAGGTGCTCGACGGTGGTCCAGCAGTCCCAGGCGACCGTCCCGGCGGGCCGGGACCAGTCGGCGTCCGAGGGCGCCCCGCGCAGGGTGGTGGCGGCGAGCCGGAGGACGAGCGCGAGGTCGTCGGCGGTGACGGGGGAGTGGGCGGCGGGCTGGGCGGCGGGCTCGGGCGTCATGGTCGCGGAGGCTAGCAGGGGGCACTGTCGGCGGGAGCACTGTCAGGGGTGGCGGGTACTCTGCACTGGTTCGAGGCACTGGTTCGCGAGGGAGGGATGCCCGTGACGATCGCACCGCAGCACCACCCGGACCGGCCCGCCGGATGGGTCTCCACCGGGCTGAGCTGGCACGAGGGCCGCGCCCTGCTCGGCGCCGTGCGCGGCGGTCAGGCGCACGAGCGGGCCGTCACGCCCGGCGCGGAGGTCGGCTGGCTGCTGGGCGGGCCGCGCCGCTGCACCGGCGCCTGGCTGGCCGGGGCGACGGAGCGCACCCCGTGCCCGCACCACGCGGTGATCGCGCCCGACGGTGCGGCGGTGCAGTGCCCGGCCTGCCAGAGCGTCGACCGCGGCCTGGCCCTCGCCCGGGACCAGATCCTCGACGACGGCCGGACGTACCTGCTCTACCTCGCCTGGTTCGGCGACGGCCTGCTGAAGGTCGGCCTGACCGCCGAGCAGCGCGGCGACAGCCGACTGCTCGAACAGGGGGCGCTGGCCTACGCGTTCACCGCCCGGGGCGGGCTGCCGGCCATCCGGCGCGCCGAACTCACCGTCGCCGCCTCCGGGTTGGCGCGCGAGCGGTTCAAGGCCAGGCTGAAGACCGAGCACTGGTGGGCGCACGGCGACGAGCCGTACCGCCGGGCCGTGCTGGCCGAGGCCCGGGCCCAGGCGCACCGCCTGCTGGCCGGCCACGCGCTGGAACTGCTCGCCGAGCGCCCGGTGGTCGACCACGTGGCGCGGTTCGGGCTGTCCGGCGGCGCCCCGGAGGCGTACCGGCAGGTCGGTGGGCTGGCCGACGGTGCGGTGATCGCGGGCACCCTGCGGCCGCCGGTGGGCCGGCACCTCTTCCTGGACCAGGCCGACGGCTCGGGGCCGCTGCTGCTGGACACCCGGCTGCTCACCGGCTGGACGCTCGCGCCCGTCTCCGGCCGTCCGACGTCCGGGGTGGCCCTGGAGGAACGGGTCCGCCCGCCGGAGCCGGACACCCAGGAGGCGCTCTTCTAGAGCGGATCCGGGGCAGCGGGAGCGGTTCCCCGTGGGCGGTGGGGCTGCGGGCTCAGCCCAGCTTGCTGCGCACCCCGCCCGGGCCGGAGTGGGCCCGGCGGGACAGTGGCGGCCGGGACGGGCGGACGTCGGCGCGCACGGTGGGCTCGCCCTCGGCGACGGCGGTGCGCCGGGCGAGCGCGGCCCGGGCGGCGGCCAGGGCGACCCGGGCCAGCAGCGGATCCTCCCGGACCCCGGCCGCCCGGTTGGCGTCCTGGCAGCCCGAACACCAGACCGGCGAGGCCGGACCGTCCGGGTACACCATGCCCTCGGGCGGCAGGTAGTGCCCACCGCACTCGACGCACTCGAAGACCAACCTCATCCGACGATCACCGTCCCGGATCCGTGGCACCGACCGCAGGGCGACCAGAATTCGTGGACCCTGGGCACCATGCTTCCTTCCTCGTCCAGTTCGACCGTTGCCTCGGTCTTCTGGGTCCCCCCGGACCCGTCGCAGCCGGCGCAGGACTGAACCTGGGGCATATGCCGTCCTTCCGTGGGGAGCACCACCGTAGCGCGATTATCCGTCGGGAAGCACCGCTCGCGACGATCCACCACCCGTACGGGGAAGGCGAGATGACGGTGCACGGTCGGCTGCACGTGCACGCGGGCGTCGGCCCCCCGCGACGAGCACCGAACGCGGGGGGCCGACCGATCGTGGGGGAGCGTCAGCCGCGCGCGGCCCGCAGGAACTCGCGGTTCATCGCGGCGATGCTGGGCAGCGGGATGCCCTTGGGGCAGGCGGTGGCGCACTCGCCGGTGTTGGTGCAGCCACCGAAGCCCTCGGCGTCCATCGCCGTGACCATGTCCCGCACCCGGGAGGCGCGCTCCGGCGCGCCCTGGGGGAGCACGTTGAGGTGGACCACCTTGGCGGAGGTGAACAGCATCGCCGAGCCGTTCGGGCAGGCCGCCACGCAGGCGCCGCAGCCGATGCACTCGGCGTGCTCGAAGGCGGTGTCGGCGGCCTCCTTGGGGACGGGCGTGGCGTGCGCGTCGGGGGCGCTGCCGGTGGGGGCGGAGATGTAGCCGCCGGAGCCGATGATCCGGTCGAAGGCGGAGCGGTCCACCACCAGGTCCTTGACCACCGGGAAGGCCGCCGCCCGCCACGGCTCGACGTCGATGGTGTCGCCGTCCCGGAAGTGCCGCATGTGCAGCTGGCAGGTGGTGGTCCGCTCGGGGCCGTGGGCCTGGCCGTTGATGACCATGCCGCAGGCGCCGCAGATGCCCTCGCGGCAGTCGTGGTCGAAGGCGACGGGCTGGTCCCCGCTGGTGATCAGTTCCTCGTTGAGGCTGTCGAGCATCTCCAGGAAGGACATGTCGGGGCTGATGCCGCCGACCTGGTAGGTCGTCATCGACCCGGGGGCGTCCGGGCCCGGCTGGCGCCAGATGCGCAGGGTGAGGTTCATGCGTAGCTCCGCTGGGTGGGGTGGACGTACGCGAAGTCGAGGGCCTCGCGGTGGAGGACGGGGGCGGTGCCGGTGCCGGTGAACTCCCAGGCGGCGGCGTAGCCGTACTCCTCGTCGCGCCGGGCGGCCTCGCCGTCGGGCGTCTGGCTCTCGGTGCGGAAGTGGCCGCCGCAGGACTCGGCGCGGTGCAGGGCGTCCAGGCACATGAGTTCGGCGAGCTCGAAGTAGTCGACGAGCCGGTTGGCCTTCTCCAGCGACTGGTTGAGCTCCTGCCCGGTGCCGGGCACCTTGATCCGGCGCCAGAACTCCTCGCGCAGCTGCGGGATCCGCGCCAGGGCCCGGCGCAGTCCGGCCTCGTCGCGGGCCATCCCGCACTCGTCCCAGAGGAGTTCGCCGAGTTCGCGGTGGAAGGAGTCGGGGGTGCGGTCGCCGTCCACCGCGAGGATGAGGTTCAGCCGGTCCCCGACCTCGGCCTCGGCCTCGGTGACCGCCGGGTGGTCGGCGGGGACGGCCGGCAGCGGGTTGCGGGCCAGGTAGTCGTTCAGGGTGGGCGGCAGGACGAAGTAGCCGTCGGCGAGGCCCTGCATGAGCGCGCTGGCGCCGAGCCGGTTGGCGCCGTGGTCGGAGAAGTTGGCCTCCCCGACGGCGAACAGGCCGGGGACGGTGGTCTGCAGGTCGTAGTCGACCCAGAGTCCGCCCATCGTGTAGTGGATCGCGGGGTAGATCCGCATCGGCACCCGGTACGGGTCCTCGGCGGTGATCCGCTCGTACATGTCGAACAGGTTGCCGTACTTGGCGGCGACGGCGTCCCGGCCCAGCCGGCGGATGGCGTCGGCGAAGTCCAGGTAGACGCCCTGCCCGCCGGGGCCGACGCCGCGGCCCTCGTCGCAGACGTTCTTGGCGGCCCGGGAGGCGATGTCGCGCGGCACCAGGTTGCCGAAGGCCGGGTAGATCCGCTCCAGGTAGTAGTCCCGCTCGTCCTCGGGGATCTCGGCCGGCGGCCGGGTGTCGCCCTGGGCCTTGGGCACCCAGATCCGGCCGTCGTTGCGCAGCGACTCGCTCATCAGGGTGAGCTTGGACTGGTGGTCGCCGGAGCGCGGGATGCAGGTGGGGTGGATCTGGGTGAAGCACGGGTTGGCGAAGTGGGCGCCGCGCCGGTGGGCCCGCCAGATCGCGGTGGCGTTGGAGTTCTTGGCGTTGGTGGAGAGGTAGAAGACGTTGCCGTAGCCGCCGCTGGCGAGGACCACGGCGTCGGCGGTGTACGTGCTGATCGCGCCGGTGACCAGGTCGCGGGCGACGATGCCGCGCGCCCGGCCGTCGACGACCAGCAGGTCGAGCATCTCGGTGCGCGGGTGGATCTCCACGTTCCCGGCGGCGATCTGCCGGGACAGCGCCTGGTAGGCGCCGAGCAACAGCTGCTGGCCGGTCTGGCCGCGCGCGTAGAAGGTGCGGGAGACCTGAACGCCGCCGAAGGAGCGGGTGTCCAGCAGGCCGCCGTACTCGCGGGCGAACGGGACGCCCTGGGCGACGCACTGGTCGATGATCTCGACCGACACCTGGGCGAGCCGGTGCACGTTGGACTCGCGGGCGCGGAAGTCGCCGCCCTTGACGGTGTCGTAGAAGAGCCGGCGGATCGAGTCGCCGTCGTTGCGGTAGTTCTTGGCCGCGTTGATGCCGCCCTGGGCGGCGATCGAGTGGGCGCGCCTCGGGGAGTCCTGGAAGCAGAACTGGACGACGTGGTAGCCCTGTTCGGCCAGCGTGGCGCCGGCCGCGCCGCCCGCCAGGCCGGTGCCGACCACGATCACGGTGTGCTTGCGCCGGTTGGCCGGGTTGACCAGCCTGGCCTCGAACCGCCGCTGGTCCCAGCGCTGTTCGATCGGCCCGGCGGGGGCCTTGGTGTCGGCGACGGGCTCGCCGGCGGTGTAGTCCAGGTAGCTCATTTGACGACTCCGAACATCACGGCCACGGGGACGGACAGGAAGCCGGCGGTCAGCACGAGCGCCAGGCCGTTGGCGGTCAGCTTGAGCGCCCGGTCCCGGCGGGCGTTGTTGGCACCGAGGGTCTGCGCGGCGCTCCAGAAGCCGTGCCGGATGTGCAGGCCGACGGCGAGCATCGCGACGATGTAGATCAGGCAGCTGTACCACTGGCCGAAGGAGGCCACGATGTTCTGGTACGGGCGGCCGTGTTCGGCGGCGGGGTTCACGGTCAGCGTGGTCAGGTCGAGGATGTGCCAGACGATGAACAGCGCCAGGATCACCCCGCCCCAGCGCATGGTCCGGGTCGCGTAGCTCGCCCGGCGGCGCTTGTGGACGTACTTGCTCGGCCGGGCGGCGAGGTCGCGGCGGCTGAGCTGGTAGGCCGAGACGCCGTGCAGCACGACGGCGGCCAGCAGGCCGAAGCGGGCGATCCACAGGAACCACTCGTGGCCCAGGAACGGCTGGCCGATGGTGCGCAGCCAGGCCGCGTAGCCGTTGATGTCGTCCGGGCCGGCGAACACCTTGAGGTTCCCCAGCATGTGCGCGACCAGGTAGAGCAGCATGGCCAGGCCGGTGACGGCCATGACCGCCTTCTTGCCGACGGTCGACCGCCAGAGCGTCGCCAGGGTGGACGGATGCCGGGCCGTCCGAGTCGCGGTTGTCATGGCTGCAACGGTAAGGACGAACGCCAGGGTGCGTCCAAGACATGCTACGGCTCGTGACAATAGCCCTGGCCTATCGATGCGGCCTATCCTGGCCGGGTGCAGCTCCAGCAACTCCGCTACTTCCTGGCCGTCGCCGAGACCCGCCACTTCACCCGGGCCGCCGAGGCGGCACACGTCGCCCAGCCCTCGCTCTCCCAGCAGATCCGCTCACTGGAACGGGAGTTGGGCGCCGAGCTGTTCCACCGCACCCGGGGCAACATCGCCCTGACCGACGCTGGGGAGGCGCTGCTGCCGCTGGCCCGCCGCATCCTCGCGGACACCGAGAGCGCCCGGCTGGCCGTCCAGGAGACGGTCCAGCTGCGCCGCGGCCGGGTGCGGCTGGGCGCGCCGCCGAGCCTGTGCACCAGCCTGGTGCCGGACGTGCTGCGGGTGTTCCGGGACCGCCACCCGGGGGTGGCGCTGGCGGTCCGGGAGGGCGGCTCGCGCGACCTGGTCCGCTCGCTGGCGGCGGGGGAGCTGGACCTCGCGCTGATCATCACCCCGCCGAGCGGGGAGGCCGCACCGGCGCTGGCCGTCACCGAGCTGCTGCACGAGGAGCTGGTGCTGGTCTCCGCCGAGCGGCAGACCCGGCGCAAGGCGCGGGTGGCGGAGCTGCGGGGGCGCCCGCTGGTGATGTTCCGGGAGGGCTACGACGTCCGGGAGGCGACGTTGGCGGCCTGCCGGGCGGCCGGCTTCGAGCCGGAGTTCGCGGTGGAGGGCGGCGAGATGGACGCGGTCCTCGGCTTCGTCCGGGCCGGACTCGGGCCCGCGGTCGTCCCCGGCATGGTCGCGGCCCGCTCGGGCCTCGCGGTCACACCCTTCGCCGGGCCGGGCCTGGGCCGCACCATCGCCGTCGCCCACGGCCACGAAGTGCCACTCACCCGCGCCGCAGAGGCCCTGCGCACGACCCTGCTGGCACATCTGCACCACGCCGCCGGCTCCGGCGAACTCCCCCCGGGGACCCGCCTGTTGCTCTGACGGGGAGGGCCGCCACCTGCGGCCCTCCCCACCGGCGGGCGGATCAGGTCGGGAGGACGGCATATGAACGACTGTTCCTTCCGCCCTGGAGGAGGCCGGATGAACCGGAGCGGCCATGATGACGCGAGGAAACCACCTTGTCGTTTCAGGCAGTGACCACGTCGCTCGGCCGCCTTACCGCCTACAGGTCAGAATGCCACCGAGGCACGTGATCTTGAATGAGCCTTCTGTCTTGACGGCGGCGGCAGCGATCTCTGCTGCCCGGTTGACCGTCTCGCGGAAGGGGACACCGCATTGGTCGGCCCACGCTTCGTAGGAGGCGAGGTGGGAAACGATCGGCGCAGGATCGGTGATCTCGATGGCGCCAGGCAGTTCCCGCACCCGGATGTCCTTGAACGCTGTCCCGAGGTAGCCGGGGGCCTTCTCCAGGGAGAAGCGGGAGCTGAGGGAAACCCGCGCCGGCCCCTCGGGGATCCCGAGGATGTCGCCTGCGGCCCGGGCCCAGAGCCGGTCCAACTCCTGTTTATCGATGGCGCTGTTGGTCGAGGCGATGAGCACACCGCCGGGCCGGAGGACGCGGGCCAGCTCCTCGATCGTGGCCTCGATATCGCTGACGTGGTACAGCATGTGCAGAGCCAACACGGCGTCGGCGCTGTCGTCGGCGAAGGGCAGGGACTGGGCGTCGGCCACCAGGACCGGTTTCTCGACGTCGGTGAGGATGCCCGCCGAAATGTCCATCCCGACGACCTGAAGGTCCGGACGGTTCTTGTGTAGGCGGTTGACGAACTTGCCGTTGCCGCAGCCGACGTCGAGAACCGTGCCTCCGGTGTCGGCCAGCTCTTCGAGGACGATCCCGGGCAGGTCGTACCGCGGCTGCTGCCACCGGTAGATGGACTGGCGGGCGGCCAGGTGGCGTCCGTCGGCGTAGGCGCTGTTCGCGAGGATCGCCTTGTCGGCGACAGCGGCGTCCTGCTGTGCGGTGTTGCTCGTCACTGGGGCAGCTCCGGCGGATTCGTGAGTGCGGGTCGAGAGCAGGCTTCTCTGACATTCTCACGGAGACTCAGGACGATCGGGGAGCCTGCGTAGGCGGGCTCGGCGAGACGGGTGCTCAGGGCCCGAAGTCGGGCAGAGATGCTCGCTGTTCGCCGGTCCGGTGCAGCGTCCAGCACCACCGAGAGCTTCTCCTGCACGCCGTCGAGGTCGCCGTGGGCGAGGTGGGCGTTGGCGAGGTCGAGGCGTGCCGCCAACAGGTCACCGGAGGACTGCTCCTGCCGCGGTGCGGACTCGTACAGGGCGATGGCCCTGGAGGACGCCTCGATGGCACGGTTCACGTGAGCCTGGCTGTCCAGGGCAAGGAGGGCGGTGCCGGCGTAGGTCCACTGCTTGGCTTCGGGAAACGTGAATACGCCGGGAAGATCCACTCCGGCTACGGCGCTCCGAGCCGCCTCGGCAGCTTCCACGGCCCGTAGCGCGCTCGCGCTGTCGCCGAGCGCGGCTGTGGCCCGCGCTTCGAGGCTGAGCAGACGAGCTGCGATCGTCCCGCTGTCCGCGTACGGCAGTCCGGCTCCGGCCAGTTCGGCGGCCTGACGGTGGTCCTGCTGCCAGTAGGCGATCAGGGACTGGACGGATCGGATCCAGGCCCGGAGACCGTTGTGGCCGGCTGACTCCGCGCAACGCCAGGCGGTTCGCGAATGCGTAGCCGCAGCTGTGTACTGGCCGAGGTCGAGAGCGACATGGGTGGCCAGGCCGCAGAGGCGTCCGGCCTGGAGGTAGAGATGGCCTGTCTGGTACGGGCGTTGGCGGCCTCGGAGTAAGTCGAACACCCCTCGCCGGAGGGTTCCGATGTCATGGAAGAGCTCGGACACCGGCTTGCTCACGTAGTCCCCTGCCAGCCTCGCGATGTCTGCGTCGATCTGTTCGAGCAGCGTGTCGTCCACGTTGGACGCGCTCGCGAAGCGGAGGAAGAGTGCGGACTCTGCCGAGTCGGCTGCCACGGCCGATACGAGGTCGTTGTCGTGGCCTGTCCGCCGAACAGGAGCAAGCGGCGCGCTGCTGGGCAGTGGAACTGCTTTGGCGGCTGCAGGGGGTGATGCCAGCAAGTCGGCCAACTGGTCGACCGAGAGTTTCAGGGCGCGGGCGAGCCTCGGCCGCATCCAGGGCTGTGGGGCACCCCTGCCGCTCTCCCACCGCCCCACGGTCGTACGGTCCACACCGAGGGCTTCAGCCAGGGATTCCTGCGTGTGGCCGACAGCCTCCCTGCGCTGGATCAGCCGGGACCTCCTGGATGCCATCCCGCGTCCTCCAGAGGTACGTCGGTTCGTCTGCAGCCATAACAGGCCAGGTCATGCCCGGGTTCGCAGCAAGGATGCCTCATCGCCGCTTCAATTCTGCTCTGGTTCACCGGCGTTGGAGGCGGTTCTGTAGATACCTGCCGGGTGAATCCCGGCGCGAATCGGCCCGCTGCCGACCTCGTTCCGGTGAAAGGTCCGCGCTCATGTCCGTCGCCACTCGCCAAGCGGTCACCCCTGCCCCGTTCGGCTTTCGCGTGCTGCCCACTGCCGAGGCCGTACCGAACGCCCGGCGGCGGGTGATACGGGCCGTGCGCAGTTGGGGACTTCCGCTCGCGGAGGACGCGCTCCGCGATGTCGAGTTGCTGTCCAGCGAGCTGATCACCAACGCCGTGTCCCACACCCACGCCCCGTGCGTCGTGTGCGTGTCCTGGGACGGTAACCGGCTGCGCGTCGAGGTGACTGACGTCGGCCACGAACTGCCAGCTGCTGGCGGGATCGATATCGACGCCACCGGCGGGCGAGGACTGTTCCTGGTGGCAGCGCTCGCGACGAACTGGGGCGCCGAGCCAGACCCCGCCGGCAAGCGGATCTGGTTCGAGGTCGGCCCCACCGCCGCAGTCTCGGGCGACGAGCGACTCACCGCGCTGGTGAGGGCCCCGGCCCCGAAGGCACGGGACGTCATCGCGACCAGTGCCTGACACGACTTCCTCCCGCCCCGACGCGGGCTTGGGGGGATGCAGGTGGCCGCGCCGGCCAACGGCCGAGCGGCACAAGTACCTGAGGTTCCTTGCCAGCGGCTTTGTCCTGGCAACGGATCCATCGCTGCACCAACGACGGGGCTGGGCAGCCGCCCGCCCCGTGATCCCGAAGGAGTGCTTCATGCCCGAGAACCTGACGACCAGCACCGAGCCGGACGGCGACGGCCTGCTGGTCGCCCGAGCGAAGGTCGCCGCGGCCCGCTCGCGTGGCGAGCAGCCGTCGGACGGCGGCTCCACCGGCCGAACCGACACCAACGACTGACGGCTGTATCACGATGACCGCCGAGCACTTCTCGGTGGTTGAGCGTCTGGGCGGGGATGACTTCCTCGCCCGGACGCTCGGCCGCAGCTTCAAGGTCGTACGCGGCGACGCCGCGTCGCTCGCCGGGCTGATGAGCTGGGATGACCTCAATGCCATCCTGACTCACCACCGGTTCGAACCCCCTCGCTTCCGGCTCGCCGCCAACGGGGAGCAGGTACCTGCGCACACCTACTCCCGGCCGGTCACCACCCGGCGGAGCACCGTCTGGCACCAGCTGCAGCCCTCCGAGCTGCACAAGAGGCTCGCCGAGGGTGCCACGCTGGTCCTGGACGCCGTCGACGAACTCCACCCCGGCATCGGTGCTCTGGCCGGCCGGCTTGAGCGCCGGCTGCGAACCGGCGTGCAGGTCAACCTGTACGCCTCCTGGACCGGCGTCGAGGGTTTCGGCGTCCACTGGGACGATCACGACGTGGTCGTCGTCCAGCTCGACGGGGCGAAACGCTGGCGCATCTACGGTCCCACCCGTACGGTGCCGATGCACCGCGACGTCGAGACGCCCGAGCCGCCGCCCGAAGAGCCCGTCGCCGATCTGGTGCTCACCGCCGGCGATGTGCTCTATCTGCCTCGGGGCTGGTGGCACGCCGTCGCCGCCTCCGAGGGCCGGCACTCGCTGCACGTCACGTGCGGGCTGCAGAGCACGACGGGTGCCGACTTGATCACCTGGCTGTCGGAGATGTTGCGTGCCCACGAGACCGTCCGGGCGGACATCCCCCGCTTCGGGGCGGCCGGGGATCAGCGCGACTTCCTCGACGCGATCGGCAAGCTCATCGCGACCGAGCTGGAGAGCGACGACCTGATCGCCCGCTTCTCCTCCGCTCGCGACGCCACCGAGCGAGCCCGGCTCACGCCGTCGCTGCCCCACATCACGGCGGCCCCGCCGGCTGCCGACCTGCAAGTACGCCTGGTCACCACGCGGCCCGTTCTCACGGCCCTGCCCGACGGCACCGTCCGGCTGACCGCCGGCGGCGAGGAGTGGACGTTCGCCGCCAAGGCCGCGCCGATGCTCGCGCTCCTCGCCGATGGGGAACCTCACCGGCTGGCCGATCTCGCGCAGGCCGCGGGCGTCGCTCTCGGACAGGCGGCCGGTGTCGTGACGGAGCTGGTCGACGGCCAGGTCGCCGCGATCGGAGGCCTTCGATGACCGCCCGGCTGGGCCTCGGCACCTACCGTTGCCTCGATGTGTCCGAGGCGACGTTGATGGCCGCCTCCCGAGGTGCCGACTGGGTGGACACGGCGCCCAACTACGCTGGCGGTCGGGCGGAGGCGTCGCTCGCAGTGGCTCTGGCTGCCTACCCGGATCTGTGCGTCTCCACGAAGGTGGGCTTCGTCCCGGCCGGCACCAGGCACATCGGGGTACGAGCCGGTGCCCTGTCCGCGGCGGACGCCCAACGCGGGCACTGCCTCACCCCGGACTACATCGCCTGGCAACTCGCGCGCTCCAGGCTCATGCTCAGCCGGGTACCCGACCTGGTGTTCGTTCACAACCCCGAGCACGCCTGCCCGGACGGCGAGATCACCGGCAGGCTCTACAACGCCTTCCTGGCTCTGGAGGAGGCGTGCAGCCAACAGATCATCAGCGCCTACGGAGTAGCGACCTGGCGCGGCTTCAGCAGCAGTCTCTTCGACGTACCCGCGCTACTCGAACTCGCGACCAAGGCGGGCGGGCCGAATCATCACCTGTGGGCCATTCAGCTCCCGGTCTCCCTCGTCCACCTCGCGCCCATCGCCCAGGCTCTCAGCGGTCACGGCCCGTTGGCCGATGCCCTGGCTGCGGGGCTGGAGGTGTTCGCCTCCGCCCCGCTCCACGGCGGTGAGATCCCCGGCCTGGTGACCCCGGAATTGTCCGAGCTGATCACCCCTGGCAGGCCCCCTGTCGAGACCGCCCTCGCCGTCGTTGCCTCAGCCCCAGGGGTGAAGCGCGTGCTCCTATCGACGGGGAACCCGGAACACTGGATGCGGGCCGCGGGAGCCGTCGGCCGACCGCCGTTGTCTCCGGACGTACTTCGAAGGGTCGTTGATGTACTCGGAACCTGAGCCGGATACCGCCAGGCGGATGCGCGGGATGCACGCCACAGCAGCAACGGCGGTCAACGCGACGCCGATTGGCACCCGCGAAGCGTGGGGCTGGCGCGGACGCACCCTCGGTCGCGCGGTCGCCACGGAGTCCGGCGAGGGCTGGCTCCGCCTGGTATCCGCTCCGGCCGACAGGGCCGGCGGAAAGCTCTGGGAGGGACCGCAGGAGGCAGAACGGCTGATGCCTCCTGCGGTACCCAGGCCGCGCCTGCGGGAGCGGCGTACCTGGACCGAGGACGAGCATGGCTACCTGGCGGAGCTGTACGACAAGATCACCACCTCCACCATCACCACCCACGAGCCGATCCTCCGGAAAGCTCCTGACCTGGACGACACCTGGTGGGACGAACTCGGCACCGCCCTCGACGCCGTCGCCGCCGTTTCCAGCGACCGGGTCGCGGTCCGGCAGGAGTACCTGGACCGCGCCATGCCCCAGTACCTGGGCATCCCGATCGACACGACGGTGCCTGCCTGGACGACGGCCCACGGGGACCTGCACTGGGCCAACCTCACAAGTCCGGCCCTCACGATGCTCGACTGGGAAGGCTGGGGCGTCGCGCCCGCTGGGTACGACGCGGCACTGTTGCACTCGTACAGTCTCCTCGTGCCGGACACCGCCGCCCAGGTCCGTCACCGACTCGCCCATATCCTCGGCACGCCAGCCGGTCAGTTCGCCGAACTTGTCGTCATCACTGAACTGCTGCAGACCACTACTCGAGGCGACAACCTCGACCTGGAGGAGCCCCTGCGAAGGCGGCTCTCCGCGATCACGTCTCCGTCCACGGCGCCTGGCGCGACTCGGTCACCTACTCGATCCTGAAGCACGAGTGGACGCCGACCGACGGCTGGGATCAGCCGCGCCGTCCGGTCTGAGGTTGGGAGCAGCGCGAGTTGGTGAGGCATGGGCGCTGGGCGGCCGAACCTGCGAAGTGGCTGCTGTCGCACCGGTATCAGCAGCTCTGTCTTCTCCACGGTCCGTCGGCGGGTGGGTGGGGTCAGGCCGGGAGGACGGCCTCGATCGCGGCGGTCAGCTCGTCCGACTCCGGTTCGACGTGCGGCCGCAGGCGGGCGGCCACGGTGCCGTCGGGGGAGACCGGGAACTTCTCGAATTTCTAACGCTCCATCAGTTCACGTCTGATGACGACTGGTCGGCGCCGACAGGGCCGCCTCCTGTTGCGTTTTCGCAGGTCGCAGACTGGTAGTACCAGATGACGTCCGGTACCACCATGCGCGGCGAGTGTGGCAGGGCGGACGGCGCGGCGGAGACCTCGGGCCGCATCCCGGCGGATCCGGTTCAGTGTGGGCTGGTGCATGACCTGGTGGTCCGGAGGCATCCGCCTCTCGGCGAGTTCCCTGAGCGGGGCGGCGCCCGAGCGGTGCGTTCGTCGGGTCATGTCTGCTTCCTCGAAGGGATGAGTTCGGTGGGCGTCAAGTTGGGCGTGGCGGTCCTGACCATGGGCACGCGGCCGAAGGAACTGGCCGAGTTGCTGGCCTCGGTGGAGACGCAGACGGTCAAGCCGGCGCGGACGGTGGTGGTCGCCCAGGGCTGCCCGCTGCCGGAGCTGCCGGCGTGGGTGGAGGGCGTCGAGCTGGCCGAGAACCTCGGGGTGACCGGCGGTCGGAACGTGGCGCTGGAGCACCTGCGCGACGTGGACGTGGTGATCGACCTGGACGACGACGGCCTGCTGGTTGCCGACGACGTGTTTGCGAGGATCGAGGCGCTGTACGAGGCGGACCCCGGGCTGGGCATCGTGTCCTTCCGGATCGCGGACGAGACCGGGCTGACCCAGCGCCGCCACGTTCCCCGGCTGCGGGCCGGCGATCCGATGCGCGGTGGCGAGGTGACCAGCTTCCTGGGCGGTGGCCATGGGCTGTCGACGAAGATGCTGCGGCAGGTCGGGGACTGGCCGGACGCGTTCTTCTTCGCGCACGAGGAGACCGACATGGCCTGGCGGGCGCTCGACGCCGACTGGCGGGTGCTGTACGCGCCGGAGCTGCTGCTGCAACACCCTCGGACCAGCCCGACCCGCCACTCGTTCTTCTACCGGGTGAACGCCCGCAACCGCGTGTACCTCGCGCGCCGCCACCTGCCCGCGTTGCTGGTTCCGGTCTACCTCGGCGTGTGGGTGGCGCTCACGGTCGCCCGCACCCGGAACGCCGCCGGGTTGAAGGCCTGGTTCTCGGGCTTCGCCGAGGGCTGGCGCACACCGTGCAGTCGGCGCAAGCCGATGCGCTGGCGCACGGTGTGGACCATGACCCGGCTCGGCCGGCCCCCGATCATCTAGGCCGCAGCCGCCTGGCGCATCCACTCCCTGGGGAACGACGGACCGGCCCCGGGCGGGGGCCCGGGGCCGGTCTGTCGGTGGGGGGCGGATCAGGCCGGGAGGACGGCCTCGATTGCGGCGGTCAGCTCGTCCGACTCCGGCTCGACGCGCGGCCGCAGGCGGGCGGCCACGGTGCCGTCGGGGGAGATCAGGAACTTCTCGAAGTTCCAGGCGACGTCCCCGGTCTCGCCCTCGGCGTCGGCGGCCTGGGTCAGCTGCCGGTACAGCGGGTGCCGGTCGTCGCCGTTGACGTCGATCTTCTCGAACAGCGGGAAGGTGACGCCGTAGGTGGTGGAGCAGAAGGTCTGGATCTCCTCGGCGCTGCCCGGCTCCTGCCCGGCGAACTGGTTGCAGGGGAAGCCCAGCACGGTGAACCCGCGTGCGGCGTACCGCTGCTGGAGCTTCTCCAGGCCGGTGTACTGCGGGGTCAGGCCGCACTTGGAGGCGACGTTGACGATCAGCAGCGCCTTGCCCTTGTACTCGGCCAGCGAGGTGCGCTCGCCGGTGAGGGTGTGCAGCGGGATGTCGTACAGGCTCACGGGGGTGGTCCTTTCGGCAGGTGTGCAAAACAGGGTGTCGCCGAGCCACCGTAGTGGCCGTGACCACCTGAGCCGGGCCCGACCTACCGGTCTTCCGGCAGATCGGCCCCGAAGGTGGAGAAGTCGGCGCTCGACCAGTGCTCGGGGCGCATCCGGAGCGTGATGTCGGCGGCCAACTGCTCCCGGGCGGAGGCCAGGTAGTCGCGCGCGGCCTCGGGCGCCAGGTAGCGGTTGGCGAGGGCGGCCCACTCGTCCGGGTCGAGCCGGTCCTCGATCGCCACCACCGGGCCCTCGACGCTCACGTACGCGGCCGGGTACTGCTCGTGCTGGGCGCAGAGGGTGAACCGCCCGGCGGCCCGGATCCGCCGGGCCTTGACGGAGTCGCGGCCGGTGATGACGGTGAGCAGGCCGCCGGGGACGTAGGAGTACCAGACCGGTACGGCCAGCGGGCCCCGGTCCGGCCCGGTGCCGGAGTCGACGGCCAGCACGCCGACGTGCGGTGCGGCGAGGAACCGCTCGCGCTCGGTCCTGCTCATGCTGAAGGGCATGGTGTGCGCTCCCGGGGGTTCCGGGCCCGCGCGCGGAGGTCGGGCGCGAGCGTCTTCCGGTCTGTACCCGGTACGCCTGCGGGCCACTCGGGGTGGGTGCGGTGCCGCGTCCGCCCCGGGTGGCCCGCGGCGGGGTCAGAGCGCGAGCGGCTTGACGGCGGTCGGCGCGTGCTCGGGGAGGGTGGCGATCTCCTCCCACTCGTTGACCTTGTCGATGTCGGCGGCGGCCATCGAGATGTTGGTGACCCGCTCCAGGATCGCCTCGACGACGACCGGGACGCGGAACTCGGCGGCGAGCTTCTTGGCCTCCTCGAAGGCCGGCAGCAGGCCTTCGGGCTCGGTGACCCGGATCGCCTTGCAGCCCAGGCCCTCGGCGACCCGGACGTGGTCCACGCCGTAGACGCCCAGCTCCGGCGCGTTGATGTTCTCGAACTCCAGCTTGACCTGGAAGTCGATGTCGAAGTTGCGCTGCGCCTGGCGGATCAGGCCCAGGTACGAGTTGTTCACCAGCACGTGGACGTACGGGATGCGGTGCTGGGCGCCGACGGCCAGCTCCTCGACCATGAACTGGAAGTCGTAGTCGCCGGAGAGCGCGACGACCTGGCCCTCGGGGTCGGCGGTGGCGACGCCGAGCGCGGCCGGGATGGTCCAGCCGAGCGGGCCGGCCTGGCCGCAGTTGATCCAGTGCCGCGGCCGGTAGACGTGCAGCAGCTGCGCGCCGGCGATCTGGGAGAGGCCGATGGTGGTGACGTAGCGGGTGTCCGGGCCGAACGCCTTGTTCATCTCCTCGTAGACGCGCTGCGGCTTGAGCGGCACGTTGTCGAAGTGGGTGCGGCGCTGGAGCCGGGCCTTGCGGTCCTGGGTGGCGGCGGCCCACTCGCTGCGGTCCTTGAGCTGCCCGGCGGCCTGGAGCTCCCGGGCGACCTGGAGGAAGAGCTCCAGCGCGGCCTTGGCGTCGGAGGCGATGCCGAGGTCGGGGGCGAAGATCCTGCCGATCTGGGTGGGCTCGATGTCGACGTGGACGAACGTGCGGCCCGCGGTGTAGACGTCCAGGCCGCCGGTGTGGCGGTTGGCCCAGCGGTTGCCGATGCCCAGGACGAAGTCGGAGGCGAGGAAGTTCTCGTTCCCGTAGCGGTGCGAGGTCTGCAGGCCGACCATGCCGGCGTTCAGCTCGTGGTCGTCGGGGACGATGCCCCAGCCCATCAGGGTCGGGACCACCGGGACGCCGGTCAGCTCGGCGAACTCCCGCAGCAGTTCGGCGGCGTCGGCGTTGATGACGCCGCCGCCGGCGACGATCAGCGGGCGCTCGGACGCCTGGAGCAGGGCGAGGGCCTTCTCGATCTGGATCCGGTTGGCGGCCGGCTTGTAGACCGGGAGCGGCTGGTAGGCCTCGGGGTCGAAGTCGATCTCGGTCAGCTGGACGTCGATCGGCAGGTCGATCAGGACCGGGCCCGGGCGGCCGGAGCGCATCAGGTGGAAGGCCTGCTGGAACACGCCGGGGACCTGTGCGGCCTCCAGCACGGTGGTGGCGGCCTTGGTGACGGGCTTGGCGATCGAGGCGATGTCGACGGCCTGGAAGTCCTCCTTGTGCAGGCGGGCGACGGGCGCCTGGCCGGTGATGCACAGGATCGGGACGGAGTCGGCGATCGCCGAGTACAGGCCGGTGATCATGTCGGTGCCGGCCGGGCCCGAGGTGCCGATGCAGACGCCGATGTTGCCGGCCTTGGCGCGGGTGTAGCCCTCGGCCATGTGGGAGGCGCCCTCGACGTGCCGGGCCAGCGTGTGCCCGATCCCGCCGGAGGCCTTGAGCGCGGCGTAGAACGGGTTGATGGCCGCGCCCGGCACGCCGAACGCGACCTCAACGCCTTCGAGCTTGAGGATCTCCACGGCCGCGCGGGCGGCTGTCATACGAGGCATCGGGTCTCTCCTGCGTCGGCCCGCAGTGGGTCGGAGGGCTCATCTCCAGAATTCCACCATACGGAAGAATGGTTTCTGTATGCGGAAATACGGTACGACTGGGCTCGGCGGGGCGTCAAGAGGGGGTTCAACAGAATGTGGACGTCGGCCCCGGGGGGTGAAACCGCAGGTCGCCACGGGCGTCCGGGGGTGGGGAGGCGGGGCCGGGTTCGTACAGGTGGGCGCCGATCGTGCTGGTGTACCCGGGGAACCGGCCGTTCCGCGCCGGAAAGCGCGGCCGATGTGCAGTGCGGGTGAAGGGACGGTGCCCGAGGTCGGCCCACCCCGCACCCCTGGGTACCGTCGGTGGCACGCCGGGCCCGTGATGTCCAACTGAGGCCGCGGCAAGGGGGATTCGGGACGGTCCGGGAGCGGGGGAGCTCCGGCGGCCGGTCCCGTCCAGGACCAGCGCGCCCGGTCCGCCGCACCCGAGCGAGGGACGCACCCCCTGGCCGCACCGACCCGACACCCGCCGCCGCCGTCCGGTCCACCCGGACCTGCGGCCGTACCGCTGTCGCCCCCTCCGTGCGGTCCACCTCTCTTTCCCCTCCTCGCCCCCGTGACCTCCTCACCCCCTGTGACGGCGTGCCCGCAGCGGCGGGCGCGCGAAAGGAACGCCGCCATGCGCTGTCTCCCTGCCCGCCCCCCGGTGGTGACCGGGTGAGCCGAACGCCCCGCCGCCGCAAGGCCCCGCCGGGCCATCCCGGCAAGGCCGCCCCGCCGGGCCGCCGCCGGCCCCCGCTCGCCGTGCTGCGCGCCGTCCCCTGGCGCTACGACCTGCCCGCCTCGCTGGTGGTGTTCCTGGTCGCCCTGCCGCTGTGCGTCGGGGTGGCGGTCGCCTCCGGCGTCCCCGCCGAACTGGGTCTGGTCACCGGCATCGTCGGCGGCCTGCTCGTCGGCGTCCTGCCCGGCAGCAGCCTCCAGGTCAGCGGCCCGGCCGCCGGGCTGACCGTCCTGGTCTACGACGCCGTCCAACGCTTCGGCGTCACCGCCCTCGGCCTGCTCGTCCTCGGCACCGGGCTGCTCCAGATCGCGATGGGAGCCCTCCGGCTCGGCCGCTGGTTCCGGGCGATGTCCGCCTCGGTGGTGCACGGCATGCTGGCCGGCATCGGGCTGACCCTGCTGTTCGGCCAGCTGTACGCGCTCGCCGACCGCCGCGCCCCGGCCACCGGGCCGGAGAAGATCGCCGGACTGCCCGACCTGCTGGCGGACGTGGTCACCGGCGTGGCCAACCCGAGCGCGGTCGCCCTGGGCCTGGCCACCCTGCTCGTGCTGGTCGGCTGGAAGTACCTGCCCGGGCGCGTCGCCCGCGGCGTCCCCGCGCCGCTGGCCGCCGTCGGACTGGCCGCCGCCGTCACGGCCGCCGCCGACCTGCCGGTGGCGAGGGTCCGGGTGGCCGGCCTGCTCGACGTCGTCCACCTGCCCGACCGTGCCGCGCTCGGCGCGGTGGCGGGTACCGCCGGCCTCGGTACGGTCGTCGCCTTCACCCTGATCGCCTCCGCCGAGACGCTGTTCAGCGCCGCCGCCGTCGACCGGATGCACCACGGCCGGCGCACCGACTACGACCGCGAGCTGACCTCCCAGGGCATCGGCAACACCGTCTGCGGGCTGCTCGGCGCCCTGCCGATGACCGCGGTGATCGTCCGCAGCGCGGCCAACGTCCAGGCGGGGGCGCGGACCAAGGCCTCGCGCACCCTGCACGGGCTCTGGCTGCTGCTGTTCACCGCGCTGCTGCCCGGCGTGCTCGGGCTCGTCCCGCTCACCGCGCTGGCCGCCGTCCTGGTCCACGCCGGCGCCAAGCTCGTGCCGCTGCGGCGGATCGCCGCGCTCTGCCGCGACCACCGGGGCGAGGCGCTGGTGCTCGCGGTGACCGCGGGCGCCATCATCGCCACCGACCTGTTCGAGGGTGTGCTGATCGGTATCGGCCTGGCCGTGGCCAAGTCCGCCTGGCAGACCTCGCACCTGCAGATCGGGCTGGAGGAACTGGTCCTGCCGTCCGGCGAGGCCCTGCAGCGCGTCCGGCTCAGCGGCAACGCGACCTTCCTGCGGCTGCCCCGGCTGCTGGACGCCCTGGAACGGCTGCCGGCCGACCGGCCGGTGGAACTCGACTGGTCCGGGCTGCGCCACCTGGACCACGCCTGCACGGTGGCCCTCGCCGCGTGGGCCGCCCAGCACCGGGCCCGCTCCACCGCTCCGCTCGCGGTCGAACCGCCGCTGCCGACCGTGGTGTGAGGACGGGCGGGCGCGGCCCTGGCCCGTCGACGGACTGACCCCGCACAAGTCAGTCCGTCGTGCCGTCCGCTGAGCCGCTGAGCCGTCGAGCCGTGCCGTCCGTCGAGCCGTCGAGCCGTCCGTCCAGCCGTCCGCCGGCCGGGTTCTCAGCCGACCGCCGGGCCGGGGGCGCTCAGCCGGCCTGGCCCGGGTGTGCTCCCGCCGGGGCGGGCTGGGCGGCCGGCTCGGCCGTGCTGCGCCGTATCAGCAGCCGGTCCAGGGCGTAGGGGCCGGAGCCGAGCACCGCGATGGCGAGGAAGGCCCAGCAGAACATGACGGAGGGTTCGCCACCGTTCTGCAGCGGCAGCAGGGAGTGCTCCTGGTGGACGGTGAAGTAGGCGTACGCCATCGAGCCGGAGCAGAGCAGGGCGGCGGTCCGGGTGCCGACGCCGAGCAGCACCAGGGCGCCGCCGACCAGTTGGATCAGCGCGGCCCACCAGCCGGGCCACTGGCCGAGCGGGACGGTGCCGCCGCCCTTGGTGCCGCCGAGGACGCCGAAGAGCGAGGCGGCGCCGTGGCAGGCGAAGAGCAGCCCGACGACGACCCGGAAGGCCGTCAGGACGAGCGGGCGGGCGGCCTCGGCCGCCCGCTGGGGAGAGGTGGGAAGGTTCGCGGGCATGGGGAAACGCCTCCTGTGGGGGGAGGAGGAGGTACGGGGCGGCAAGGGTAGCTTTGGTCTAGTCCACTTGGCAATGCTCCGTCAGATCCCACGTGTGCGACCTTCGAGGTGGATCTTGACCGACCGTTCTGGAAAGGGTTAGCGTTCACCCATGGCGCGAACGAAGGAATTCGACCCGGACGCCGTGCTCCAGTCGGCCCTTGAGCTGTTCTGGCGGCGCGGTTACGAGGCCACCTCGATGGCCGACCTGGTCGAGGAGCTCGGGATCGCCCGGGCGAGCATCTACGCCACCTTCGGCAGCAAGCACGAACTGTTCCTGCGGGCGCTGGAGCGGTACGGCGAGCAGGCCGACCCGGTGCTCTTGGCCGAGCTCTCCCAGCCCGGCCCGGTGCTGCCGGCCGTCCGCGCGCTGGTCCGCCGGTTCGCGGCGGAGTCCGCCGAGGACGGGCTGAAGCGCGGGTGTTTCATCACCAACACCGCCATCGAGCTCGCCGCGCACGATCCCTCGGCGGCCCGCCGGGTGGAGGCCGGACTCGGCCACCTGGAGACGGTGCTGACCGCCGCCCTGGTCCGGGCCGAGGCGCAGGGCGAACTGCCCGCCGGGCGGGACCCGAGGGCGCTGGCCCGGATGCTGCTGGTGCTGTTGCAGGGCGTGCGGGTGCTGGGCCGGACCGCCGACGGCGCGTCCCGGGTGCGGGACGCCGCCGAACAGGCGCTGGTGCTGCTCGACTGACTGATCGGCTGACGGGTCGGCTGACGGGTCGCGGGGCGATGGCGGGGCGACGGGGGAGGTCGCCATGTGCTGTCCCGATACTGGACCGAACGGTCATTTTTGGGAGGGGGGTTTCCATGAGCGTCGCCACGGCCGACCGGCCCGGCTTCGCGCTGCTCGGCGGCGTGCAGGCCACGCTGATCTTCACGATCATGATCCTGTCCGTGCCACTGCCCCTGGTGGCCAGGGAGTTCGGGCTCGGCCCGTCCGGCGTGCTGCTGCTGAGCGCCGCCTACGGACTGTCCTTCAGCGCCCTGCTGCTCCTCGGCGGCCGACTGACCGACCGTCACGGCGGCCGCCGGCTGCTGCGGGTGGGTCTGGCCCTGCTCGGCACCGCCTCGATCGCCTGCGCCCTCGCGCCCGGCTACCCCGTCCTGCTGGCGAGCCGCTTCGCCCAGGGCGTCGGCGCCGCCCTGGCGGCCCCGGCGGCGGTCGCCGTGGTCCGGGTCCTGCGGCCCGAACCCGCCGACTACCGGCGGGCGATGGCCGCCTGGGGCGGCCTCTCGGTGCTCGGCGCCACGGCGGGCAACCTGCTCTCCGGCGCCGTCGCCGCCTGGGTCTCCTGGCGCTGGCTGTTCGCGGTGCCCGTCCTGGTCGCCCTCGTCGGCCTGGCCCGCTCCGGCTCGCTGCCGCCCGCCGAACCGGACGGCCGACCGTCGGCCGTCGGCCGGCCGGCGCTGGACCTGCCCGGCGCCGCCCTGGCCGCCGCCGGTGTCTGCGCGGCCAGTTACGGGCTGGTGGCGTCCACCGAGCACGGCTGGCGAAGCCCCGGGACACTGCTGCCGCTGGCCGCCGGGCTCGCCCTGTTGCTCGCCTTCGCCGCCGTCGAACGCGGCACCGCCGACCCGCTGCTGCCGCCCGGCTTCCTCGCCGACCGCCGCCGGGCCACCGCCCTCGCCGCCGTCATGGCGACCGCCGCCGGCACCGCGCTGACCTTCCTGCTGCTCGCGCTCTACCTCCAACAGGTCCGCGGCTGGGGCGTGCTGGCCACCTCCGCCGCCTTCCTGCCGTACGCGGCGGCACTGCTGACGGCCGGCCGCCTGGCCGGGCCGCTGACCGCCCGCTACGGCGCCGTCGCGGTCACCGCCGGAGGGCTCGCCCTCGCGGCGGCCGGGCTCGGCCTGCTGGCGGGCCTCGCGCCCGGCAGCGACTACGCCACCGGGCTGCTGCCCGGGCTGCTCCTGCTGCCCGCCGGGGCCGCGACCGCCTTCGCCGGCGCGGCCGTGCTCGCCACCGCGGGCGTGCCGCCCGAACGGACCGGCCTTGCCGCGGGCGTGCTCAACACCGCCATGGAACTCGGCCCCACCGCCGGGGTGGCCGCCCTGATGGCGCTCGCCGCCACCCGCCCGAGCGTGGTCGGCGGCTACGCCACGGCCTTCGCGGCGGCGGGCACCGCCCTGGCGCTGACCGCCCTCGCCGTCGCCCTGTCGGCGCGGGCGGCTCCCGAGGCCACCACAGAGGCCGACACCGCACCAGAACGCACCATCCAGATCAAGGAGCACCTCTCATGACCACGCGTTTCACCGACAAGTCCGTCCTGGTCACCGGCGGCGGCAGCGGTATCGGACGGGCCGTGGCGCTCGCCTTCGCCCGGGAGGGTGCCCGGGTCGCGGTCGCGGGCCGCAGCGCGGGCCCGCTCGCCGAGACGGTCGAGCTGATCGAGCAGGCGGGTGGCAAGGCCGTGGCGCTGACCGGCGACGTGGCGGACGGTCAGGACGCCGCCCGGCTGGTCCGGGAGACCGTCGAACTCCTCGGCGGCCTGGACGTCGCCGTCAACAACGCCGGTGTGCTCGGCGCCGTCGGCCCGGTCGCCGACATCGACGAGGACGAGTGGCACCGGGTGTTCGCGGTCAACCTGACCGGCACCTGGCTCGCCATGAAGCACCAGATCGGCCACATGCGGGCTCACGGCGGCGGCGCGATCGTCAACGTGTCGTCCAACCTCGGCGTCCACATGCGGCTGCCCGGCCTCGGCGCCTACGCCGCGAGCAAGGCCGCCGTCACCGCGCTGACCCGCAGCGCCGCCCTCGACCACATCGCGGACGGCGTCCGGATCACCATGGTGAGCCCCGGCCCGGTGGACACCAGCATGTCCACCCGGCCCGGCGAGAACGCCGACGACAAGGCCGCGCGGATGAAGGAGAGCCTCCCCGTCGGCCGGGCGGGTGCGGTCGAGGAGATCGCCGCCGCGGTGCTGTACCTGGCCTCGTCCGAGGCGGGCTTCACCGTCGGTGCCGACCTCGTCCTGGACGGCGGTGCCACCGCCTGATCCACCCGCGGCCCAACGACCGGCAGACGCCCCGTCGTTGGGCCGCGGACCGATCCGCCCATGGCCCAACAGCCCTACGGTGCAACGTCGTTGGGCCATCAGGTCACTGCTCGGCCAGTGCGTCCCGGGCCTCCTCGGTCCGGGCCCTGGCCACCACGAGGTCCTCGTCGACCTCGACGACCAGCACGTCCGGCCCGGTGAACCAGCGGCAGCCGCGGCCGAGCCGGGGCAGCTCCGCCAGCCCCTCCGGCACCTCCACCCCGCACTCGGCGAACACGCTCAACTCGTCGTCCTGCAGCAGCTTCTCCACCATCACCATCGCCGCCGCGGCCGTTGAGAAGCGCTCCTCCCAGGGCTCCCAGCACTCCGCCGACTTGTCCGCGAGGTCGAGCCGGCCCACTGTCGGCGGATCGTCCTGGTCGAGGTCGGCCAGCAGTATGCCCCAGTGCGCGCACGACTGGTTCTCCTCCTGGTACACCAGGGCGCCGTCCAGGACGAACAGTCCCTCCGGCGGCAGCAGCCGGTTGTGGTTGCCGGTGAGGTCCTCCCGGCGGCCGAACAGTCGGTACGCCTCGCGCAGCGCGGCCGGCAGCCGCAGGCCCAGGCGCCCTTCCGCGGCGTCGAGTTCGGCGTCCGCGAAGCCGTCCCCGGGCCGCAGCGGCTCGCCCCAGTAGGCGGCGAAGCCCTCGACCAGCGCCCGGGTGCCCGCGCGGCCCCGCAGCGATTCGGCCATCGCGGCCCGGATGTCGAACTCGGTGTCGTCCATGCGGGAACCGTACGACGCCCCACCGACAGTCCGGGGCCACCGGAGGGCGTACCGGAACGGGCGGGGGCGCGCCGCACATCCCGCCCGCCAGGACCGGCCGGGGACGCGCCCCAACGCCCGTCCGCCCACGACCGGCCGAATCTGACGCGAACGCGTAATCCCGACGACACCCGTTGCTCACCGTGGGGTTTCCGACCCGTCGTGTGGGCAGGACACGGTTTCGGCCGGAACCGACGCAACGAAAGGCGGGACGCGCAAACCCATGCCGACCGCACCACACACCAAGCCCCACCAGGGCCGCCGAAGCCGCTGGGGTGAGCACGGCCTCGCCTGGGCCTTCCTGCTGCCCTCCCTGGTGGTCTTCGTCCTCTTCATCGGCTACCCGCTGGGACGGACCATCTACCTGAGCGGACACGCCAACGACCTGTTCGGCGCGCCCTCGCGCTACGTCGGGCTGAAGCACTACACCGAGTTGCTGACCTCGGCGGACTTCCGGCGCACGCTCGTCACCACCGCCCTGTTCACGCTGCTCACCGTGGTGCCCGGCGTGCTGGGCGCGCTGGTGCTGGTGCTGCTCCTGGAGAACCGGATCCGGGGCGTGCGGCTGCTGCGCTCCGCGTTCGCGCTGCCCTTCGCCTTCTCGGTGGCCAGCGCGTCCGTGGTCTTCGCGGTGTTCTTCAACCCCGCCAGCGGGGTGCTCAACGGCCTGCTCTCGCACGTCGGGCTGGGCCCGATCGGCTGGCTGACCGACTCCCGGTACGCGCTGGTCTCGGTGGCCGTCACCACGGTGTGGATGAGCCTCGGCTACAACGTGCTGGTGCTGTCCGCCGGCATCGGCTCGATCCCCGGCGAGATCCTGGAGGCCGCGCGGATCGACGGCGCCTCGGGGCTGCGGCTGGCCCGTTCGATCACGGTGCCGATGCTCGGCCCGAACCTGTTCTTCCTGACCGTGGTCTCCACCGTCCACTCGCTGCAGAGTTTCGGCCAGATCCACATCCTCACCAAGGGCGGCCCCGACGGCGCCACCCGGACCCTCGTCTACTCCGTCTACGAGAAGGCCTTCGCCTACGGCTCCAGCGACTTCGGCACCGCGAGTGCCCAGGCCGTGGTGCTGCTCGTGGTCGTCCTCGCCTGCACGGCCGTCCAGTTCGGCGTCCTGGAGCGGAAGGTGCACTACGCATGACCGTGACCGCCACCGAGGCCGGGCCCGGGGCCCAGGACGGGGCCGCCGCGCCGCGCCCGCGCCCCCGCGTGCTGGCCGGACGCTCGCCGCGCGACCTGCTCGGCCGCGCCGCCGTCTACCTGCTGCTCGCCGTCGCCGTCGTCACCGTGGCCTTCCCGGTGTACTACGCGATCGCCGGCGCCTTCATGAGCCCGTCCGAACTCTCCTCCTACCCGCCGGCACTGGTGCCCCACTCGGTCACCGGGCGGAACTTCGCCGGCGCCGTCGACACCGTCCCGCTGGCGAGGCAGTACGCCAACTCGGCGATCGTGGCGACCGTCATCACGCTCGCCCAGCTGTTCACCTCGGTCCTCGCCGCGTACGCCTTCGTGTTCCTGCCGCTCAAGGCGCGGGCCGTGGTGTTCGGGGTGTTCCTGGCGACGCTGATGGTCCCGTGGGAGGCCATCATCATCCCCAACTACCTGACGCTGTCCGGTTGGGGGCTCGGGAACACCTACTTCGGCCTGGTGCTGCCCTTCCTCGCCTCCGGCTTCGGCACCTTCATGCTGCGGCAGGCCTTCCGGCAGCTCCCCGGCGAACTGCGCGACGCCGCGCGGATCGACGGCGCGGGCCACTGGCGGTTCCTGTGGCGGATCGTCGTCCCGCTCAACAAGCCGGCCCTGGCGGCGCTGTCGATCTACGTCTTCCTGTCCGCCTGGAACCAGTACTTCTGGCCGCTCATCATCACCCGCACGGCGAAGATGCAGACCCTGCAGATCGGCCTCACCTCGCTGCGCGACTCCGAGATGTCCGACCCGGGCCTGATCCTGGCCGGCGTCGTGCTCTCCCTGCTGCCCACGCTCGCCCTGGTGGTCTTCGGCCAGCGCTTCATCGTCCGCGGTCTCACCGCGGGCGCCGTCCGCTGACCCGCTCCGCCGCTTCCTCCCGCTCCTCCCGCTCCTTCGAGCACGTCCCTCCCGACAGAGAGAGAACCCTCCCGTGAAGAAGAGTGCCCGCGCGCTCGCGGCCCTGCTGGTGGCCGGCCTGTCCCTGACCGCCTGTAGCTCCGGTGACTCCACCTCCGGCTCCGGCGGCTCCTCCGACGCCGCCCCCGGCGCCCAGGCGCTCGACCAGGCCTCGGGCGTCACCGGCGTCGAGTTCTGGCACTCGATGACGGGGAAGAACGCCGAGGTCCTCACCGGGCTGGTCAGCCAGTTCAACGCCGCCCACCAGGGCAAGATCGAGGTCAAGGCGCAGTTCCAGGGCAAGTACGACGACCTGGTCGCCAAGTACAAGGCCGCGGTGCAGCAGAAGGGCACCCCCGCCCTGGTGCAGGTCTACGACATCGGCACCCGGTTCATGATCGACTCCAAGCAGACCGTCCCGGCCCAGGCCTTCGCCGACAAGGACGGCTTCGCCCTCGACGACCTCGACCCGAACATCCGCAACTACTACTCCGTCGGCGGCAAGCTCGTCTCGATGCCGTTCAACTCCTCCATGCCGCTGCTCTACCTCAACGCCGACGCCTTCAAGGAGGCCGGCCTCGACCCGGCCCAGCCGCCCAAGGACCTCGCCGAACTCGGCGAGCTGGCGAAGAAGCTGACCAAGAAGGACGCCGACGGCAAGACCGTCCGCTACGGCTTCGGCGCCGCCATCTACGGCTGGTTCGTCGAGCAGCTGCTCGCCGAGTCCGGCACCATGTACTGCGACCAGGACAACGGCCGCACCAACAAGGCCGGCAAGGCCGTGTTCGACTCCGCCCAGGGCGCGCAGATCGTCCAGTGGTGGGCCGACCTCGTCAAGGGCGGCTACGCGGCCAACACCGGCCGCAACACCGACGACGCCCAGGCCGCGTTCAAGGCCGGCACCGTCGCCATGCACCTGGAGTCCACCGGCGTGCTGCGCGGCTACACCGAGGCCGCCAAGTTCGCCGTCGGCACCGCGGCCTTCCCCAAGCTCGCCGCCGCCGACCAGGGCGGCCCGGTCATCGGCGGCGCCTCGCTGTGGATCAGCGGCCCCGGCCACTCCGACGCCGAGAAGCGCGCCGCCTGGGAGTTCGAGAAGTTCGTCACCGCCCCCGAGCAGCAGGCCGCCTGGCACACCGGCACCGGCTACTTCCCGGTCAACCGCAAGTCCCTGGACGACCCCAAGGACAAGGAGTGGGTGGCCAAGTACCCGCAGTTCCAGACGGCCATCGAGCAGCTCAAGGCCACCAAGCCCTCCCCGGCCACCGCGGGCTGCCTGCTCGGCGTGATGCCGCAGGCCCGCAAGGGCGTCGAGACCGCGATCGAGCAGACCATCGCCGGCTCCAAGACCGCCCAGCAGGCCCTGGCCGACGCGGCCAAGGAGCTCCAGCCCGCCATCGACAGCTACAACAGCTCCGTGAACTGACCACCTCCCCGCCCCACGACGGCCCGCCCGGCGCAGCACGCGCCCGGCGGGCCGCCGCCGTTCGGGATCGCCGTCCGGAGCGCGGTTCGGGGCTCAGCCGTCGGCGTCCGCCCCGGGGATCTCCGGGAAGAGGAAGCTCCCGGCCAGGACGAGCAGGGCGTGGCGGCAAGACGGCAAGGCGTTGAGGCATCGAGGCGTCACGCCGAGAGGGCTTCGCCGTCCTCCGGGAGCGCGCACACGGCGGCCAGCTCGTCCAGCGACAGGTCCAGCGCGAACGCCAGCGCGGCGATGGTGAAGAACGACGGCGTCGGCGCCCGTCCGGTCTCGATCTTGCGCAGCGTCTCCGCCGAGACGCCGGCCACCGCCGCCACCTCGACCATGCTGCGCGCGCCGCGCGCCTCGCGCAGCAGCGCCCCGAAGCGCTCCCCGCGCTCGCGCTCCCACGGGGTCAGTGGAGTCCTCACCATGCCGTCGATACTAGGCCCTCCCCGCCGGGTCACGCCGTGTGCCCGCCTCGGTGCTCCCGTCCTGCCGCGTGGCCGCCCCTACCTCCGACCGTGCACCTCCGACCGTGATACAAATACCGGTATAAGAATTGGATCGAGGGGAGACGACTCACCGTGGTCGAAATCAAGTCGGACGCCGCCCTGGGCGCGATGCGCGAAGCCGGGCGGGTGGTGGCGGACGCGCTGGCCGCCGTGCAGGACGCGGCGGCCGTGGGCGTCAGCCTGCTGGAACTGGACGAGGTGGCGCACGGCGTGCTGCGGGCGGCCGGCGCCACCTCGCCGTTCCTCGGCTACCGGCCGTCCTTCGCGCCCGTGCCGTTCCCGGCCGTCATCTGCGCCTCGGTGAACGACGCCGTCGTGCACGGCATCCCGGACGGCTACCGGCTGCGCGACGGCGACCTGGTGAGCATCGACTGCGGCGCCCTCCTGGACGGCTGGGCCGGGGACTCCGCCGTCAGCTTCACCGTCGGCGCCGCCCGGCCCGAGGACGCGGCATTGATCGACACCACCCGGCGCGCCCTGGAGGCCGGGATCGCCGCCGCCGTGGTCGGCAACCGGATCGGCGACATCGCGCACGCCATCGGCAGGGTCGCCCGCGCCGGGCGCTACGGCCTGCTCGAAGGCTTCGGCGGGCACGGCATCGGGCGGAGCATGCACGAGGACCCGCACGTGCCCAACGAGGGCCGCCCGGGCCGGGGTTACCCGCTGCGCCCCGGCCTGGTGCTGGCGCTGGAGCCGATGCTGACGGCGGGCGGTCGGGGCGACTACCGCACCGACCCGGACGGCTGGACGCTGCGCACCACGGACGGCAGTCGCGCCGCGCACATCGAGCACACCGTCGCCATCACCGAGGACGGCCCGCGCGTCCTGACCCTCCGGTAGCCGGAGCGCGGTGGGCGGGCGGTCATCCGGGCGGGAGCAACAGGCCGTAGGCGAACGGTCCTTGTCCGAACCCGGGCGCCCGTCCGACCGGCTGGAATGAGCCGAATCTGTGGCGGATTTGTGACAAAGCTTCGCCAACACCCTGCCCTGGCACGGTATTCGCGGCCGTAGTGTTCCAGTTATGTCACCGAAGAGCCGCATACCTGCCCCGGACGCGGGCGACACCTGGGTGCCGCGCCCGCGGCGCCGTGAGACCCCGATCGGATTCCTGGGTCACACGGTCACGTTCCTCGGCTGCTGCACTCTCGGCGGTGTCCTGCTGGCCGGTCTCATCCTTCCCGCGGCGGGCGCCGTCGGGCTCGGGGCCAAGAGCAGCGCCGAGGGCTTCGAGAGCATCCCCGACGACTTCAAGGCGCCGGCGCTGTCGCAGGCCACCCAGGTCTTCGACGCCAAGGGCGGCCTGATCGCCAAGGTCTACGAGCGGGACCGCACGGTGATACCCGCCGAGCAGATGTCACCGCTGATGCGCCAGGCGCAGGTGGACATCGAGGACGCCCGCTTCTACGAGCACGGCGCCGTCGACCTCAAGGGCATCCTGCGGGCGATCACCAAGAACGCGGAGAGCGGCGCCGCCGTCCAGGGCGCGTCGACGCTGACCCAGCAGTACGTGAAGAACGTCAACGTGGAGAAGGCCGGCGACGACCCGGTGGCCGTCCTGGAGGCGCAGCGCAAGACGCTCGGCCGCAAGATCCAGGAACTCCGGTACGCCATCAAGCTGGAGGAGGACCTGACGAAGGATCAGATCCTCACCAACTACCTGAACATCACCTTCTACGGCCACCAGGCGTACGGCATACAGGCGGCCGCCCAGCGGTACTTCAGCAAGGACGCGAAGGACCTCGCCCTCCCCGAGGCGGCCATGCTCGCCGGGCTGGTGCAGAACCCGTCCCAGTACGACCCGAAGCTGCACCCGGTGGCCGCGCAGAAGCGCCGGGACACCGTCATCGACAAGATGGTCGAGAACAAGCACATCACCGCGGACCAGGCCAGGGAGGCCAAGGCCGCTCCTCTGGGCCTGAAGTACCAGGACCCGCAGAACGGCTGCATCACCGCCCAGGCCGGCATGGGCTTCTTCTGCGACTACGTGCGCCACGTGGTCAAGCAGGACCCGGTGTTCGGCAAGAGCGCCGCGGAGCGCAAGAAGCTGTGGGACACCGGCGGCCTCAACATCTACACCACGCTGGACCCGGAGAAGCAGGCCGCCGCCCAGAAGGCCGTCTCCGAGCAGGTGTACGTCACCGACCCGGTCTCGGCGGCGATGACGATGGTCGAGCCCGGCACCGGCAAGATCCTGGCGATGGCGCAGACCCGCCCCTACGGTCTGGCGAAGGAGAAGAACCAGACCGTCGTCAACTACAACGTGGACGCGGCGATGGGCGGCGGCATCGGCTTCCAGCCCGGCTCCAACTTCAAGCCGATCGTGGCCGCCGCAGCCCTGGAGGCCGGCCTGCCGCCCACCCAGCGGTACGACTCGCCCAACCGCATGGACTGGCCGACGATGAAGACCTGCGACGGCACCTGGAAGAACCTGAGCAAGGGCAAGAAGGAGGGCAGCATCCCGAACGAGAGCGCGCGCGAGGTCGGCCCGTACGAGCTCAAGGAGGCGATGGCCCTCTCGGTGAACACCTACTTCGTGCAGATGGAGCAGGAGATCGGCCTCTGCGCGGTCAAGCAGATGGCCAACAAGCTGGGCGTCACCGGCAAGGCCAGCGGTGACCCGCTGCAGGAGCTGCCCGCCCTCGGCCTCGGCACCCAGGAGGTGAGCCCGCTGACGATGGCGAACGTGTACGCGAGCTTCGCCGCCCGCGGCACCTACTGCGCGCCGCTGGCGATCAACAAGATCTCCACGGTGGACGGCAAGGACGTCCCGGTGAGCCCGGCCAAGTGCACCGAGGCGATGTCCACGGACACCGCCGACGTGATCAACAGCGTGCTGCTCGGGGTGACGGAGAAGGGCACCGCCAAGGAGCTGAGGCTGGACGACCGCCGGCAGATCGCGGCCAAGACCGGGACGACGGACGAGAAGAAGTCGGCCTGGTTCACCGGCTACACCGGCAACCTGGCCGGTTCGGTCTGGCTGGGCAGCCCGGGCACCAAGGTGCCGATGAAGAACATCCGGATCGGCGGCCACTACCAGCAGGAGGTCTTCGGCGCGACCGGCCCGGGCCCGATCTGGGAGCAGGCGATGAGCGACGCCGTCCGGAACATGCCGGAGAAGGAGTTCCCGACGGTCTACATCCCGGACCCGCCCAAGCGCGACCCGAACTGCGTCACCCCCAGCGGCTCGCCGACCGGCACCTGCGGGAGCGGCTCGGGCAAGCAGCGGCCGAGCAGCCCCGGCAACCCGAGCAGCCCCGGCGCCCTGAGCACCCCGGGCAGCACCGGCAATCAGGGCAGCACGGGCAACCCGGTCGGCCCGCTCAACCCGAACAGCCCGGTCGGCCGCTCCGCGCCGTCCACGCCGGCCGGGCAGTCCACCCCGTTCGCCCCCGCCGCGCCGGCCGACCCCGGCGACAACCAGGACCAGTGAGCCGCCCGGCCCCGCCTGAGTACCCGTACTCAGGCGGTTCGCCCTCGCGGTGGGGCCGCCGTGGCGCGGACGCTACCGTGCCTCGACCGGCTCCCCGGTGTCCTGGTCCAGGTTGAAGACCCGCCGGTAGGAGTCGGTGACCACGGTGATCTGGTCCCGGCCGGTCCAACTCGCCTCCACCAGCCGGGCGTCGTCCGGTGCCCGGCCGATCTGGGCCAGCGACCAGCGCCGCCCGGACCAGCCCGCACCGACCTCCAGCAGCACCTGCCAGTCGTCGTTGTCCTTCGGCGCGGTGGCGTACGAGCGGTGCACCACGACCAGGGCCAGCTCCGGGCGGGCCGGGGCGGTCTCCCGGCTGCGCGTCTCGGCCGCCGAGACCTTGTGCGCGGCCAGCACACCGAGCAGGAACACCACCCCGGCCGTCACCGTGACCGCCCGGGTGGCCGTCCGTACGGCGGTGCGCCGGTCGCCCAGCCAGGCGGCGGCGATCAGCGCGGCCAGCGCCGCGCCGAGCAGCAGCTCGGGCCGGTTGAGCAGGTCGGCGACCAGCATCAGCCCGCCCGAGCGGCTCTCCCACTGCCCCTCGGTGTAGAGCAGCACGGCCGCCGCCCCGCCCGCCAGCAGCAGCCGGACCAGGGCGCGCCTGGCCTTCGGCATCCGGTTCCTCATCGTCCCCCCGTCCGATGCGTCACAGCTCTGCGAGCAGCTTGCGGCCCTCCGGCCAGTCGCCCAGCCCGGAGTCCGAGTTGAGGTGTCCGTACGCGCCCGGCTCGACGTACCGGGCGCCCCACGCGTCGGCGAACAACCGGGCCCGCTCGGGGCTGACCCACGGGTCGTCGGTGCTGGCGACGACGACGGCCGGGAACGGGAACGGCGCCAGGGCCACCGGCCGGAAGCCGGTCAGCTGCGGGACTTCGGCGGTGTCGATGTCCGCGGGGGCGACCAGCAGCGCGCCGCGCACCGCGGCGGTCCGCCCGGCGGGAGCGGTAGCCACCCAGCGGGCCACCGTGACGCAGCCGAGGCTGTGGGCGACCAGCACCACCGGCCCGTCGGCGGCGGCCTCGGCCACCGCCGCGTCCACCCGGGCGATCCAGTCGTTCCGGTCGGGGTGGTCCCAGTCCGCCTGCTGGACCCGGCGGAAGGTGTCCGGCTCGGCGGCCTCCCAGCGGGTCTGCCAGTGCTCCGGGCCCGAGTTCTGGTAGCCGGGCAGGACGAGGTGGGTGGTGCGGTCCGGCATGGGCTCCTCCGGTGTGCGGTCGTGGCGGGCAGCAGGAGTCTAGGACGCGGGCAGCCGTGGTCCGCAGCCGGGCGGTGACCCGGCGCGCACGGCCCTCGGCAGGCGCGTACGCCCGGTGACGCGCCGCAGTACGCCCGGTGCGCCCTGTTGCCAACGGCACGGCCGGTGCGGGAGGTTGGTCCGGGCCCGCGGCCGGTGGCCACCGGCCGGGGCCCACGCCGTGTCGGACGCTCGACCATGTGGAGGGATGTCGGCGATGACATCGAAGATCCTGCTCGTCACCGGGGACGCCGCCGAGTCGCTGGAGGTGTTCTACCCGTACCAGCGGCTGCGCGAGGAGGGCTACCAGGTCGACATCGCCGCCCCGACCAGGAAGCGACTCCAGTTCGTCGTCCACGACTTCGTCGACGGCTACGACACCTACACCGAGAAGCCCGGCTACACCTGGCCCGCCGACCTCGCCTTCGCCGACGTCGACCCGGCCGACTACGTCGCGCTGGTCATCCCCGGCGGCCGCGCCCCCGAGTACCTGCGCAACGACCCGGACGTGCAGCGGATCGTCCAGCACTTCTTCGCGGGCGACAAGCCGGTCGCACAGATCTGCCACGGCCCGCTGATCACCGCCGCCGCCGGGGTGCTGTCCGGCCGCCGCAGCTCCGCCTACCCGGCGCTGGCGCCGGACGTGAAGGCGGCGGGCGCCGAATTCGTCGACGGCGAGGCGGTGGTGGACGGCGTGGTCGTCTCGGCCCGCGCCTGGCCCGACCACCCGGCGTGGCTGCGCGCGTTCATCGAGATCCTGCGCACCAAGGCACCGGCCTCCTGACCCGCCCCGGCCCGCCGCGCCCCCGACCCGTCTCGGGGGCGCGACTCCGGGAACCCGTCAGGGTCACGCCCCTCCCCAGGTAGCAGACGCGCCGCCCCGGAGGCTGACGACCGCCCCGCAGTCACCCTGCCATGGTGTCAAAGACCGTGGCAGCGGCTGAGGTTGACGGCCCTGCCGGCCGGACCAGGGAGGACGTCATGACCACCGACCCAGCCGCCACCACCCGGCGCCGCCGACGCGGGCCGGCCCTGCGCGCCGCTGTCGCGGCCCTCGCGGGCGCGGGCCTGATCGCCGCGCTCGCCCCGGCCGCCGCCGCCCAGGACGCGGCCCGCCCGGCGAGCGCCACCGACCGCGGCACCGACTGGACGGCCCTCGACACCGCCCTCGCCGACCTGACCGCGAAGAACGTCGCCACGTCCTCCCTCGCCGCCGTGCGGGAGAACGGCCGGCTCGTCCACCGCGCCGCCGGCGGCGTCGCCCGGCTCGGCGCCGACACCCCCGCCGACCCCGCGGGCCGCTTCCGGATCGGCAGCACCACCAAGACCTTCGTGGCCACCGTGCTGCTCCAACTCGTCGGCGAGGGACGGTTGGGACTGGACGACCGCCTGGAGAGCCTGCTGCCCGGCGCGGTGCCGAACAGCGCGGACATCACCGTCCGCGAACTCCTCGACCACACCAGCGGCGTCGCCGACTACACCCAGGACCCGGCCTTCAACTCCTACGACCAGAACTGGCTCGACACCGGCCGCTACACGTCCTACAGCCCGCAGGACCAGGTCGACCTCGCCGACAAGTACCCGCCCGCCTTCCGCCCCGGCCAGGACTGGCAGTACTCCAACACCAACTACGCCCTGGTCGCGCTGATCATCGAACGCCTCACCGGCCACGGCTGGAACGAGGAGGTGGAACGCCGGATCATCCGCCCGCTCGGCCTGACGGGCACCTCGATGCCGCTCTACTCCCCGGCCATCCCCGGCCCGCACGCCCACGCCTACCTCAAGCTCGACAGCGGCCCGGCCGACGTCACCGCGCTCAACCCCTCCATGGCCGGCCCCTCCGGCGCGGGCATCTCCACCACCGCGGACCTGACGACGTTCATCCGCGCCCTGCTCGGCGGCCGGCTGCTGCGCCCCGCCGAACTCGCCGAGATGCAGAAGACCACCGCCCACGGCGGGGGCCAGGCCTACGGGCTCGGCCTCCAGCGGGTGGACACCCCGTGCGGTGCGTTCTGGGGCCACGCCGGCGGGATCCCCGGCTACAGCACGATGATGCTCGGCTCGCTCGACGGGAAGCGCCAGTTCGCCAACAGCACGACCTTCTACGACACGCCGGATCCGGCCGCGGCCCTCGCCACCTGGCAGCGGGCGGTGAACGCCGGCCTCTGCGGCGGGCAGGGGTAGGGCGGGTGCCGCGGACCGGACCGCCCCCTACGCTGTCCGGCGACAGGAACGGCCGACCGTCACCAGGAGGACGAGACATGGCAGAGCCGCTGATCGCCGCAGTCGGGGGCAAGGTGCCCACCGTCGACCCGGGCGCCTTCCTCGCGCCGAACGCCGTCGTGGTCGGGGACGTGACGATCGGCCCCGGCGCGGGCGTCTGGTACGGGGCGGTGCTGCGCGGCGACGCCGAGTCCATCACCGTGGGCCGGGACAGCAACATCCAGGACAACTGCACCCTGCACGCCGACCCGGGCTTCCCGCTGGTGGTCGGCGAGCGGATCTCGGTCGGGCACAACGCGGTGCTGCACGGCTGCGTGGTCGAGGACGACGCCCTGGTCGGGATGAACGCCACCGTCCTCAACGGCGCCCGGATCGGCGCCGGTTCGCTGGTCGCGGCGGGCGCGGTGGTGCCGCAGGGCATGCGGGTGCCGCCCGGCTCGCTGGTCGCCGGGGTCCCGGCCAAGGTCCGCCGCGAGCTGACCGAGGACGAGAAGGCCGGCATCAAGGCCAACGGCGAGGGCTACCTGCTGCTGGCCGCCGCCCACCGCGAGCTCGAACCCCTCGCCCAGCCCCAGGCCCAGGCCCAGCCCTAGTTCTGGACGCCGACCGGAGCCGCCGCGGCCGCAGCCGTCGCGGCGGGCTCCGGTGCGGCGGGCACGGGCCGGCGCCGGTCGGCCGCCCAGGCGAGCACCGCGATCAGCGCGCCCGCAGCGGCCAGGCCGGCGCCCACCAGCGTCGGCGCCGTCCAGCCGAACCCGGCGTCCAGGGCCAGCCCGCCGAAGTAGGCGCCCTGCGCGTTGGCCAGGTTGAACGCGCCCTGCACCGTCGCCGAGGCCAGCGTCGGCGCGCTGCGCGCCTTCTGCAGGACCAGCGTCTGCACGGCCGGCACGATCGCGAAGCCGAACAGCCCGATCAGCACCACCGTGACGGCGGCCGACCAGCGGGCGTGCGCGGTCACCGCGAACAGCGCCAGGGTGGCGGCCAGCAGCACGAAGGCGGCGCAGACCGTCGGGCGCAGCGCCCGGTCGGCCGCGAACCCGCCGATCACGTTGCCGATCGTCATCCCCACCCCGAACAGCGCCAGCACCAGCGTCACCGAGCCGGTGGCGTACCCGGAGACCTCGGTGAGCAGCGGCGCGATGTAGCTGTAGCAGGCGAAGAAGCCGCCGCAGCCGAACACCACGGTGGCCAGTGCCAGCCACAGCTGCCCGTTGCGGAAGGCCCGCAGCTCGTGCCGCAGGCCGGCCTGCCCGGGGGAGGGCAGTGAAGGCACCAGCCGGGCGATGGCGAGCGTCCCGGCGGCGGCGATCAGGACGACCACCAGCATGGTCGCCCGCCAGCCCAGGTGCTGGCCCAGCAGCGTGGCGGCCGGCACACCGACGATGTTGGCGATGGTCAGGCCGGAGAACATCACGGCCACCGCCCGGGCCCGGCGGTCCGGGGCCACCAGTTCGGCCGCGGCCACCGCGCCGGCCCCGAAGAACGCGCCGTGCGGCAGTCCGGTGATCAGCCGGGTGGCGGCCAGCGTCCAGAAGTCCGGTGCGAGCGCGCACAGCAGGTTGCCGGTGGCGAACAGCCCGGCGAGCGCCACCAGCACCGCCTTGCGCGACCGGCCGGAGGCCAGCGCGGTGAGCAGCGGGGCGCCGATGACCACGCCCAGCGCGTACGCGGAGATCAGCCAGCCGGCCTGCGGGATGGAGACGTGCAGATCGTCGGCGACCTGGGGGAGCAGCCCCATGGCGGCGAATTCGGTGGTGCCGATGGCGAACGCGGTGACGGCCAGCGCGAGCAGCGCGAGAGGCAAGGGGGTGACTCCGGGGTGACGCCCGCGGACGGGGAGGCGCGGCGGGACGGGGGGATTCGTTCGTCCGGCATCCTAATCCGGCCGGATGACGCCGCCGTGAGGTGCGTGTGACGGGAGGGGGTCGCCAGTACGGCGTCCACGCGCGAGACTGGGTGCATGTGCCGCAACATCAAGACGTTGCGCCCGCCGGTGACGCTCGACGCCGACGAGGACGACTTCCGCGCCGCCGCGCTGCAGTACGTCCGCAAGGTGTCCGGGTTCCGCGCCCCGGCGGCGCACAACCGCGAGGCCTTCGACCGGGCCGTGGACGCGGTCGCCGAGGCCACCGCCCGGCTGCTCACCGAGCTGGAGGTCCGCGGCGCGCCCGCCCGGGCCGCCGAGGCCACCGCGTAGGCCGACCGCCGTCGGGCGGGCCCGCCGACCGCGGCCGCGCATCGGGACCAGGAGATCGGGACAATCGGGACAGGAGATGGAGATGACCCCCGCGAACCGTTACGTGCTCACCTTCCCCGGCACCCCCGGCACCCAGGCCCCGCAGGACGTCGTCGTGGTCGTCCGCACCAGCGCGACGGGCCCGGGCGGACACCCGGTGTACGAGGACGCCAGCGGCATCGTCCGCGCCGAGATCAGCGACGCCGGCGAGGTCCGGATGCTCGCCAGCGGCGGCCACCAGTCCCCGCACCTGCCGGTCCACGCCGAGCCGCTGCCCTGACCGCCGCCCCGGCCGTCTGGAATCCGGCGTCCGGCATCCGCCGACGATTTCCGCGAAGCACCCGGGTGCGGCCCGCCCCTGGGGCACAATCGGCCGCATGACCACAGCGCGCTGGCAGGGCACCGTCGTCGCCGAGAGCGACGAGACCGTCGTCGTCGAGGGCAACCACTACTTTCCGGTCGAATCCGTCCGGACCGAATTCCTGCGTCCGTCCGACACCACCACCGTCTGCAGCTGGAAGGGCACCGCCGGTTACTACACGCTGGAGGTGGACGGGCGGACCAACCCCGACGCGGCCTGGTTCTACGCCGACCCGAAGCCGGAGGCCGAGGAGATCCGCGGCCGGGTGGCGTTCTGGCACGGGGTCGAGATCACCGGGTAGGGCGTACCCCGGGAGCGGAGGGGGTACCGGACATCTATGGCAGTCTTCCGTAAACCCGGACGTTCCAGGCCTGTCCCCGAGCCCGCCCCCACCCCCGCCGCCGTGCCCGACGCCGGCCTGGCCGGCGAGCTCGCCGAACTGGTCGAGCAGGCCGAGCAGCCCGGGGGCGAGTGGCGGATCGCCGAGTACCGGGCCGGCCGCGGCCGGGGCCGGGCCCTGGTGGCGAACGTGGCCCGCCTGCTCGGCCGGGGCGGCCGGGTCGCCGCCAAGGGTGCCGCGTTCGGCGGCCGCGCCCTCACCGAGCAGCTGGTGCAGGCCGCGCCGCGGATCCCGGTGCGCGACCTCGCCACGCTGCGCGCCCAGCACCCCGGCGCGGCCGACCCCGAGGCGCTGGCCGACCTGCTGGTCACCGGCGCGGTCCGGGCCTCCGGCGCGCTCGGCGCCGGCGTGGGCGCGGCGGCGATGCTGCCGGTGCCGCCCGCGATGCCGGTGGAGATCGCGGCGGAGACGCTCGCCGTCGCGGCCGTGGAGATCAAGCTGATCGCCGAACTGCACGAGGTCTACGGCGCCCGGGCGCCCGGCAGCGTCACCCAGCGGGCCGGGGCCTACCTGGCCGCCTGGGCCAACCGCCGGGGCATCGACGCGAGGCTGCTGTCCCGGCCGGCCGGGTTCGCCGCCCTGGCGCTCGGGGCGGAGGTGCGCCAGCAGCTCAGCCGCCGGCTCACCCGCAGCTCGCTGCGCCGCCTGCCGTCGCTCACCCCGCTGCTGGTCGGCGCCGGCATCGGCGCCACCGTCAATCGGCGCGACACCCGCCGGCTGGCCGGCGAGGTCCGCGCCGATCTGCGTGCGCGTCCCCCGGCCGACCGCGCCTACTGGGCCGCCGCGGCGCCGGCGGTGCGGGGCGAGGTCGTCCCGGGGGACTGAGGTTCCTAGGGCCTGTCCGGCGGCGCCGGGGCGGCCGCGCCACGGCCGGCCTTGACGCCGTTCACCATCGCCTGGTGTATCGCCCGCGCGGTGGTCTCGTCGGCCGCCGGGACGGGGCTGCCGGTCACCGTGTACCAGTCCAGCGCGCCGGTGTACTGGACGGTGAGCCGGGCCTCGCCGTCCGCCCAGGTGGTGTGCACGGTGAGGTCGCCGGAGATGGGGCCGATCTCGGTGGTGGTGACCCCGCCGGGTCCGCTGATGATCGACTGCGTGGTCCAGGTCGCCCACGACGTGCGCGGGTCGACGGGCGGTCGGGCCTGCCTGCCGTTTTGATCGTGTTCGGTCATGCGCTTATCCTCCCCCGCCGGTGAGCCGCTGTCCGGGCAGCGACACCTGCGGTCGCGAAGACCGCCCGGTCCCACCGGGCGGTCGGGTGCTCACAGCTGTTCAGCGGTCCGGACCGGACTCCTCCAGGGTGGGCTCGCCCTCCGCCTGGGAGGTGTCCTGCGCGTGCAGGTTCTGCATCGAGGTGATGCCCTCTTCGGGATCCGCGGCGCGGACGTCCTCGTCACGGTCCGTGCTCATCCCGGCCCGTTCGCTCATGTCGGTCATGGCGGGCTCCGTCTCCTCGGCCGGTCCGGGCGCGCTCCGAGCCGGGGTGCGGCAGGGCCGGGTCTGTCTCTCACCCCCCAGCCTGCCCCCGCCCCGGCCCCGGGGCCAGCCGAACGGGCTAGTCGCCGGCCGGCCCCGCCCTCCGTTCGACGGCCGTCACCAGGTGACGGGCAGCGACCGCATTCCGTAGATGAACGCCTCCGAGCGGAACTTCCGGCCCTCCCCGGTGGCCGCCGGCCGCAGGCCGGGCAGCCGTCGGAACAGGGTGGCCAGGGCGATCTGGAGCTCGGCGCGGGCGAGCGGCTGCCCGAGGCACTGGTGCACGCCGAAGCCGAAGGCCATGTGCCGCCGGGCGTCCCGGTCGAGGTCGAGCTGGTCGGTCGGCCGCAGGTCGGCGCCGCCGAACATCTCCTCGTCCTGGTTGGCGGTGGAGATCAGCGCGATCACGCCCTCCCCGGCCCTGATCACGGTGCCGCCCAGCTCGACGTCCTCCAGCGCGACCCGGGGCAGGCCGTGGTCCACGATGGTCAGGTGGCGCAGCAGTTCCTCGACGGCGCCGGGCAGCGTGGCCGGGTCGGCCAGCCTGGCGATCTGCTCGGGCTGGTCGAGGAGCAGGGCGGTGGAGAGCGAGATCATGTTCGCGGTCGTCTCGTGCCCGGCTATCAGCAGCAGGATGCCGGTCGTGGCGACCTCGTCCGGCGTGAGGTCGTCCCGGACGGCGAGCCGGCTGAGTATGTCGTCGCCCGGCTCCTCCCGCTTGCGGGCGGCCAGGCCGCCCAGGTACTCGCGCAGTTCGTCCGAGGCGGCCTGGACCTCCTCGGCCGAGCTGTGCTTGTTGAGCAGGGTCCGGCTGAGGCCCTGGAAGCGGTCCCGGTCCTCGTACGGGACGCCGAGCAGCAGGCAGATCACCAGCGAGGGGACGGGCAGCGCGAAGTCGGCGACCAGGTCGGCCTCGGTCCGGCCGTCGGTCATCCGGTCGAGCGCCTCGTCGACGATCTGCTGGATGCCGGGGCGCATCGCCTCGACCCGCTTGACCAGGAAGTCGCCGGTGACCATCCGGCGCTGCCGGGCGTGCTCGGGGTCGTCGAGCCGCAGGAAGCTCGGGTTGGCGAGGAGGGCCTCCCGGCGGCCGGGCACCAGCATCGGGAACCCCGGGTGGCGGGCGTCCGCGCTGAACCGGCGGTCGGACAGGATGGTGCGGACCTCGGCGTAGCCGGTGGCCAGCCAGCAGGACTCGCCGCCGGGCAGGTCGGCGCGGGTGATGGGCGCCGTCGCGGCGGCCTCGGTGTAGGCGGGCGGCGGGCTGAACGGACAGCCGGCGTCGCGCGGGGCGGGCATCGGGAAGGTCCGGGCGGTGGGTGTGCTCGTCAAGGTGGGGTCTCCTTGCGTCGCGATGTCCTCGGGTGGGTGGGATGGCGCCGGGGCCGCCGGCTCGCGCGACGGCGGCCGGGAGCGGCGGCCGTCACGGTGGCCGGGGTCGGCGCGGGCGGGGGACCGTCGGGAGCCGGTGGGGGCGTCAGCCGGCGTCCTCGGCGGAGTCCTCCTCGGTGACGGTGATCGCGCCGCCCGGGCAGAGCTCGGCGGCGAGCCTCAGCACGGCGAACTGCGGTGGCTTGAACTCGGTCTGACGGAGGACCACCAGACTGTCCTGCTCGTCCTGGTCGAAGATCTCCGGAGCGTTCAGGACGCACATCCCGGAACTGCAGCAGCGGTCCCGGTCGACGCTCACCTTCATGGTCGAGCACCTCTCGCCAGTGCGGCGCCGGGCGTCCGGCGGCCGCCTCTCGTTGTCATTGCCAACCTAACCGCCACCCTTGCGTCCACGGAGGGGCGATGCGGGGATCGTCCAGAATGGCCGATTCGGTTCGGAGCCGGTCCAGCGCCGCCGCAAAGGGGTTTGAAATTGACGTTACTCCGCCAAAGGACGGCTCACAGCCCCTCGGCGGCGGCAATCTCCCGGACGGTGGCGACGGTGTCGGCCTCGGCCGCGCCCTTGTCCGGCCGGTAGCGCACCACCCGGGCGAACCGCAGGGCCAGCCCCGCCGGGTAGCGGGGGCTGCGCTGGAGACCGTCGAAGGCGATCTCGACGACCAGTTCCGGCCGGACCCGCACCGTCCAGTCGTCCCGCCCGCTCTCGCGGGCGAGGAGTTCGGCGGTCTGCCAGGCGAGCGTCTCGTCGGTGAGGCCCTTGAAGGTCTTGCCGAGCATCACCCACGGGCCCAGCCCGGGCTCGCCCGCCGCCCGGGCGCCCAGGTGTAGATTGCTGAGCAGCCCGCGCCGCCGGCCGCTGCCCCACTCGGCGGCCAGCACCACCAGGTCCAGGGTGTGCCGGGGCTTCACCTTGATCCAGCCGGCGCCGCGCCGCCCGGCCGCGTACCCGGCCGCCGGGTCCTTGACCAGGACGCCCTCGTGACCGCGGGCCAGGGTCTCGCGGAAGAACGCCAGTGCCCGCTCGCCGTCCCCGGTCTCGGTGCGGGGCACCCGCAGGCCCTCCGGCACCGCCTCGTCCAGCGCCGCCCACCGCTCCCGGCCGGGGCGGTCCACCAGGTCCTCGCCGTCCCGGTGCAGCAGGTCGAAGAAGAAGGCGCTGAGCGGGACTTCGGCGCGCAGCCGCTCCGGATCCCGTCGGGAGGCGGTGCGCGCGGCGGTCTCCTGGAAGGGGCGCGGCCGCCCGTCGGGCCCGAGCGCGATCGCCTCGCCGTCCAGCACCGCCGAGCGCAGCGGCAGCGCGAGCGCCGCCTCGGCCACCTCGGGGACGCGCGCGGTGATGTCGTCCAGGCCGCGGGTGAACACCGCGACCTCCGCGCCGTCCCGGTGCACCTGCACCCGGACGCCGTCCAGCTTCCACTCCAGGGCGGCCGGGCCGGTGCGCTCCAGCGCCGAGGCCACGTCGGGCGCGGAGGCGGCCAGCATCGGCCGCACCGCCCGGCCCACCTCCAGCCGGAACGCGGCCAGCGCGGGCGCCCCGCCGGTCAGCGCCGCCTCCGCCACCGCCCGGGCGGAGCCGCGGAACATCAGCGCCCGGCGCACCGCCGCCGCGGGTACCCCGGCCGCCTGGGCGACGGCGTCGCCGACCAGCGCGTCCAGCGCGCCCTGGCGCAGCTCGCCGACCAGCACCGCGCGCAGGAACGCCTGCTCGACCTCGGTCGCCCGGGCGAACAGCCCGGCCAGCAGCCGCCGCCGCTCGGCCTGCGCGCCGGGACCGTGCACCCCGGCGATCCGCTCCAGCTCCCGTTCGGTCTCCCGGACGCCGAGCGAGGCCTCGGCGGCGGGCGGCGGCAGGTCGCGCAGGGCCGCCGGGCCGACGCCGGTGCGCAGCCGCTGCGACTCGCCCGACAGCAGGCCCACGGCCGCCGGGGCCTCGGCCGGGCCCAGTGCGCGCAGGCAGTCCGCGAGCAGCGCCGTCTTGGCCCGCCGCCCGGGCTCGGCGGCGACGGCGCGGGACGTCCGGGCCAGGTGCCGCAGCCGCATGGCGCTCCTCGGGTGGTGCGTGGCCGGGCGTCCAGGATCGGTCACCCGACCGGCCGCCGCACGGCGGGCGGCGCGCCCGTACCGCGCCGGAGTGGAGTGCGCGGGCGGCCGGTCTTGGCCGTGGTGGAGCTCGGCTCGGAGCCGACGGCCCGTCATGCTGGCGCCACACCGCGGCCCGGCGATCCCGGGGCCCGCCCGATCGAGGGAGACCGAGTTGACCACCACGACCCGCTGGAGCATCGGCGCGCCGGAGCGCGCCGACTACCCCGCCTGGCGCGAACTCTTCCGCGGCTACTGCGCGTTCTACCGGGTGCCGATGCCGGAGGAGAAGGCCGAACTGGTCTGGTCCTGGCTCCACGACCCGGACCACGAACTGGAGGGCCTGCTGGTCCGCGACGGCGACGGCACGCCGGTCGGACTCGCCCACTACCGCCCCTTCGCCCGCCCCCTGCACGGCGCCGGCGGGGGCTTCCTCGACGACCTGTTCGTCGCGCCCGAGGTGCGCGGCGGCGGCGCGGTGGACCAGCTGCTGGCCCGGCTGCGGGCGATCGCCGCCGAGCGCGGCTGGAACACCGTCCGCTGGATCACCGCCGACGACAACCACCGCGCCCGCAGCAAGTACGACCAGGTCGCCACCCGGACGATGTTCGTCACCTACGACATGGCCCCGGACGCCCCGTGACCCGCGGCCGGGCGGCCTGAGGGCGTGCCCCGGGTGCGGCCTGGGGACCGTGCCCCGGGTGCGGCCGCGACCGGGCCCGCACCCCTGTCGCCGGACATTCGTTCGGACTTTCTGTTATCGGCGCGCCGCCGGGCGGTCTCCCAGGTGTCGGCACCCGACCCGCCGACCCGGACAGAAAGCGTGGGCACGTGAACAGCGACGACAGGACGACCATCCTCCCGGCGAACGGTGCCGAGAGCGGTGCACGGAGCGGAGCCTCCGGCCGACCCGGCGGCCGCGCCGCGCGCCGGGCCGCCCAGCGGCACACGGAACGCCCCGGAGGCCGGAGCCGCCGGGCCCGACGGCGCGGTCCGGTCGGCCCGGTCGCCGCCGTCGCCGCCGCCGTGGCCGGCACCGGACTGCTCGCCGCCCTGGTCGGCGCCGGCTACGCGGCCTACGGCGGCAAGCAGGTCGACCGGGACGCCACCGGCCAGGCGCTGGCGGCGGACGCCGCCCTGATAGCAGCCGAGGCCGGTACCCACGACGGCATCCAGGTCCCCGGCGCCGGGGGAGCGGGCCCCGACGTCGCCGCGCCGCCGGTCACCCCGACCGCCACCGACCCGGCACCGGCACCGACCAGTGCCGCCGCGACCACCCCCGCCGCCCCGGCGTCCCCGACGGCTCCGGCGACCGCGACGCCGACCCCGACGGCCACCGGGAAGGCGAGCCCGAGCACGCCCGCGACCGCTCCCGCTCCGGCTCCCGCCAAGCCCACCGGCACCCCGGCCGCCGCGCAGCGCACCGGCGCCCCCGCCCCCACGAGCGCCTCGGTGCGCACCCCGGTCGGCGGCGGCGCCGCGCCCTCCTCCGCCCAGCAGGTCGTCGACCTGGTCAACGTCGAACGCGCCAAGGCCGGCTGCGGCCCGGTCAGCGCCGAGCCCCGGCTGGCCGGCGCAGCCCAGTCGCACAGCGACGACATGGCGGACCGCAACTACTTCGACCACGCCAGCCCCGACGGCGACCACGCCGACCACCGCATAGAGGCGACCGGCTACCGCTGGAGCACCTGGGGCGAGAACATCGCCCGCGGCCAGAAGGACCCGGCCGCGGTGATGGATTCCTGGATGAACAGCCCCGGTCACCGTGCGAACATCCTGAACTGCGCGTTCAAGCAGCTCGGGGTCGGTGTGCGGACCGGTTCCGGCGGCCCCTGGTGGACCCAGGTCTTCGCCGCCCCGGCCTGACCGGCCCTCCGGCAGGGTCCGTTTTCCGATTCCGCGCAAATTGTTGTTATCTGATCACTCACCACAGGTCTCCGAGGAGGCAGCGGCGAACGGAACACGGCAAGACGGAGTGCGGACCATGAACGCTGACGTGCAGAACAGGACCGGGACCACCCTGGTACGCGCGGCCCAGGCGGGCGACCGGCAGGCCCAGGAGGCGCTGGTCGCCGCCTGGCTGCCGCTCGTCTACAACGTCGCCGGGCGCGCCCTGGACGGTCACGCCGACGTCGACGACGTCGCCCAGGAGACCATGATCCGCGCCCTGGACGGCCTGGACGGGCTGCGCGAGCCGGAGTCCTTCCGCTCCTGGCTGGTCGCCATCACGATGAACCAGATCCGTCGTCGCCACGCCGCCGGCCAGCAGCAGCCCACCGTCGGCGGCCTCGACGAGACCTGGGAACTCGCCGACCCCAGGGCCGACTTCACCGACCTCACCGTCCTGCGCCTCGGCCTCTCCGGCCAGCGCCGGGAAGTCGCCGAGGCCACCCGCTGGCTCGACCCCGACGACCGCGAACTCCTCGCCCTCTGGTGGCTGGAGGCCAGCGGCGAACTCACCCGCGCCGAACTGGCCGAAGCCCTCGACCTGACCCCGCAGCACACCGCCGTCCGGGTGCAGCGGATGAAGAAGCAGCTCGAAGCCGGCCGGATCGTCGTCCGCGCCCTCGGCGCCTACCCCCGCTGCCCCGAACTCGCCGACGTCACCACCGGTTTCGACGGCACCCCCAACTCCGTGTGGCGCAAGCGCATCGCCCGCCACATCCGCGGCTGCGCCACCTGCGACCGCCTCGGCCGCGACCTCTTCCCCGCCGAGGGACTGCTGGCCGGCCTCGCCCTGGTGCCGATCCCGCTCGGCTCGCCCGCGCTGCTGCACTTCCAGCACACCGCGGCCACCGTCGCCGCCACCGCCCCGACCGCCGCGAGCACCCATGCGGGCTGGGCCGGGACCGCCGCGCGCAAGGCCGTCCTGGCGAGCGGTGCGGTGGCGGTGGTGACCGTCACCACCCTCGCCCTGGTCTGGTCGCACCCCGCCGACACCCCGAGGGAGGCGACCCCCGCTCCCACCACCCCGGCCGCCGCTCCCGCCGCCCCGGTGCCCGCCGCGACCCCGGCCGCCGCCCCGGTCACCCTGACGGCCACGCCCACGCCGACCCCCAGCGAGACGCCGACGGCCACGCCGTCACCCACCGCCACCCGGTCGGTGGCCCCGCCGCCACCCAGCCCGGAGCGCCAACTCGTCGACCTCGTCAACGCCGAACGCGGCAAGGTGGGCTGCGCCCCCCTGCGGATCGACCCCCGGCTGCACGCGGCCGCCCAGAAGCACGCCGACGACATGGTCGCCCGTGGCTTCTTCGACCACGTCAACCCGGACGGCGTCCGCACCGACGCCCGGCTGACGGCGGTCGGCTACCGCTGGTCCCAGTGGGGCGAGAACCTCGACCGGGGTCCGACGTCCCCCGCCACGGTGGTCGCCCACTGGATGGACGGCGGCATCCACCAGACCAACATGCTGGACTGCGGCTTCAAGGACGTCGGCATCGGCCTGGCCACCGGCCCCGCCGGCACCTACTGGACCCAGGACCTCGGCGCCCAGCTGCCCTGACGCCGCACTGCCCTGACACCGCGCCGCCGCGCTGCCCTGACACCACGCCGCTGCGAGCTATGCGGGGGTGACCCCGACCAGTCCGTCGGCCGAGCCCGTCACGTACCCGGTCGCCTCCCCGACCACGCCGCCCGCGTCCCCGACCTGCCCCGGCAACGCGTCCGGCGCACTGGTCAGGGATCCGGACAGTCCGTCCTGCCCCCCGACCGCACTGGCGTGTGCACTCGGTGCGGTGAGCGAGGCCACGAAACCCACGGCGAGCGAGGCGACGGCGAGCATGCTGCGCTTCTTCATGGCGGGTCCAACGACGATCCGCCGGTCGGGTTACGAGGACGGTGGTGGATTCCCTCGTCCGTGGCCGTGCGGTCGAGGCCACGGGCACCGGACGGGCTGTCGGGCCCCGAGCCTTTTCCGGTGGCGGGAGGCGTGGGAGGGCGGTGGGATGGGGAGGGGTCGGGAATGATTCCGGCAAATCGGTTGAATCACCACACTTTCGGTCTCATCGACGTCGGTCTCATCGACCAGGACCCCCCCACCGCGACACGAAGGGCACCCGATGCACGCAGCCGAACTCACGCCAGCCGTCCTCGCCGAGCTGCGCCGCCCCCGGCGCTACCCGGCCGTCTCCGTTCTGCTGCCCACCCACCGCAGCGAGCCCGACAACACCCAGGACCCGGTCCGCCTGCGCAACCTCGTCGCCGAGGCGAAGAACCGGCTGCACGCCGACGAGGCGGTCAGCCGGGCCGACCGGCTGGACGTCGTCGAGCAGCTGGACCGCGCGCTCACCGAGGTCGACCTCGTGCACGCCGAGGACGGCCTGGTGATCTTCGCCGCCCCCGGCGAGCACCAGGTGTGGTCCCTGCCGCGCCCGGTGCCCTCCCGGGTCGTGCTGTCCGAGACCTTCCTGACCCGCAACCTGGTCTCCGCCTACACCGCCGGTGCGCCCTACTGGGTGCTGACCGTCGCCGCCGACCGGGTCGCCCTGTTCAGCGGCAGCGGGACGCACCTGGCCGAGCACACGGGTGCCGCCTTCCCGCTCGACCAGGTTCCGCCGGACTGGGACGTCGAGCGCAAGGAGCGGATCGGGGACGTACCGAGCACCTTCCGCGACGAGGAGACCCGCCGCTTCCTGCGTTCGGCCGACACCGCGCTGGCCGCCGTGCTGGAGGCCGACAACCGCCCGCTGTACGTGCTCGGCGAGGCCGCCGCGATCTCCCTGCTCGACGAGGTCGGCACCGCTGCCAAGCGGGCCACCGCCCAGGTCTCGCACGGCGGCCTCGGCCACGCCGCCGCCGCCGCGGTGGCCGAGGCCGTCCGGTCCACGGTCGCCGAGCAGGCCAGCAGGGCCGTCACCGAGCTCCACGAGCGCCTCGACCAGGCCCAGGGCGTGAAGGGCCTGGCCGCCGGCATCGACGAGGTCTGGCAGACCGTCGCCGAGGGCCGCGCCGCGCTGGTCGCGGTGGAGGAGGACTACTGGCAGCCCGTCCGGGTGACCGACAACCACCTCGTCCCGGCGGCGGCCGGTGAGCCCGACGTCCGCGAGGACATGGTCGACGAGATCGTGGAGCGCGCCCTCGACACCGGTGCCAAGGTGCAGTTCGTCCCCACCGGCGAACTCGACGCCCGCGGCCACATCGCGGCCGTCCTGCGGTACTGACCCGCCAGGTACTGACCCCCTGGTACTGACCCGCCCGGTGCGGGCCCGGCACGGCAGCCGGGCCCGCACCGCCGTGTCACGGCCGGGTCAGGACCGGTGGAACGCCCGCCCGGCGGCGCCCGAGGAGACCGGCCCGACCCCGGGTATCGGCCCGACGGTGATCGGCCGGGCGCCCGCACCGCGCAGGGCCGCCCCGCCGCCCGCGCCGTACCACCGCGCCGTCCACCGGTCGCAGACCCCGGCACCTGCCCGTCGCTGCTCGCCACCCATGAGAGGACCCCCGTTCTCTGATCGTGCTCGGGACGCTAGCAGGAGCCACTGACACTGGACCCAGGTCGGCCAGGTCGGCCAGGTCTGCCCGGGAGGCCCGGCCAGCCCGGCCGGTTCTCAGCGGGTCGCCCTCGACGAGGGAGTGCTCCCCTCGGCGGTCCGGATCGAGTCCAGCACCTGCTGCACCTGCTGGATCGTCAGGTGCGACGGCTCCCGCAGGCAGGCCGTCAGCCGGATCAGCACCAGCGTGCCGGTCCGGGCGAGGGCCCGATTGCCGATGAGCTCGCGGGTGCCGCCGAGGGAGAGGCATTCCTTGTCGAGCGCGACGTCGGAGGTGACGGCCGATGAGGTGGTGAACTTCCCCACCAGGTCCGGTTGGTCCACCAACCGGAGGGTGAGGAGGGCGCCGTCGGCGGGCAGCAGCGAGTCGGACGGGCAGGTGATGCCCGCCGTCCGGCAGGGGGACGCGGGGCTGATCGGCCCGGTGGCCAGGTAGCCGATGCCGTTCCGGGGGTCGCCGTTGAAGGTGCTCTGGCTGTACCAGCCGCTCGGCAGGTCGAGCACCACGTCCGGGTACGACGAGAAGTGGACCTGCGACCGGGACGTCGGCACCGTGGTCGGTGTCGCGCTGGCGCCGTCCGTCGGAACGGGCGGTTCCCCGCCCGGCACCGTCTCGGCCGGTCCGGCCGCCATGCTCGGCCCCGCCGCCACCCCGTGCTCCGGCGTGGGCGCGATCGCGGGCGCGGCGGCGAGCGCTGCGGCGACCAGCCCTGCGGTCAGTCCGGCCCCGAGCCCGGCGGCCCGCCGTCGGCGTCGGGTGCCGATGGCGCGGGCGCGTACCCGTTCCATCCGGTCCTCGGGCGTGGCGAGCTCCGGTACGGCCTGGTGGAGCAGGACCCGCAGCTCCTCGCCCTCACCGCCGTCCGGCCTCGGGTCGTCCGGGTCCAGCAGGTCAGTACCGATCACTGGGTCCTCCCGCCAGCAGCAGTTCCCGGGCCGGCAGCCGGCCGCGCAGCGCGGCGAGCGCGCGGTGCGTCTGGCTCTTGACCGTGCCGGTGCTGCAGCCCAGGACCTCGGCGGTCTCCTCGACGCTGAGGTCCTCGAAGAAGCGCAGCACCACCACGGCCCGTTGGCGCGGCGGCAGGGCACGGACGGCCTGGGCGACCACCTCTCCGAGCACCACCCCTTCGTACGGGTCCACGCTCGCCGGCGGCGGCTCCGGCAGTTCGCCGTGCGGCAGTTCGCCGGTCCAGCGGCGGCGCCACCAGGAGACGTTGCAGTTGACCAGCACCTTCCGCAGGTAGGCCTCGGGCCGGTCGATGGAGATCCGGTCCCATTTGGGCCAGATCTTGGCGAGCGCGGTCTGCAGCAGATCCTCCGCCTGGTGCGGGTCGCCGGTCAACAGCCAGGCCACTCGCAGCATCTTCGGGCCGCAGGCGGAGACGAACTCCTCGAAGTCCGGTGTGCCATCCCTCATCCCGCCGTCCCCGCCATGGTGTCCGCGCCGTCCCTGTCAGCTGTGGCGGCCTGCTGGGCCGCGATCGTGGTGTCCTACTCACAGCTGATGAACGTGCTGGACGGTGTTCCGGGTTGTCTTCCGGGCGCGGTGACTTTCGGTCGGCCGGCGCGGGGAGGTTGGACGGCCCGCGAGCCGGCCGGGACTCGGCCGGGCGGCGGGCGGGCCGTGGGCACCACGATGGCCGCGTCGGGCCCGTCCGGCCAGAGGCGCTCACGGGGCGTCCGGGCGCACGATGCGGCGCGCCAGGGGCGTACGGGTGGGACGCAGGGGGCGGCGGACCACGGATCGGGCCGGCCGGGTGGCGGTGGGTCAGAGCGTCCCGGAGCCGCGCGGCGGCTCGGTGGGGACACCGCGGGCGGCGGCCGTCGGGGCCGAGGCCACCGGGGTGACCGTCCAGTCGGGGTGGCCGGGCATCGGCGGGGTGCGCAGCCCGTACAGCCAGTCGGTGAGGAAGCCGGAGAGGTCCTGGCCGGAGACCTCGGAGGCGGTGCGCAGGTAGTCCAGGGTGGTGGCGGTGCTGTACCGGTGCTCGCGCAGGAAGGTGCGCTCGATCCGGTCGAAGGTCTCGGCGCCGACCCGCTCGCGCAGCGCGAACAGCACCAGCGCGCCGCCGGTGTAGCGCTGGCTGTCGAAGAGCTTGGCGGCGCTGGGAGCGGCGACCGGTCCGGAGTCGTGCCGCCACTGGTCGCCGAGGCCGTAGAGGGCCCGCATCCGGTCGACCAGGGTGGTGTGGCCCCAGGCGTCCGGCCAGCCGCGCTCGTAGCGGTAGACCAGGGCGTAGTAGTCGGCGTGCCCCTCGTTGAGCCACAGGTCCGCCCAGCTGGCGGGGGAGACGCTGTCGCCGAACCAGGAGTGCACCAGCTCGTGCATCTGGTGCGAGCCGATCGCGGACTCGGGCCGGCGCAGGAAGTTCGGCTTGTACAGGGTGAGGGTCTGGGTCTCCAGGCCGGTGAAGCCGAACGCGTCCGGGTCGTCGGTGTCGGCGGGCAGGAGGCCGTAGGTCTCGAAGGGGAACGGCCCGAGGCGCTGCTCGGCCCAGGTCAGCTGGCCGGCGGTGAGCGCCAGGGCGGGTTCGAGGTCGGCGGCCCGGGCGGTCGGGACGACGTCGCGCAGCGGCAGGCCGTGCGGGCCGGTGCGCTCGCGGACGGTGTAGTTCCCGACGGAGACCTGCACCAGCTCGGTGGCCATCGGCTCGCGGGAGGCGTAGCGCCGGGTGGTCCGGCCGCCGCCGAGCCGTTGGGTCTGCGTCAGCTCCCCGTTGGCGACGCCCAGCAGGCCGTCGGGCGCGGTGACGGCGATGGTGAACCGGGCCTTGTCGCTGGGGTGGTCGTTGCACGGGAAGACGGTGTGCGCGCTGTCCGGCTGACCGGCCACCGCGAAGCCGTCCGGGGTCGGGACCCAGCCGGTGTGCGGGAGCCTGGCGCGCGGGTCGGCGGTGTACTCGACGGTCAGCCGCGCGGTGGTGCCGCGGTGCAGGGGCCGGGGCGGGGTGATGGTCAGCTTCTCGTCGTGGGCGGCGAACCCCGCCGGGCGCCCGTCGACCCGGACGGCCCGGACGGTCAGGCCCAGCGCGTCCAGCTCCAGCCGCGCCAGGGTGCGGGACGGCCGGGCGGTGATCACCGCGGTCGCGTCGACGGTGCGGGTATCGGCGCGGTAGTCGAACGACAGGTCGTAGGCGAGCGCGTCGTACCCGCTGTTGCCGAGCGAGGGGAAGACCGGGTCGCCGAGGCCGTCCGCGGCGGTGGCGGTCGGGGTGCCGGCGGACAGCAGCACCGCACTGAGCACGAGCGGGAGGACGAGGCCGACACGGGGCCTGGACAGGGCGATCACCGCACTTCGGGAGTCGTGGCCTCGGGGGCCTGGCTTGCGGGAGTCGGGGCTTCGGGACTCGTGGCTCCGGGAGCCCCGGTGAGGAGCGGGGCCGGGCGGCGGTGCGTGCGCGACGCACCGGGCACGGACCCTAGCGGACCGGGGCGCCCGCCGGGCGCCGCCACCCGGACGGCCGTCGACACGTGGCCATCCCCCGGACGGCCTACAGCGATGGCGGGGCCGTCGCGCACTGACTAACGTTCGAAGTGCTTCGCCCCCTGACGGACGAGGCCACGGCCGTCGGAGAACCTGGCCAGGTCCGGCGGCCGTCCTTCATGCCCGGGTGCACCCCGTAGGCTGGCGGCCGAGACGACGCCCGCGTACCGGATGCCAGGAGCCGCCGTGACCAGCCCCGATTCGCACGTTCTGGTGATCGGCGAGTGCGTCGCCGACATCGTCCGCACGGATGGCGCCCCGGACACCGTCCACCCCGGCGGCAGCCCCGCGAACGTCGCCTACGGCCTGGCCCGGTTGGGGCGGCCGGCCACCCTGCTCACCCAGCTCGGGGACGACGCCAACGGCCGGTTGATCCGGGCGCACCTGGAGTCGGCGGGGGTGGTGGTCCGGGCCGCCGGGGTGGCGCGGACCCCCTCGGCCGTGGTGCGCCTCGATGGGCAGGGGCGGGCGGGCTACACCTTCGACATCGGCTGGACGCTGCCGCCGACCGAACTCGCCGAAGCGCCGGGCGCGATCCACCTCGGCTCGATCGGGGCGGTCACCGACCCGGGCGCGGCGGCGGTGCTGGCGCTGGTCGAGCGGTGGCGCGGCCGGGCGCAGATCAGTTACGACCCGAACGTGCGCCCCGCGCTGATGGGCGAGCGGGCGCAGGCCGTGCGGCGGGTCGAGCGCTGCGTGGCGCTGAGCGACGTGGTCAAGGCGAGCGACGAGGACCTGGCCTGGCTCTACCCCGGCGAGGACGCGGAGGCGGTCGCGCGGCGCTGGCTCGCCCTCGGCCCGGCCGTGGTCGCGGTGACCCTGGGCGCCGACGGCGCGTTCGCGCTCACCGCCGGGGGCGGGCACGCGCGGGCCGCAGCCGTTCCGGTGCCGGTCGCCGACACCGTCGGCGCCGGGGACTCCTTCACGGCGGCGTTCCTGCACGCCCGCGCGGCCGGAGCCGACCTCGCCGGCTGCCTCACCCAGGCGGTGACGGCCGCCGCGCTGACCGTCTCCCGCCCCGGCGCCAACCCGCCCTCGACGGCGGAGCTGACGGCCGCTCTGGCGCAGGCGGGTTAGGGCGTGCTCCGGTCGGCCAGCTCCTTGCCGTACCAGATCTGGGCGTACGGGCCGCTGCTGTAGGCGGGGATCTCGCGGTAGCCGTGGCGCGTGTAGAGCGCGCGGGCCTCGACCAGGTCGAGGCGGGTGTCGAGGACGATCCGCCGGGCGCCGAGCGAGTGGGCGGCCTCGTCGACGGCGGCGAGCAGCCGGGCGCCGCCGCCGGTGCCGCGCAGGCCGGGACGGACGAACACCCTGGTCAGCTCGACGGTGTCGGCGTCGCGCCGGCGCAGCCCCGCGCAGGACTGGGCCGCGCCGTCGTAGTGGCCGAGCAGGAAGAGGCCGTCCGGTGCGGCGAGGTCGTCGCTGGGGGAGCCGGCCAGCCCCGACTCCAGTTCCTCGGGGGTGCCTTCGCGGCCGAGGTGCAGGCGGTAGTAGCGGTTGGCCACGTCGTAGTAGTACTCGCGCAGCAGGGCCAGGGCCTCGGGTGCGGTGACGTCCGCCGTGGCGACGGACCAGAGGCGGGCGGTGCGGGGCGCGGTGTCGTTCATGGGCGCATGATCGGTGGTCGCGGGCCCGGTCCGCAATCGGGTTTCGCACGGCCGCCCGGTCGGCTCGGGTGCCCGGCCGGCTCGGCAAAGGAAGGGCAAGGAGCCCGGCGCGTCGTTGCCCCGCACGGGTGATGAGGGGATTGGCGGGGGTGCGCTGTGGGGGAGCAGTGCGTCTATGAACAGATCATCAAATCATCGCATTAATGCGGGTTTGAGGCGGATTCAGGGACGCGGCGCCGGTGCTCGGGCGGGTGTGCGGACCGGCCTGCTGGCCACCGTCTGCCTCTCCGCCGTCGCCGCCGGCTGTGCCGGGCCGGTCGACCCCGCGCGGCCGGCCGTCGTCCCGCCCGCGCCGGGTGCCGTGCCCGTCGTCGAGCACGGGGTCGGCCGCCCGCCCGAGGCGCTGCCGGCGCTGCCGGGCCTGGCCCGCAAGGAGGAGGAGGCCGGCACCGAGGCGGTCGCCCGCCGGGAGTCGGAAACCCGGGCGGCCCTGGAGACCGCGCACCGCTGGGGCCTGCAGGCCCCGCCGCTGAAGGCGCCGCCGCGCCCGGCGACCAGGCCGGTGCTGGCCCAGTCGCAGGGCGTGAAGCTCAAGGACGGGCGGCCGCCGGTGGTCTACCGGGTGCCGACCGACGAGAAGGTGGTCTTCCTCACCGTCGACGACGGCTCCGAGAAGGACCCGGAGTTCTCCCGGATGGCCGACGAACTCGGCATCCCGCTCAGCACCTACGTCTCCGACTACCTGGCCCGCGAGAACTACGGCTACTTCCGCGACCTGCACGCCCAGGGGGTGGAGATCAACAACCACACCATCAACCACCGCAACCTGAAGGTCCTCGGCTACGACGCCCAGCGCGACGAGATCTGCCGTCAGCAGGACCAGCTGGAGCAGCAGATCGGCGTCCGCCCCCGGCTGTTCCGGCCCCCGTACGGCGAGTACAACGACGACACGCTGCGCGCGGCGGCGTCCTGCGGGGTCCAGGCGGTGCCGCTGTGGAACGAGGAGGCCTTCCCGGACCACATGGAGTGGCGCTACGACGACCGCAGGCTCCACCCGGGCGACATCATCCTCACCCACTTCCGGGGCGTCGACCTCTGGAAGGCCTCGATGCCGGACCTGCTCCGCAAGGTCGTCAACGACGTCACCGCGCAGGGCTTCGCCCTCGGCCGGCTGGACGACTACCTGTAGGAGCGCGCCCGTCGGGGGCCCCGACGGTCAGCCGAGCGAGAGGGCGTCGAGGTACACCCAGGCGCCCTCGTGCCGGACGAACCGGCTGTGCTCGGTGAGCACGCCCTGCTCGCGGCCCTCGGTCCAGTGCGCCCGGAAGGCGACGGTGCCCTCCGCGTGGAAGGCGCCGCCCTCGGTGGTGGACACCACCTCCAGGCCGGTCCAGCGCAGCGCCGGGTCGAAGTCCACCTCGGTGGGCCGGGTGTCCGGGTGCCAGGTGCGCAGCAGGTAGGCCTCGTCCTGGGCGGCGAAGGCGCTGTACCGCGAGCGCATCAGGGACTCGGCGGTGGTGGCAGCCGTCTGGCCGCGGTGCAGCCGCCCGCAGCAGTCGCCGTAGGCGGCGGGCAGGCCGCAGGGGCAGGGCGAGGAGGGCAGCAGCCGGGGCGCGGCGGCGGCGCGGGGCGCGGAGTGACGTCGGGACATGCGGTCCATTCTCTCCCCCCGGCCCCGGCCGCCCCGACCGGGGCCGGTGGGGCGTCCGGGTGCGGGTGCTCAGCAGCGGGCGGAGTCCGGTTCGCCGAACCAGGCGTGCAGCGCGCGCAGCAGCCCGTCCGGATCCTCCTCCCCGGGAGCGCCGGCCCAGGCGACGTAGCCGTCCGGGCGCACCAGCAGCGCGCCGGCGGGCCGTTGCGGGCAGTCGGCCGTGAGCACGTCCACCCGGCCCTTCCAGCCGGCCGCGAGGTCGGCGAGCCGGGGCGGGCCCTCCGCGAGGTCGAGCAGCAGGGCCCGGCCGCCGCGCGCCAGTTCGGCGAGCCGGGCGGGGCCGGCGGCCGTGGTCAGCGGGAGGTCCGGCGCGAAGCCGCCGGCGAGCGGGTGCGGGCAGTCGGTGTCGTACCGGACGTCGCTGCCCGCCATGAGCGCGGCGATCCGCCCGAGGTTGTCCTGGTACGCGAGCAGTTCGCCGAACAGGGCGCGCAGGGCGGTGACGGCCGGGCCCGGGGACATCAGGGCCATCTGGGCCTGCGAGTGCATGAAGACCCGTTCGCCGATGGGGTACCGCTCGCGGTGGTAGCTGTCCAGCAGGCCGGGCGGGGCCCAGCCCCGGAGGTCGGCGGCCAGCTTCCAGCCGAGGTTCGCGGCGTCCTGGAGCCCGAGGTTGAGGCCCGGACCGCCGGTGGCGGCGTGCACGTGCGCGGCGTCGCCGACCAGCAGCACCCGGCCCTCGCGGTAGCGCTCGGCGAGCCGGGTGTTGTGCCCGACCTGGCGGCGCGGGGTGTGCGCGCCGGGCGTGTCGGCCGGGGCGAGCGGCAGGTCGGCGCCGGTCACCCGGCGGACGCTGGCGCGCAGTTCGTCCAGCGTGGCCGGCACGGTCTCGTCGACGGGCGGGCCGGCCCACTCCATGGTGGCCATCATGGCGAGTTCCGGGCCCATCGGGGCGAGCACGAACACGCCGTGCGCGGTGCGGGTGTGGGTGAACGGGCGGAACGGCGTCGGGCAGCCGGGCAGCAGGACCTCGCCGGTGTCGAGCACCTGCAGCCCCTCGGGCGGGCGCACGTGGGCGATGCGTGCGACGGGGTCGGGTGAGGTGACCCCGGGGAAGCCGATCCCGGCCAGCTTGCGGACGGTGCTGCGGCCGCCGTCGGCGCCGACCAGGTAGCGGGCGCGCAGCCGCTGCGGCCCGTCCGGCCCGTGGACCTCGACGGTCACCCCCGCCGCGTCCTGGGCCAGGCCGGTGACCTCGCGGCCGTGGTGCACGGTCACGCCGAGTTCGCGGGCCCGCTCCTCCAGGGCCTGCTCGATCCGGTGCTGCGGCACCGGCAGGGCGTACAGCGGGTTGCCGTCGAGCTCCCGGAGGTCCAGCGGGAACGCGCCGAACACGAAGCGGGGCACCGGGGTCGGGGCGCCCGGGCCGCCGAGCCGCTCGTACAGGCCGCGGTGGTCCAGCAGCCGGATGACCTGGCCGACCAGCCCGTTCGCCTTCTGTTCCGACGAACGTTCGGCCAGCCGGTCCAGCACCACCGGCCGGACTCCGGCCAGCGCCAGTTCGCAGGCCAGCATCAGTCCGTTCGGGCCTGCGCCGGCGATGATGACATCGTGGGTCATGGTAGATCCCCCTGTGCGACGGTGAGTTCAGGAAGACGACGGTTCGGGGAGGCCGGCCGCCAGCTGCCGCAGCGCCTCCGCCAGGAGTGGTTGCAGCGGTACCGGCGGGTCGGCGCGCAGCCATACGTCGCTGGCCGCCCTGAGCGCGGCCAGGACGCCGGCGGCGACCAGTCTGGGGTGGAGGCCGCCGGGGTCGGCCCCGGTCCGGGCGGCGACCGCCGCGGCGAGCCCGGCCTCGGCGTCCGCGCCGGCGCGGGCCAGCTCGGCCTGGAGGGCCGGTTCGCGCAGCAGTAGCCGCACCGAGGCGGTCCACCGCGGGTCCGGCTGCTCGGCCGCGCCGTCGAAGGGCGCGAGGGTGGCCCGGGTGAGCGCCTCCCAGAGGGGTTCGGCCGCGGGCCGCTCGCTCAGCGCCTCGCCGACGAGCCGGATGCGGTCGCAGTGCCGGGAGACGATGGCCTCGGCCTTGCTGGAGAAGTAGTTGTTGTAGGTGCGCGGCGACACCCCGGCGGCGGCCGCGATGTCCTCCACCCGGACGTTCTCCAGGCCCCGTTCCACCGCCAGGCGCAGCGCGGCCCAGCTCAGCGCCTCCCGGGTCGCGGCCTTCTTCCGTTCCCGCAGACCGATCTGACTCTTCGTCATGACCACCACTCTCGCCGGAAGTCTGCGTGCCGCGCAAGAGTGCGTGGCACGCAACTTTTTCGGATCCGACACCCCGGGCGGATCCGCCCGGGCGGGGTGCGAGGAGTCGCGCGGCGGCTCGGCGAGTCGCCCCGCCCACCCGGGTGGTCACTGATAGTAGTGGCCTGGTTGCGGAGCGGTCTCCCGCGCCGGTTCGGCGGGACGGTTCGACAGGGCGTCCCGACAGCACACCTCGACAGGACATGAGGAGCGGTCATGGGTGGCAGACAGCGTCCGCCGGGAGCGCGGACCCCTCGGCAGGGCAGGCCCGTCGCGGGCGGCCGGGTGAACGCCCGGGCGGAGATCGCCCGGCTGGAGGGCTATCTCGCCTGGGAGGCCGAGGTGGCGGCGGCCGAGCGGGACGCCCGGGCCTTCGCCGGGCAGTTCCCGTGGCTGCCCGCCGCGGAGCGGGAGAGCCTGGAGCAGGCCTACGCCGCGGACCGGCTGCGCTACGCCGAGGAGGTCGTCGACCGCGCCGTCGAGCGCTGCCGCCGGCTGGCCGCCCGCTACCGCAGCGAGTGCCGCCGGATCTGCGCCCGCTGGGCCGCGCTCTGCCTCTCCGTCACCCTGGCGGCGGCGCTGTTCGCCGTCGTCCCGGCAGCCCTGCGGGCCTGAGCCGGGCCGATCCGCAGGCACGCCCGAGGGCCCGCTGCGCCGTCATCGGCGCAGCGGGCCCT
>NZ_JBHVPH010000039.1:0-58802 GCF_042887425.1 Kitasatospora sp. NPDC057940
CACCGACCCCCCGCCGGGGGTCGGTGAGCGACGCCGCTCGGTGCCTACTGCTTCTGGTTGAGCCGCTTCGCGATCTCGTCGTCGTACTTCTTCGCGGTGGCCGCGTAGTCGCCACCCTGGAGGGCGGCGGTCAGGAACTCCTTGATCGGGTTCGGCTTGTCCTCGACGCTCGCCCAGTTCGGGGTGATCGGGGTGACCGCGCCGACCGCCGAGGCGGACTGGGCGGCCTTCGCGAAGTCGCCGGTGAGCTGGCTGTTCAGCGCGGCCTTGTTCGGGATGTTGCCGGCGGCGGCGACCGCACCCTCGTTCTTGTCGTTGAGGGCGATCTTCAGGAAGTCCTTGGCCATGTCGGTGTTCTTGCTCTGCGCACCGATCGCCAGGTTCGAGCCGCCGAGGAAGACGCCGGAGGGCTTGTCAGCGGTCTTGCCCGGGAGCGGGAAGAAGCCGATCTTGTCCTTCGGCATGTCCTTCTCCGCCGGGAGCTCCCAGCCGAGGGCGATCATGGTGCCGACGTTGCCCTTGCCGAAGACGTCCTTCTGCTGCGGGGTGGCCTCGTCCTTGTCCTTCGGACCGGTGGCCGAGTAGCCCTGCAGCTTCTTGTAGGTCTCGAAGGCCTTCTGCGCCTCGGGCGAGGACAGGCCGCCGACCCACTTGTCGCCGTCCTTCTTGGCGATCTTGCCGCCCTCACCGGTGAGCAGACCGAAGTAGGTGTACCACTCCTGACCCGGCAGGTAGATCGGGTCGACGACGCCCTCGGTGGCCTTCAGCTTGTCCAGGTCGGCGTAGAACTCGTCCAGGGTCTTCGGCGCGTCGGTCAGCTGGGCCTTGGCCCAGAGGTCCTTGTTGTAGGCGACGACGCGGTTGGAGACCCACCACGGGGCGGCGAACTGCTTGCCGTCCAGCTGGGCGGCCTCGTTCTGGTTGGCGTTCCAACCGTCGCCGCCCAGGGCGGACTTGTCCTTGGTGATGTCGAGCAGGCCGCCCGAGGCCGCGTAGCCGGAGGTCTGGGTGTTGCCGAGCTCGACGACGTCGACCGAGCCCTCGGACAGCGCGGCGGTCACCTTCTGACCGATGCCGTCCCACTCCTGGATCTGGAAGTCGACCTTGGAGCCCGGGTAGGTGGTCTCGAACTCGCTCTTGACCGCGTCGGTCCAGCCCTTCGGGGCGGAGCCGGTCATCAGCCACACCTTCAGCGTCTTGCCGCTGTAGTTCTTGGCGCCCGCCGCGGACGACGAGTTCGAACCGGCGTTGTCCTTGCTCTTGCCGTCCGAGCCACAGGCCGCCAGGCCGACGACCATTGCTGCGACGCCGACCGCCGCGATGAGCTGACGCTTCACGCCATCCTCCTGAGGGATGCCTGGGTTACCCCCGTCGGGCGGCAGCGGCAGACCCACGTAAAGCGGGGGGAAAGGTGCCGCGGACCCCTTCGAGCGGGTGGGGGGATTCATAGTGACCGGCCTAGTGGTGTAGACCAGATGCCTGGAGCTTGGCCTAGACCAATGGGCCTGTCAACGGCTGTTCGACCGATCCGGACCACCCGTTATCAAGCCGACACCGCACATCGTTCATCGCGTGATGAGGTATTCGTTCCGTAGCCATACATGCAACGATGTCACCCGTTAACTATGTGGCGGGGCCCGTAAAGGCCCCGCGAGAAGCGGGAGAACAGGTCCGATGAGCAGCGACGGGGGAACCACCGCCCAGGTCAACGACCCCGAGGTGAAAAACCTCCCGACGCAGGCCGGCGCCGACCCGACCGCGCGCGTCCCCAAGTACTACGGTCTCAAGCGCCACCTGCTCCAGCTCACCGAGACCCAGCCAGCCGGCACCCCCGTCCCGCCCGAGCGCGCGCTGGCCGCCCAGTTCGACACCTCCCGCACCACCGTGCGCCAGGCACTGCAGGAACTGGTCGTCGAGGGCCGGCTGGAGCGCATCCAGGGCAAGGGCACCTTCGTCGCCAAGCCCAAGGTCGCCCAGGCCCTCCAGCTCACCTCCTACACCGAGGACATGCGGGCCCAGGGCCTGGAGCCCGCCTCGCGGCTGATCGAGATCGGCTACATCACCGCCGACGACCGGCTCGCCCCGCTGCTCGACATCAAGCCCGGCGGCCGGGTGCTGCGGATCGAGCGCCTGCGGCTGGCCAACGGCGACCCGATGGCCATCGAGGTCGCCCACCTGTCCGCCAAGCGCTTCCCCGCGCTGCGGCGCAACCTCGCCAAGCACAACTCGCTGTACGCGGCGCTGCGCGAGGTGTACGGGGTCACCGTGGCCGAGGCCGAGGAGACCATCGAGACCACCCTCGCCAACCCGCGCGAGGCCGGGCTGCTCGGCTCCGACCTCGGGCTGCCGATGCTCCAGCTCTCCCGGCACTCCTTCGACGCCGACGGCGACCCGGTGGAGTGGGTCCGCTCGATCTACCGCGGCGACCGCTACAAGTTCATCACCCGGCTCAAGCGCCCCGAGTAGTCCGGGCGGAGCAGTTCCGGACGGAGCAGTTCGAGGCGAAGCAGTCCGGGGCGGAGCAGTCCGGGCGGGGCACTCCCCCCGCGCACCACGGGCACCGGCGCGCGCGACCCGCGCGCGCCGGTGCCCGTTCGCGTCACGGGAGGAGCAGTACCGGTCGAATGCGGCCGGATGGCGTCCGGATGGCGGGAAGTCGCACCGACCCCGGTGACATGGATCACTCCATGCCCTAGATTGCGCAGCCGTACTGACTGTCGATCACCGATGGTGCTGCTCGGCGGGTTCGCGGGGGCGTGCGGTGCCCCGCGGGCTGCGGCGCCGACGGGGAGAACCCTCCGGAGCGGAGCCGAAGATGCCGTCTGATCCCGATACCGTCGAACCTGTCATGCCCGAGCCACCCGGGGACCGGGTGCCCGCGGTGACCCCCGAACGGGTGCTGGCCGGGCTCGCCCTGCTGGTGCCGATCGTCGCGATGCTGTGGGTGTCCTCGTACGACAAGACCGACCCGGGCGTCGGCGGGGTGCCGTTCTTCTACTGGTACCAGCTGCTCTGGGTGCCGGTGTCGGCCGTGTTCACCGTGGCCGCGTACCTGCTGATCAACCGGGACGAGAAGGCCCGCAAGGCGGCGCGGAAGGCGGGTGGCGCGCGATGAGCCACGTCAACGTGCCGGCCCTCACGGTCTTCGTGCTGTTCTTCGTCCTGGTCACCGTGATGGGCTTCCTCGCCGCCCGCTGGCGGCGCGCGGACGACGCGGCGCACCTGGACGAGTGGGGCCTGGGCGGCCGCAGCTTCGGGACCTGGGTCACCTGGTTCCTGCTCGGCGGCGACCTCTACACCGCGTACACCTTCGTCGCCGTCCCGGCGGCGGTCTACGCGACCGGCGCGGCGGGCTTCTTCGCGGTGCCGTACACGATCGTCGCCTACCCGCTGGTCTTCCTCTTCCTGCCCCGGCTCTGGTCGGTCTCCCGGGTGCACGGGTACGTCACCCCGGCCGACTTCGTCCGCGGCCGGTACGGCTCGCGGCCGCTCTCCCTGGTCGTCGCGCTGACCGGGATCCTGGCCACCATGCCGTACATCGCGCTCCAACTCGTCGGCATCCAGGCGGTGCTGGACGTGCTGGGCGTCGGCGGCGGCGAGAACGCCAACTGGTTCGTCAAGGACCTGCCGCTGTTCCTCGCCTTCGGCGTGCTGGCCGCGTACACCTACTCCTCCGGGCTGCGCGCCCCGGCGCTGATCGCCTTCGTCAAGGACGCCCTGATCTACATCGTGATCATCGTCGCGGTGATCTACATCCCGATCCGGCTCGGCGGCTACGGGCACATCTTCGACGCGGCCGCGCACAAGTTCAGCGCCCCCAAGTCCGCCGGCTCGCTGACCCTCCCGGGCGACAAGCAGTGGACGTACGCGACGCTGGCGCTGGGCTCGGCGATGGCGCTGTTCATGTACCCGCACTCGGTGACCGGCGTGCTGGCCTCCAAGTCCCGCGCCACGGTGCGCCGCAACATGGCGATCATGCCCGCGTACTCGCTGATGCTGGGCCTGCTGGCGCTGCTCGGCTTCATGGCCATCGCGGCGGGCGTCGGCAAGGGCGACAAGAAGTTCAACGCCCAGCTGTCCGTGCCGCAGCTGTTCGCCGACATGTTCCCGGACTGGTTCACCGGCGTGGCCTTCGCGGCGATCGGGATCGGCGCGCTGGTGCCGGCCGCCATCATGTCGATCGCGGCGGCCAACCTGTTCACCCGCAACGTCTACAAGGAGTGGCTGAAGCCCGCCGCCACCCCGGCGGACGAGACCCGGATCGCCAAGCTGGTCTCGCTGCTGGTGAAGGTCGGCGCGCTGGTCTTCGTGCTCGGCATGGACAAGCAGGCCGCGATCAACCTCCAGTTGCTCGGCGGCCTGTGGATCCTGCAGACCTTCGTGGCGATCGTCGGCGGCCTGTTCACCCGCTGGTTCCACCACTGGGCGCTGTTCGCCGGCTGGGCGGCCGGCATGGCCTACGGCACCTGGAAGGCCTACGGCATCGCGAGCCCCGCCACCAAGCACTTCGGCGGCAACGCGGCCGCGATCCCCGGCATCGGCGAGATCGGCTACATCGGCCTGACCGCCTTCGCGCTCAACCTGATCGTCGCGGTGGCGCTCACCCTGGTGCTGCGCGCCGTCAAGGCGCCCGAGGGCCCGGACGAGACCAGGCCCGCCGACTACAGCGCCGAGGCCGGCGACGAGGAGCCGAAGAACGCGCCGGAGCCCGTAGCGGCGCACTGATTCGCGCCGCACGCGCCCTGTGATCGCGCCGCCCTCTCCGTGAACACTGGAGAAGGCGGCGCGATCATATGTATGAACAGCCGCCTTCGCAGGGCACCACCAGACCGGACCGGCGACCGGCCGGCAACTGATCGACCCACGGGGAGCACGCGGCCATGGCAGAACTCGGCACCACCCTCAACGGCCAGCACCAGTCCACCCAGAGCCCGCACCACCTCACCACCCACCGCCCGGTGTCGGCCACCCGGCTGCCGTCCGTGCTGATCGCCACCCGGCACGGCGAGTCCACCGCCAACGTCGAGTTCCAGCTGGCCGAGGCCGCCGGCGCGCTCAGCGTCCCGATCAGCTGCCGGGACGCCGACATCCCGCTGTCGCTGCACGGCCAGCAGCAGGCCCAGGCGCTCGGCCGCTGGTGGGCCGCCCTGCCCAGCGCCGACCGCCCGCGCAGCGTCTGGTGCTCGCCGTACGTGCGCACCACCGAGACCGCCCGGATCGCGCTCGCCCAGGCCGCCGGGCTCGGCGCCGTCCCGGTCACCCTCGCCGTGCGCCACGACGAACGGCTGCGCGACCGCGAGCTGGGCGTCCTGGAGATGCTGACGCGGGCCGCGATCGAGGCCAAGCACCCGGAGGAGTCCGCCCGGCGGCGCAAGATGGGCGAGCTGTACTACCGGCCGCCCGGCGGCGAGTCCTGGGCCGACGTCGCGCTGCGGGTGCGCAGCCTGCTGCGGGACGTCTGCGAGGAGGAGGCCGGGCGGGCCGTCCTGCTGGTCGCGCACGACTGCACGGTGCTGATGCTGCGCTACGTGCTGGAGCGGCTCACCGAGGAACGGCTCACCGCGCTCGCGCCGGTGCGCAACTGTTCCACCAGCCTGTGGCGCGCCCAGGACGGGCGGCTGCACCCGGACCGCTGGAACAGCGTCGACCACCTCGCCCCGGGGAACTGACGCGCCGCCGCACTCCCTCGTCCGGTCGCACTCCTTCGTCCGGTCGCACTTCCTCGGCCGGTCACGCCTCGTCGTCCGGTCACACCGTCTCGTCCGGTCGCGCCTCGTCGTCCGGGCCGGCGAAGCAGCGCCGGTAGGCCAGCGGCGTGGTCCCCAGCCGGCGCCCGAAGTGGTGCCGCAGCGCGGCCGCGTTGCCGAAGCCGCAGCGGGCGGCGATCGCGTCCACCGGCTCGGCGGTGGACTCCAGCAGCCGCTGGGCGAGCAGCACCCGCTGCCCGGTCAGCCAGCGGTGCGGCGTGGTACCGGTCTCCTGCTGGAAGCGGCGGGCGAAGGTGCGCGGGGACATGTGGACCCTGGCGGCCAACTGCTCGACGGTGCAGTCCCGGTCCAGGTGGTGGCGCATCCAGTCGAGCAGCGGCGCCAGCGAGTCGCCGTCGCCGCCGGGCAGCGGGCGGCTCACGAACTGGGCCTGCCCGCCCTCCCGGTGCGGCGCCACCACCATCCGGCGGGCGATCCCCCGGGCCACCTCGGCACCCTGCACCTTGCGCACCAGGTGCAGGCAGGCGTCGATGCCGGCGGCCGTCCCGGCCGAGGTGATCACCGGGTCGTCGTCCACGTACAGCACGTCCGGCTCGACGGCGGTCCGCGGGAAGCGCCGGGCCAGGTCCTCGCTGTGCCGCCAGTGGGTGGTGGAGCGGCGGTCGTCCAGCAGCCCGGCGGCGCCGAGCACGAAGGCACCGCTGCAGATGGACAGCACCCTGCCGCCGTCCGCCACCACCGAGCGCAGCCCCGCCAGCAGCGGCTCCGGGTACTCCGGGCGGATCGTCGTCGCGGTGACCACCACCAGGTCGGCCCCGGCCAGCCGCTCGGGGCCGTGCGGGACGTCCACCGCGAACCCGGAGTGCGTCGTGTGCGGCCCGGGGCGGGCGCCGGCGATCGCGAAGTCGTACCCGGGCAGGCCGTCGGCCGTCCGGTCGAGGCCGAAGACCTCGCAGGCCACACCGAGCTCGAAGGGGTGGATCTCCTCCAGCACCACCGCGACCACGTTCTTCAGCATGCCGCCCAGGATGCCCCGGCGGGCACCGGGGACGGAAGGGCCGGATGGCAGTTTTTCGATGGGATCAGTCATTCCTGCCACTCGTGGCCGCCGCGCCGCCCGGCCAGAGTGGAGCCATGGACACCGGGACTCTCGCAAGCGCATTCGCCCTGGTCGGGGCCGTCGGCAGTTTCGGCCTGCTCGGCACCCTGATCGGCCGGGAGGTCGCCCGCAGCGCCGCCACCGGCCGCGACAACTGGCACCGCCCGGGCGGCTACCCCGCCGGCCCGGAACGCCTGGACCGGCTGTACGGCACCATGCCCGCCGCCTCGCTGCGCCCCTCCGCCGACCCGGCCACCCTCCCGGTCCGGGCCACCCCGGAGATCACCACCCCGGACGGCTCCGGCACACTGACGGGATGGACATCCTCATCCGCCAGGCCCTTCCGGAGGACCTCGACGACGCCGGCCGCATCACCGTCGAGGCCTTCGTCGGCGACGGCCACACCTCGCCCGAGAGCAGCTACGTCGAGCTCCTGCGCGACGCCGCCCGCCGGGCCCGGGAGGCCGAACTCCTGGTCGCGGTCGACCAGGCCGAAGGACGGGTCCTCGGCTGCGTGACCTACGCCGTCGGCGGCACCGAGTGGGCCGACATCGCCGGCCCGCGCGAGGGCGAGATCCGGATGCTCGCCACCGCCGCGGCCGCCCGCGGCCGGGGCGTCGGCGAGGCCCTGGTCCGCGCCACCATCGCCCGCAGCCGCGAACTCGGCCTGGACGGCATGGCGTTCTCCACCCGCCCGCAGATGACCGCCGCCCACCGCGTCTACGAGCGGACCGGCTTCCGCCGCACCCCCGAGCGCGACTGGTCCCCGTACCCGGGCATGGACCTGATGGTCTACAGCCTGGCGTTCTGAGCCCGGCCGGGGCGCCGTCGGCCCCCCTCCTCCCCGGTGACCAACAGACGATCAACGGACGTCTTTTGATATAAACCACAGATCACGTCTGATGCCACGTCGCGGCAGCCGACCGATCCCGGGGGGACGCACCACATGGACGACGGGCCCCGCCTCGGCACGCCCGCGAGCGGCCCCACGCTCCAGGACATGCGCACCTCCCGGGGCATCGAGCCCCCGGCCACCAGCCGCTACGCGATCCCCGCACCGACGCCCCGGCCGCGCGGGCCGCTGCCGCCCTCCGTCCGCTTCCCCGCGGTCGACGGGCTGCGCGGCCTCGCCATCGCCTCCGTCCTGCTCTACCACACCAACTGGTTCCAGAACGGCCTGTTCGGCGTGGACGTCTTCTTCGTCCTCTCCGGCTTCCTGGTGACCCTGGTGCTGATCCGCGAACTGGACCGCACCGACGGCATCCGGCTCGGCGTCTTCTACCGCCGCCGGGCCAAGCGGCTGCTGCCCGGACTGCTCGCCACCGTCCTCCTCGTCGTCGCGCTGTCCGCACTGGTCAGCCCGCTACGGGACGTCAGGGACCTCCGCCCGCAGGCGCTCGCCGCGCTCGGCCAGGTCGCCAACTGGGCCCAACTGGCCCGCGGCGACGCCTACTGGCAGCACTTCGCCTCCATCGACCCGCTCGCGGCCATGTGGTCGCTCAGCATCACCGAGCAGTTCTACGCGCTCTGGCCGCTGCTGCTGCTCGCGGTCTTCGGCCTCTGCCGCCGCTCGCTGCGCGCGACCGGCGTCGTCACCGCCGGGCTGTTCGTCGTCGCCGCGCTCGCCGCCCCGCTGCTGTGGAACGGCGACAACAGCGACCGCCTCTACCTCGGCACCGAGACCCGCGCGGTCGGCTTCGCGGCCGGCGCCACCGCCGCCTTCGCCGTCTACCTGCGGCTGCGCCGCCAGGTCCGCGCGGCGGCCCCCGACGGCGACCGCGCCACCCGCTCCCGGCGGCGCCTGCTCGACCGCTCCTCAGCGGCCGGCACCCTGGCGCCCGCCCTGCTCGGGACCGCGGCCCTCGGCGGCGTGGTCTGGGCCAGCCTGTCCGTCAGCGGCTACCACGAGCCGCTGCTCTACCAGGGCGGGCTGGCCGTGGTCGCGGCGCTGGCCGCCGTCCTCGCCGCCTCGCTCTGCCACGACCGGGGCCCGCTGGTCCGGCTGCTGTCGCTGCCCCCGCTGCGGCTCACCGGCACCATCTCCTACAGCCTCTACCTGCTGCACCTGCCGGTGTACTGGCTGCTCCAGCACTACGTCGACGACATCTCGCCGCAACTGCTGCTCGCCATCGGCGCGCCGCTCTCCTGGGTGCTGGCCTGGCTGATGCACACCGGCACCGAGAAGCTGCGGGTGCTGCGCTGGCGGGCCTTCCCGGCCGTCCCGCTGCTGGCCGTCGCCACGGCGGTGGCCACCACCGGCGCCTGGTACCTGCCCGCCTGGGTCCAGTACGACATGCGGTCCGGGCCGGGCGGCAAGCCCGCGGTCCTCGTCCTCGGCGACTCCTTCGCCCAGGACCTCGCCACCGGCCTCTACCGGCACGGCGACCGCTACCGGGTGGTCGACGGCGGGATCAGCGGCTGCGGCGTGTTCGACCCGGACAAGGTGCGCACCACCTCCGGCGAGGAGTTCGACACCAGCCGGGAGTGCCGCGACCGGGCCGCCGCGTGGGACCGGCAGCTCACCGGCGCCGCCCCGCAGGCCGTCGTGATCCACCTCGGCTGGGACGCCGCCGAGCAGTACCTCGACGGCAGCTGGCTCAGCCCCTGCGAGGAGGACTACCGGAGCCGCTACACCGTCCAGCTCACCCAGGCCGTGGACCAGGTCCGTCGCCGCGCGCCCGGCGCCCGGGTGCTGCTGATGAACGAACGGGTCGAGAACGGCGCCATCAACAAGGGCTGGGGCACCTGTTACGACCAGCAGGTCGCCGCCTACGTGAAGGCCACCGCCGGCGCCGTCCGGCTGGTCGACCTCAACACCTTCTTCTGCCCGTACGAGACCTGCGTGTGGAGGGACCGCGACGGCCACTGGGTCACCCCCGCCAACGACGGGGTGCACCTCACTCCGGCCGGCATGCGGTTCGTGACGCCGTGGCTCGAGCAGCAGATCGCGGACGGGCTGACCGGACCGCCGGCGGGGCCGCCCACGGCCGCCCCGACACCGACCTCGACACCGACGCCCGCACCCACGCCCACGCCGACTCCGACGGCCACCAAGTCCACGGGCCAGCCGAGTTCGGCCAAGCCCGGCCGGACCACGCCGTAACCGGGGCCTAGGACGGCGGCAGTTCGTAGGTCTGCGCAAAGCAGTCGCGGATCGCCTGCTCGGAGGCCGGGCGCCCGGCGTAGTCCATCCGCGGGGTGTCCTGGTTGGTCGGCAGGTTCGGGTCGATGCCGAAGTACAGCGACCAGAAGTACAGTCCGCGCAGCTTGCGCTCCTGCGCCACCTGGCAGACCGCGGTGAACCAGGTCGCCTGGACGGCCTCGTTCAGCTCGGTCTTCTTGTAGTACTCGCCGGGCGTCTTGTAGGCGCCCTTCTGCGCCGGGATGCCCACCTCGGTGAGCTTGGTGGTCGGCTGCGGACCGCTGCCGCGCTTGTCGAGCCAGGCGTTCCAGCTGGCCTTCAGGTCGGCGACCGGGGCGTCGTCACCGGCCGACTTGGCCGGCGGGTAGGCGTCCACGCCCGTGCCGTCCGCCGGGACCGCTATCGGGCCCTTGGACCAGTTGTCGAAGTTCGCGTCGTACACCAGCTCGCCGTGGAAGGTCTTCCGCGCCTGGTCGATGAGACCGGGCCACCGCGGGTCGCCCTCCAGCGAGTTGAACTCGGTGCCGATGGTGACCTCGGCCGCGGAGTGCTCCTGGGCGGTCTTCAGGTAGGGCGCCAGGAAGGCGGCGTAGCTGGCGAACCAGGCGTCCCGGTCGGTCGGCGCGATGTTGCCGCGCCACTTGAGGGTGTTGAGGTAGTCGAAGACGTCCTCGTCCATGATCGGACGGATGGTGGTGCGCAGGCCCGCCCGGTGGGCGGCGTCCAGCAGCAGGGCCAGCCGCTCCGGGGTGGGGGTGGTCGGCCGGGCGGCGACGGCGTTCGACCTGGTGCCCGTCGTGTAGTACGGGAAGGTCACCGACAGGGAGTTGGCATTCAGCCCGACCACGTACTTGACGATGCGGTCGACCTTGCCCTGGACGAAGTTGTCCGGGTCCGCCGGATCGTCCAGCCAGTACACCTGCACGCCCCACTCGGGGCTGCCCTTGGCCCACGGGCGGGCCACCTTGGGGCCGGTGTCCTCGGCCGGCGGCGCGTCCTTGCCGAAGCCCCAGACCCGGCCCTGCTCGGTCGCGGAGCCGGCCCAGTGCACGGCGGTCGGGCGCTGGTGGACGAACTTGAGCGGGTGGTCCCCCCAGACCACCGGGACGGCGACGGTGACGGCGACCACCACGGTCGGCAGGATGAAGATGGCGGGGCGCTTCACAGCGGTGACCTCCGATCAGGCCGGCTTGGCGATGACGACGAACTTGTTCTCCTCGCCCTTGAGGAACTTGACCAGCCCGCGCAGGCCGCCCCAGCCCTCCAGGAAGGAGAACAGCGGGATGGCCGCCACCACGACGATCGGCTCCCACCACTTGCGCCGGTGGTTCGCCGAGGCGACGACGTTCAGGCGCAGGCCCTCCCAGTACGTCCAGATGACGTAGGCGAAGTTGATCGACCAGACCAGCACCACGGACTGGGTGACCGGGGAGGTGTTCCAGGTGCCGGTGAACCAGGCGACCAGCAGCACCAGGCCGACGTGCTGGAGCGGGCCGAGCACCCAGCTGACCATGCCCATCCCGATGAACAGCCGGTACCGCAGCGGGATCGTCCTGTTGAAGCAGAGCGCGACCAGGCCCCAGGCCCAGCGCTCGCGCTGCTTGAGGAAGTCCTTGACGCCGGCCGGCGAGGCGCCGTAGCAGCGCCCGTTGAACCAGTCGCTGCGGCCCGGGTAGCGCTGGCAGAAGTTCAGCGCCATCTGGGCGTCCTCGACGATGGTCTTCGGGCCGAAGTCCCAGCCGATGGTGGCCTCCACCGAGGAACGCATCAGGAGCAGTTCGCCGTGCACGCCGGCGATCGGGGTGCCGGTGCCGGTCATCGCGCGGAAGCGGGCGATGTCGTCGGCCGGGCGGATCGCGTCGGCGAGCCAGGTGAAGGTGGAGACGGCGTTCTCCCGCGGGTACGTCAGGATGCCCTGCGCCATGTGCTTGGCGTCGTCCCCGGCCCGGCGCTGCCGGTTGACGAACTGCGCGACGGCGGCGGCGGTGTCCGGGCCGACGCCGGTGTCGTCGTCCATGTGCAGCACCCAGACGTCGTCCTCGGCCTCGCCCTCCTCGATCCGCAGCTCGTGCGAGTAGTGGTTGGCGCGGGCCTTGAACTTGGTGCCGTTGGCCGTCTCGTAGGCCTTCGGCACGGTCACCACCCGGATCAGCGGGTTGCGGGCGGCCAGCCCGTCGATCTTCTCGGCGGCCGCGCAGCCCTCCTCGGTGAGGACGTCCACCCGCATCCACGGGAAGTAGGCCGGCAGGTGCTCGACGTACGAGAGCACCGAGCGCTCCAGCGCCGGATAGGTGTCGTGGCGGCCGATGGTCGGCACCAGCACGATCAGGAAGTCGTCCTCGACCGGCACGGCCGGCGTCATCCGGCTCACCTGGCGCAGCCGGCGGCGGACCATCAGCACGCCCTGGAAGCCGATCAGGACGCCGAACACCGGCATCCCCCACAGGATGGTGATCGTCCAGCCGAGCGGGGTGGGGTTGGGCACGTAGGCCCAGACCGAGAAGGCGAAGATGACCGTGAAGGAGAAGTAGAACGGGAGGACCCGGGGCTTCCACGACATCTGTCGCTCGGCGAGCCGGGCGGCCTCGCGGGACGTGGTGAGCACCGTCCGTGCGGGGGCTGTCGATGGCATGGCGAAAGTCGCTCCTCGTCTGGTGTCCGGCCGATCCCTTGCAGGAGCCGGGTCGTTCGTGGGCGGTCCGGGGCTGCGGAGGTTCAGGCCTGCGGCGGGCGGTCCTGCGGCGGGCGGTCGGCCGGCGGGCGGTCGGCCGGGGGCACGACCGGGCCGGGGGCGACCGGACCGGGCGTCACCGGCGGCGCGGCGGGCCACGGCTGCTGGGCGAGCGTCGACGGGTGCGGGGCCGGCTGGGCGGGCTGCTGCTGCTGCGCGTACGGCACCGGCTGCGAAGGCTGGGCCGGCGCCGGCTGCGGCCAGGCAGTGGGTTGCGACTGCGGCTGCGGGGTCGGGGGCTGCTGCGGCCACGCGGGCTGCGGCTGCTGCTGGAACGGCGGCTGCGCCGGCCAGGCGGCCTGCTGCTGTTGCTGTTGCTGCTGCTGCTGTTGCTGCGGCCAGGCGGGCTGGTGCTGGAACGGCGGCTGCTGGAACGGCTGCCGGCCCGGGGCCGGCTCGGCCGGGATCGTCTGCAGCAGCGACCAGTGCACCTGGCCGCCCGGCGCCGCGGCGGCCTCCGGTGCCCGCTGCTCCCGCCACTTCAGCCGGGCCAGCAGCAGGATCAGCGCCGCGGTGACGGCCACGCCGAGCGCGAAGGTCGCAAGCTTGAGCCCGCCCTCGGTGGTGCTGGTGAACCACTCCCGCTGCGGCTTGTCCAGCAGCGCGCCGGTCAGGCTGCGCACCCGGTTGTACCCCTCGACCAGCGCGACGCCGGCCGCCACCCCGAGCGCCCAGCCGCGCCCGCGCAGCAGCAGGATTCCCGAAAGCAGGTAGATCAGGCCGTAGTTGAGGCTGCCGGTCTCGGCGTCCACCGAGGTGCCGCCGTAGTAGAAGATGCCTTTGAGGTAGGTCGCGAACCCGACCTGGCCGAAGCAGTTGTACGCCGCCCAAGCGAGCAGCACCGCGCCCCAGCCGACGGCGATGCCGCCGGCCGCGCGCATCGCACGCACCTGTCCCATCCCGCACCCCCGCCCCGCCGGGCCCGTCCCGGCGTCAGCCCCTCGGCTTCGCCGCCACAGGATGCCACACGGCACAACGGACACGGTATTCCAGCCGTTCAAGGGAATTCGGCGCTGTAGCGCACCTCACGGCGCCCGGTTCGACGGGCCTGCGGGGCCGCTCGGCGGACCTGCGGAACGGCTCAACGAACGTGCAGGCCACCCCAGTCGACGTTCGCGCCGAACGGCCCGGCGCCGCCGGTGAGCGCCAGCGGGCTGTGGTAGGTGGCGTTGACGTCCGCGCCGGAGTTGCGCGGCTGATCCGGCGTCAGGTTGTCCGAGGTGAGCGACTGCCCCCAGACCGTCCAGATCGTCCAGGGCGTGCGCCGCAGCGTGTCCGGCTGGCGGGAGTTGACCGGGACGGCGAAGGACTCGGCCAGGATCCGCGGCTTGTCGTAGCCGGCGAGCCCGTCGTAGTACCGCTTGGTCCACACCTCGCCGGTGCCGATCGGGTGCGCGGGGCTGCCGCTGTAGTCGTCCACCCCGACCACGTCGACGTACTGCGAGCCCGGGTAGTAGTCCCACGGGTCCGCGCCGGGGGCTCCGTCCCAGGACACCGGCGTCCAGACGAACAGCAGGTTGTGCAGGCCCCTGGTCTCCACCAGGTAGCGGTAGGTGATCCGCCACAGCGCCTGGTAGTCGGCCGGCTTCTGGCCCGACCACCAGAACCTGCGGGAGCAGTCCTGCACGTTCATCTCGTGGTACGGGCGCAGCAGCACCGGCACGTCGTGGGCGGCCAGGTACTCCAGGTGGTCGGCCAGGTAGGACAGGTCGGTCATCAGCGCGCGGTACTCGGGCGTGTCGTGCGCGCTGTCGACGACCCGGCCGAACCAGCCCTTGTCCTTCGCGGCCGGGGAGTTCGAACAGAGCACCTGCTCGAAGGACTTGACGTCCGAACCGGGGTAGGGCTGGTGGAAGGACATGCCGACGATCCCGGCCGGCCCCCCGCCGTTGTCGGGCAGTTCGGTGGTGGTGCCGTCGCAGTTGCGCTGGACGCCGGCCGTGCCGTACGTGCCGTCGTCGGCGCGCGGGTGACCGGACCAGACGGCGGAGAGCAGGTCGACGGCGTCGTCGGTGTACTGCCAGCCGGGCCGGCAGGTGGGCCACCGTCCGGCCGAGTAGGAGCGCGGGTCGCCGACGCCCCAGCCGGTCTGGCCGTAGCCGGGGCCGAGGTCGGTCTCGACGAAGCCGGGCAGCTTGCCGGTGAGGTCGGCGGCCTTCTTGTAGTAGTAGCCGACCTGCTTGGTGCCGCGGTAGTCGCCGTACTCGGGGTTGTTGCGCTCGTTGTGCGCCTCGACGTGCTGGCCGATCACCGTCCCGCCGCTCTGCCCGGTGCGGGCCCGGCCCTCCAGGTCGGCGAGCAGCTGCTGGACGGCCCGGGCGTTCGGCGAGGCCTGCGGGTCCCGGGCGAGCAGGTCCCGGCCGACCTCCGGCGGCAGGGTGCGGCCGGGGAGGCCGACCGTCACCGGGACGCGGGCGGGCCGTTCGCCGTCGGCCCGGCCGTCGCGCTGCAACAGCGCCACGGCGCCCGCGGCCACCACGACCCCGGCCGCGGCCAGGACGGCGGGCTTGCCGCGCAGGGCTCTGGGCAGGGCCACGGACCGCTCCTCCGGTTGCTCGCCGGCACCGGCCCAGGCGGACACAACCGGAACACTCGTGCGAATGACTGCCCCGAGAGCCTGCCACACTCCCCCGGCACCGGCGAGCGAACCCGCCGGTGCCGGGGTGTCACGGCGGATCAGCCGGCCGCGGCGGCCCCCGGCGCCCCCGGCGCGGCCGCGGCTGCGGCCTTGGCGCGCTGGAGCAGCTGGCCCTTCACGTGCTCGCCGAAGCCGGCGGCCGCCGCGGTGGCGGCGGAGTCGGCGGCGTCGCCGCCCTTCGCCGAGCCCTCGACCGTGAAGTAGGCGTACCGGCCCAGGGTGTTGTGCGTGTTGGTGCAGCCCGGGGTGGCGCAGAAGGCCGGCGCGCCCGGCGCGACGGCGCCCTTGAGGTGGCCGGTGTAGCTCTTCATCGAGGTCTCGGCCTGGATCTTGTGGTCGAAGACCGCCACACCGACGGTCACCGCGCTGTCGCCGGAGACGTAGGTCGCCCGGAGCACCTTCTGGCAGCCTTGGTCACCGAGGACCTTGCCGAGCCCGCCGGTCGTCGAGTTCCCGTCCCAGCAGGGCGAGTCCAGCGAGACGAAGGTCCGGTTCCAGGTGGCGCCGTTGACCGTCACCTGGAGCGCGGAGAACAGTGCCCCCGCGTCCTGCGGCGCCGGGTCGGTGGCGGCCTCCCAGATCGGCTTCGACGGGTCGTCCGGCGCGCCGCCCGGGGTGCCGGACGGGTTCCCGCCCGGGGTCGCGGCGGCACTGGGCGCGGCGCTCTGGGCGGCACCCGATGCGGCGGAGGACGGCCGGCTGGAGGCCGAGGTGACCGGCCCGGCGACCGGCTTGTCGTCGCCGCCCTTCGTCAGCAGCACCGCCCCGCCCGCGATCAGTCCGCCGACCACGACGACCCCGACCGCCACGCCGAGGGCCCGCAGCCGGCGGCGGCGCTTGCCGTCCGCCGCGTTGCGGTCCGCCAGCGCCTCCCAGTTCGGCTCGGAGCGCTGCGGCGCCTGGGGCTGCGGGTACGACTGCGGGTGCTGCTGGGGATGCGGCTGGGAGTGTGCCTGCGGGTGCTGCTGGGGGTACGCCTGGGGGTTCGGCTGCCACTGCTGCCCCGGCTGCGGCAGCGGAGGCTGCCCCGGCGGACCGGGCTGCGCCACCGGCGGCGCGGGCGGCACCGGGGGCCCGTACGAGGCCGGCGGCGGCCCGAAGCCCCCGCTCGGCGGCAACACCGGACCGGGCACCACCGGCGGCTGCTGACCGTGCGCGCCTCCCGGCCCGGTGGGAGGCGTTCCCTGCGGACCCTGCCCGGGTGCGCCAGTTCCGTCGCTCACGCGCCCCCTCGCTTCGCTCGATGATCGCTTCGCGAAACGCGCCCCTCGGCGCTTCGCCCGCTCATGCGCCCAGATCGTAGGGCATGCCCCCGGCAACCGGTCCGCCCGGTGACCGTTCCGTATCGAAACCAGGACGACGGGGCCCGGAATCAGGGCGCCAGGGGCTCGGAATCGGGGCGCCGGGAGCCCGGATCCGAGGCGCCCCAAGGCCACGACCCGCCTCCTCCCGGCACCCCCGGTTATCGCTCCGACACACCGCGCCGTACTACATGTGGGGTCGCATCAGAGAGACACCACTAGATGTATGCTCAATCCTGCTGTCGATGCAGGGGAACCCGGTGCGAATCCGGGACTGCCCCGCAGCGGTGAGCGGGCGGCTCCAGCAGCCGCACCGCGAGTCCGAGTACCTGCCGACGGTGTGCGCACGGGCCCTCCCGCAGAGGCCGCGCCAGCACGAGAACCACCTTCCGGGCCTCGCGGGCGGGCCGGGGACGCCACTGTCGCGCGACGCTTCCTGCGTACGTGCCGTGCTCCCCTGCCCCGAACGGCCCGGTACCCCCCGAGCACCACCGCCGATCGCCGCCAGGAGAGAGCGCCTTGACCACCGCTGCCTCAGCCACCCTGCCCGCCCAGGGCACCGGCCCCGCCCCCACCGACCCGACGGTCTCCGACCCCGGTGGCGCGCTCCTTCGGCTGCTCACCGACCGCAGCGTCGATCTCCCCCAGGTGGACCCCGGCCATGTCGCCGCCGCCGCGCTGCGCGGCCGCCACGCCGGCTCGGACTTCGCCGAGCTGCGCGGGCTGGCCGTGGACGCCGCCGCGTCGATGATCGCCGAGGACCCCCAGTACTCGAAGCTCGCCGCCCGGCTGCTCGCCCTGGAGATCGTCGACGAGGCGAACAGCCAGGGCTCGCGCTCCTTCGCCGCCTCGATCGCCGTCGGCCACGCCGAGGGCCTGATCGGCGACACCACCGCCGCCTTCGTCGCCAAGCACGCCGCCGCCCTGGACGCGCTGATCGACGCCCACGGCGACGACCGCTTCGAGTACTTCGGCCTGCGCACCGTGCAGTCCCGCTACCTGCTGCGCCACCCGATCACCCGCAAGGTCATCGAGACCCCGCAGCACTTCCTGCTCCGCGTCGCCTGCGGCCTGGCGGTCGGCGACAGCGAGCAGTCGGTGCGCGAGGTCGCCGAGCTGTACGGCCTGATGAGCCGGCTGGAGTACCTGACCTCCTCGCCGACCCTGTTCAACTCCGGCACCCGGCACCCGCAGATGTCGAGCTGCTACCTGCTCGACTCCCCGCTGGACAACCTGGACTCGATCTACAACCGCTACGCGCAGATCGCCCGGCTGTCCAAGCACGCCGGCGGCATCGGCCTGTCCTACTCGCGCATCCGCTCGCGCGGCAGCCTGATCCGCGGCACCAACGGCAAGTCCAACGGCATCGTCCCGTTCCTGCGCACCCTCGACTCCTCGGTCGCCGCCGTCAACCAGGGCGGCCGCCGCAAGGGCGCGGCCTGCGTCTACCTGGAGACCTGGCACGCCGACATCGAGGAGTTCCTGGAGCTCCGCGACAACACCGGCGAGGAGGCGCGGCGCACCCACAACCTCAACCTGGCGCACTGGATCCCGGACGAGTTCATGCGCCGGGTCAACGCCAACGAGGACTGGTCGCTGTTCTCCCCCGCCGACGTGCCCGAGCTCGTCGACCTGTGGGGCTCCGACTTCGACGAGGCCTACCGCAAGGCCGAGCTGGCCGGCAAGGCCGTGCGCACCATCCCCGCGCAGACCCTGTACGCCCGGATGATGCGCACCCTGGCACAGACCGGCAACGGCTGGATGACCTTCAAGGACGCCTCCAACCGCGCCGCCAACCAGACCGCGCTCCCCGGCCGCACGGTGCACTCCTCGAACCTGTGCACCGAGATCCTGGAGGTCACGGACGACTCCGAGACCGCCGTCTGCAACCTCGGCTCGGTCAACCTCGGCGCCCACGTCGCCCCGGGGGCCTCCGTCGACGACCTGCTCGGCGCCATGGACTGGGAGCGCCTCGACGCCACCGTCCGCACCGCCGTGACGTTCCTCGACCGCGTGGTGGACATCAACTTCTACCCGACCACCGAGGCCGGCACCTCCAACTCCCGCTGGCGCCCGGTCGGCCTCGGCGTGATGGGCCTCCAGGACGTCTTCTTCAAGCTGCGGATCGACTTCGACTCCGCCGAGGCCGCGCGGCTGTCCACCCTCATCGCCGAGCGCATCATGCTCACCGCGTACGAGCGCTCCGCCGACCTGGCCGAGCAGCTGGGCCGCCACGAGGCCTACGGCGAGACCCGCGCCGCCCGCGGCGAGCTGCACATCGACCACTTCCCGACGGCCGCCCCGCAGTGGGCCGACCGCTGGACCGCGCTGCGCGCCCGCATCGCCGAGACCGGCCTGCGCAACTCGCTGCTGCTGGCCATCGCGCCGACCGCGACCATCGCGTCCATCGCCGGCGTCTACGAGTGCATCGAGCCGCAGGTCTCCAACCTGTTCAAGCGCGAGACGCTGTCCGGCGAGTTCCTCCAGGTCAACCCGTACCTGGTGCGCGAGCTCAAGGAGCTCGGCGTCTGGGACCAGCAGACCCGCGACGCCCTGCGCGAGGCCAACGGCTCCGTCCAGGAGCTGGGCTGGCTGCCCGCCGAGGTCCGCTCGCTCTACCGCACCGCCTGGGAGCTGCCCCAGCGCGCGCTGATCGACCTGGCCGCGGCCCGCATGCCGTACCTCGACCAGAGCCAGTCGCTGAACCTGTTCATGGCGGCGCCGACCATCGGCAAGCTCAGCTCGATGTACGCCTACGCGTGGAAGGTCGGTCTGAAGACCACCTACTACCTGCGCTCGCGCCCGGCGACCCGGATCGCCCAGGCCGCCTCCGGTACCGCCCGCGCCGCCGCGCCCGCGCCCGCGCCCGTGAACACCCCGACCCTCACCCCGGAGGAGGAGGCCGCGCTGGCCTGCTCCCTGGAGAACCCCGAGTCCTGCGAGGCCTGCCAGTGAGCACCCCCGACCGCGAGAAGATGCTGCTCGACCCCGGCTTCGAGCTGACCCTGCGCCCGATGCGCTACCCGTCGTTCTACGACCGGTACCGGGACGCGATCAAGAACACCTGGACCGTCGAGGAGGTGGACCTGCACTCCGACGTCGCCGACCTGGCCAAGCTCAGCGAGGGCGAGCGCCACCTCATCGGCCGCCTGGTCGCCTTCTTCGCCACCGGGGACTCGATCGTCTCCAACAACGTGGTGCTGAGCCTCTACAAGCACATCAACTCCCCGGAGGCGCGGCTGTACCTGTCGCGCCAGCTGTTCGAGGAGGCCGTGCACGTCCAGTTCTACCTGACGCTGCTCGACACCTACCTGCCCGACCCCGAGGACCGCGCGGCGGCCTTCGACGCGGTGGAGAACATCCCCTCCATCCGCCAGAAGGCGCAGTTCTGCTTCAAGTACATGAACGCCGTCGACCACATCGACTCGCTGCAGACCAAGGAGGACCGCCGCGCGTTCCTCCTGAACCTGATCTGCTTCGCGGCGTGCGTCGAGGGCCTGTTCTTCTACGGCGCGTTCGCGTACGTGTACTGGTTCCGCTCGCGCGGCCTGCTGCACGGCCTGGCCACCGGCACCAACTGGGTGTTCCGCGACGAGTCCATGCACATGGACTTCGCGATGTCGGTCGTCGACACGGTCCGCGAGGAGGAGCCCGACCTCTTCGACGACGAGATGGCCAAGCAGGTCACCGAGATGCTGGAAGAGGCCGTCGAGGCCGAGCTCCAGTTCGCCCAGGACCTGTGCGGCGACGGCCTCGCCGGCATGAACACCGACTCCATGCGCCAGTACCTGGAGGCCGTGGCCGACCAGCGCCTCGCCCGCCTCGGCCTGCCGATCCGCTACGGGTCCACCAACCCGTTCGGCTTCATGGAGCTCCAGAACGTCCAGGAGCTGACCAACTTCTTCGAGCGCCGCGTCTCCGCGTACCAGGTCGCCGTCGAAGGCTCCGTCGCCTTCGACGACGACTTCTAAACCGCTCAGACACACCAGAGGTGCCCCGCCCGGCCCACCGCCGCGCGGGGCACCTCTGTCCGTACCGCCCCGACCACCCACCCCATCCCCCCGAACTCCCCCGCCCCCACCCGGCGTTCACGCCGGTCGGGGCCAGCTGAACCACTTTCCCGTTCCGGAAAGATCGCGTTCTTGACCCTGCGGGCGCTACGAATCGCCTCGGACAGGACAGCCGAGACCGTCGCCCTCAGGGCTTCCATGTCTCCAGCCAAGTTTTCGAAGACCGAAAACGGCAAGACCCTGCCGAGCGTGCAGGACGTGGACCTCATTCCGACTCTTCCAGGGCAGCTGATTCCTGGACTGCCCCAGAGCGCCGAATACGTCTCGGCCGCCTTCGCCTTGCACCCAGAGCTACCGGAAGGGGCGAAGGCGAGAACGATCGCGGCTCGACTGGAGCGCCAGGCCGTGTTGCACGAACGCCAGCGGCAGTTCCACTTCCTCATCTGTGAACACGTACTACGTTGGCGGATCTGCCCTCCTGCCGTCATGGCTACACAGCTCGATCGCCTGGTCATCGTGGGGACGTTCCATTCAGAGATCACCACTCACGATCCACGAGATGTCGACGTCCATCTGTCGAAATTCTCCGAATTCGACGCCGTAGCACTACACGGAGACGACATTCGCGCACTGGCCGAAGGGATTCGAGACGAGTTCCTTCGAGAATAGGAAGCCTGCGCCACAGGATCTCTGCCGATAGCCGATCCGCCCGACAGGAACCGACCCCAGAGGAACTTCGCGGCGCAGAAAGTCGGCCATTCCGACTTCCTGCGCCAGCACTCGATACGCCCACCTGGCCACCGCAGAGCCGGGACGGAAGATGAATGCGCGCGCGGATCGACAACAACCCGGTCCGGAAGGACCTGACGACCGGGTGCCTGGTCGAGATCGTGGGTGCCCAGGACGGCCGGGGCTCCTAGCATCTCGTTGTGACGGACAGGACCGAGGCGCGGGACGCCTTCAAGAACCGATGTGCCAATGCCGCACTCGCACCGCGCGTCGGATACTCCATCAGCCGCGTCTCGTTCGAGAACTTCGCCGAGGAGGACTCCCGGGAGATCACCCTCAGGGAGGGACCGTGGAACCCGGACGTCGTGATCTCACTCTCCGGTCTCCACCATGTCTCGGTCACCAAGCCCCCGCAGATGGTCGGCAGCTTCATCGACGAGATCTCCTTGATTCACCTGCCGAAGCTTCCGCACTCCTGGCCCACGGACGTCACCCGCCGCGTCCGGCGATTCGACGGACTCGATGACCTCGCGTGGCTGCGCATCACCGGACCGGCCGGGATCGACGCCGTCGCCTCGACTATGACCGTTTTCACCGCAATGAGCGAGAACCAGGCCTCGACGGTCCGGATCACCTGAGTCGGCCCCAAACATCGTGTCCTGTCTCAGCGAAGGTTGGCCGATCTCGCCGAACTCTGACTGCATCACTGCTGGCAGCTTCTACTCGTCACTGTCAGCGCCCAGGTCAGTTCGCATTGCACCTTGCACCGCGCTCAGGGCGGCGAGGTACTTCTGCATGCGCTGCCGGCCGTGAGTCGGGATCCGTGTGCCTTCGATAATGAGGTCTCGAAGATCACGAGCGCACCGGTCGAAGTCCTTCGCCAAGGCCAACACTTGCTGGGGGGCCAGCACCGCGAGCTCATACCTGGGGGCATAGCAGGCGGCGTATGCGGTGAAGGCTCGATATCCGCGTTCCTCGTCGGTCAGGTCCGATGCGACCGAGATGATCCGCAGCTGCGTACGGGTATCGGCGTGGGCAGCGAGGTAGCGCGCATACACTTCCTGTTTCGTCTTGAGGCGTGTCCTGCGATCCTCTCTCCGTTCTCGCCGCTGCTCCACGAGGAGAGTTGAGCCGAGCGCGATGACAGCGCCCAGCAGAGTTCCAAGAAGAGGTAGCCAGGTCATCTGACGACCGTAGGGGCGGAGATGGCCTTTGGCTCCGGTCGTACCCGTCGAAGCTCGGCGAGACCGGTCAATCTTCGCCGGGAAGGAACACCCAGATCGGGGCTCTCGTGACGACCCCGGTACCGGCCGGGCCGGCGAGGGAGGACGCTGGTACCGGTCCCGCCCGCACCAGACTTCCGGAGGAACGGTGAGCGCAGCGCCCCTGCACGGCCACCACGACAGCCAGCAGCCGATCCCGCGGACCCAGGACGCCGTCGCCGCCGCTCTCCCGCCGGCACAGCGGATCGATTTCTACCGGGAGATGGGCGAGGCCGACGACTCGACGATCGGCGGCGTCCTGCGGCGCTGGTGGCTGCGCACCCAGCTCTACCGCGACCCGGAGGGCGACCGCCTCCACGCCGCCGTCCAGTCCGGCACCGCCACCGGCGCCCCCGCATCCGCGGTCCTGCGCCGTCTCGGGGCCCGGTGATCGGCCTTGTCCGACAGCCGCCGGTCCGGCCTCCGCATGGTCGTGTGCCCCGACCGAGTCTGGCCGGAGAGCCGGTGTCCGACTCGGCGCTGACGGTCCCCCGCCCGGCGCGGGCGCCGGGCGGGGGACCGTCGGGCGGGCGGGGCGCTCACGCTGCCGCGACCGCTTCCAGGGGGCTGAGGGTGGCGGCCCGGCGGGCGGGGAGGGTGGCGGCGAGGGCGCCGATGGTGAGGGAGGCGAGGCAGAGGAGGGCCAGTGTCCCCCAGGGCAGGGCCAGCGTGTACTGCTTGACCGCGCCGCCGGCCAGGGCGCCGACGGCCCAGGCGCCGAACAGGCCGCCGGCCAGGCCGAGCAGGGTGCCGAACGCCGCGACCGTCACGGCTTCCAGGCGGATCATCCGACGGATGCCCCCGCGGTCCATGCCGATGGCACGCAGGACGCCGATCTCGCGCGTCCGTTCGGTGACGGACATGGCCAGGGTGTTGACGATGCCGAGGGCGGAGATCACGACGCCGATGCCGAGGAGCCCGTACATCAGGGTCAGCAGGTCGCTCATCGTCCCCGCCGCTTCGCGGACCAGCTCGGCCCGGTCCTGCACCTTCAGCAGCGGGTTGTTGCCCACCGCCGCCCGCAGCCCCTCCCCGGAGGCGCCGTCGCCCCGGACGAGGATCCGCTGGACGGAGCCGGGCTTGAAGCTGTGCTTCTGCACGTCGCCCCGGGCGCCGACCGCGTCGTGGGCGGTGGGGTTGTCCTGGTAGACGCCCACGACGGTGTACCGCGTGAACTCCTCGCTCCGGCCGAGGCGGGCGTTGACCTGGGCCCCCGTGCTCACCCCGGTCTCGCGGGCGACGCTGCTGGAGACGGCGATCCGGCCGGGCCCGAGGTCCTGCGCGGAGCCGCTCACGAAGTCGAGCTTCATCACCTGGCCGACGCCGCCGGGCTCCACGCCGCCCGACTTCACGTCGGCCGGGTCGATGCCGGAGATCTCGCGCACCTTGCCGCCGATGACCACGGTGGAGTCGGCGACCGCGCTCGCGCCGCGTACCCCGGGGGCGCCGGCCACCCGCTGGACGGCGGCCGGGTCGATGCCGGTCATGGTGTCGCCGGTGCTGATCACGTAGTCGGCCGCGAGCCCGTCCGCCGTCTGCCGGTCGAGGGCCTGCCCGGTGGAGTGGCCGATGGTGGCGAGTCCGCTGACCAGTGCCGTGCTGATCAGCAGCGTGGCGGCGGTCGCCGCCGTGCGCCGGGGGTCGCGCAGCGCGTTCTGCCGGGCCAGGAGGCCGGCGACGCCGAACCGCCGGGTGAGGCGGCCCGTCAGCCGGATCACCGGGACGGCGAGGGTCGGCGCCAGCACGATCAGGGCGACGACCAGGACCCCGCAGCCGAGCATCGCGCTGCGCAGGTTCGCCTCGGAGGCGTCCTCGGCCGAACCCGCGAGCGCGACCAGCAGGCCGATGCCGAGCGCGAGCAGCCCCACCCCGGCGGTCGGACGCAGCCACGAGCGCTGGCCCGGCTGCGCGGCGGCCGCCGCCCGCAGCGCCTCGATCGGCGCGATCCGCGCCGCCCTGCGCGACGGCAGCCAGGCGGCCAGCACCGTCACCCCGACCCCGACGAACAGGGCCGCCGCCACCGGCCGGGGCCCGATGACCAGCGGGCCCTTCGGCACCTGGTTCCCGTCACCGCTCAGCAGCCCGGGCAGCACGGCCGCGATGCCGAGCCCGAGGGCGAACCCCGCCGTCGACGCGACGACCCCGACCAACGCCGCTTCGGCCAGCAGCGAGCGCACCACCTGGCGCCGCGTCGCGCCCACCGCCCGCAGCAGGGCGATCTCCCGGGTGCGCCGGGCGACGAGCATGGTGAAGGTGTTGACCACGAGGAACGAGCCGATGAACAGCGACACCCCGGCGAAGACCATCGGCAGCTTCTGGTAGCCCCGGGTCAACGTGCCGACGTAGATGGCCTGTTGGTTCGCCTGCGCCTGTCCGGTGGTGACCTCGGCGGTGCCGGGCGGCAGGACGGCGGCGATCCGCTCCGCCAGCTCGTACTGGCCGGTGCCCGGCCCGGCGGAGACCTCAAGGCTGGTGTCGTGCCCGGGAGTTGCGAACAGCCGCTGTGCGGTGGCCCGGTCGAACAGGGTGAGCGTGCCGCCGGCCGTGACCCGGGTGTCCCCGGTGGTGACGGTGCCGACCAGGCGCGCGGTGAGGACCGGGCCGTCGGTGGCGAGGGTGATCGTGTCGCCCACCCGGTACCGGCCGGCCGCCGCGGTGCCCCGGTCGACGGCGATCTCGTCGGCGCCGGCGGGGGCCCGCCCCTCGACCACGGGGTAGCGGGCGTCCTTGCCGTCGCGCCCCGGGACGTAGGCGGCCGCGAGGTTCGTCCCCCGCTTGACCCGCAGCGGTCGGCCGTCGGCCGCGTTCAACGTGGCGCTCCCGTCGACCGACGGCCGTACCGCCGCGACGCCGGGCACGTCGGCGAGCCGGCGCGCCAGCGCGTCCGTCAGCACGCTCGGCGCACTCGGCCGGTCAGGGGCGGCGGGAGACTCCTTCGCGGTGACGCTGACCGCGATGTCGGCGAAGGTGCGGGACGCGGCCGCCCGCTGGACGGCGGCGGTCGAGTCCGCGAAGACGAGGGTGCCGGAGACGAAGGCGACGCCGAGGCAGACCGCGAGGACGGTCATGAGCAGCCGGGCCTTGTGCGCCAGGACGTTGCGCAGGGCTATGGTCAGCATGATCAGCTTTCGGAAGTGGCGGGTGCGGGGTCAGCCGGCGAAGGACTTCATGACGTCCAGCACCCGGTCCGGCGTCGGGTGCGCCATCTCGTCGACCAGCCGCCCGTCGGACAGGAACACCACCCGGTCCGCGTACCCGGCGGCCACCGGGTCGTGGGTCACCATGACCACCGTCTGCCCCAACTCCCTGACGGAGCCGCGCAGGAAGCCGAGCACCTCGCCCCCGGCCCGGGAGTCGAGATTGCCGGTCGGCTCGTCGCCGAACACGACCGAGGGCCGCGCGACCAGCGCCCGGGCGACCGCCACGCGCTGCTGCTGCCCGCCGGACAGTTCGGCCGGCCGGTGGTCGAGGCGCTGGGAGAGCCCGACCATCGACACCACCCGGTCCAGCCACTGCCGGTCCGGCGTGCGCCCGGCCAGCGACAGCGGGAGCGTGATGTTCTCCAGCGCGGTCAGGGTGGGCAGCAGGTTGAACGCCTGGAAGATGAAGCCGACCCGGTCCCGCCGCAGCCGGGTGAGCTGCCGGTCGCCCAGGCCGCCCAGCTCCGTCGTGCCGATCCGCACCGACCCGGACGTGGGGGTGTCGAGCCCGGCCGCGCAGTGCATCAGGGTGGACTTGCCGCAGCCGGACGGGCCCATGATCGCGGTGAACTCGCCCTCCCGGAAGGCCACGCTGACCCGGTCCAGGGCGGTGACCCGGGTGTCGCCGCTGCCGTAGGTCTTCGTCAGGTCGACGACGGCGGCCGCGACCCCGGGGGTCGTTTGCAGGGCAAGGGGGTTGGCGATCACGGGAGGGGCTCCTGTCCGAAGGCGCGGGTCAAGGTGCGGGTCGGTGCACTTCGAAGGGTGTCCGGAGCACGTATCAGGCCCCTGCGCCGCCGTGTATCGGTCCCCGCGCCGCTTCGCGGCAGTTCTGCAGCAACCGCAAGCCGCAGCGGTCAGCCCGGCAGCTCGGCAGCTCGGCAGCTCGGCAGCCCAGCAACCCGGCAACCCGGCAACCGGTTCGCTCAGCCCGGCAGCCGCAGCGTGGCCACCGCGCCGCCGTCCTCCGCGTTGTCGAGGCGCAGCTCCGCCCCGAGCAGCCGGGCCTGCCCCAGCGCGATGGTCAACCCCAGTCCGTGGCCCGTGCCGCGCTCGGCGGCGCCGGTGTGGAAGCGGCGCGGTCCGTGCCGCAGCAGGTCCGGCGGGAAGCCGGGGCCGTGGTCGCGCACGACGACCGTACGGTCCTGGACGGTGACCAGGACGGGAGCGGCCCCGTGCCGGTGCGCGTTGGCGACGAGGTTGCCGACGATCCGCTCCAGCCGCCGCGGATCGGTCTCGACCGTCCGCTCCGCCGTCCGCTCGGCCTCCACGGCGATCTCGGCCTCGTACCCGGTGCGCAGCACGGCCTCCCGGACGACGGCCGCGAGCGGCACCCGGGCCCGTGCCACCTCCTCCGCCCCGGCGTCCAGCCGCGAGATCTCCAGCAGGTCCTCGACCAGCCCGCGCAGGTCCCGCACCCGCGCCCGGATCAGGTCCTCGGTCTCGCCCGCCGGCAGCAGGTCGACGGCGGCCAGCAGTCCGCCGACCGGCGTGCGCAGCTCGTGCGCCACGTCCGCGGTGAACTGCCGTTCGGAGCGCAGCCGTCGGCCGAGGCTGTCGGCCATCAGATCCACCGTCGCCGCGATGTCGGCGACCTCGTCGCCGCCCTTGGTGGGCCCGGTCCGGGCGTCGAGGTCCCCGGCGGAGATCCGGCCCGCCGTCTCGGCGACCCGCCGCAGCCGGCGGGCGAGCAGTCCGGCCCCGTAGACCGCGGCCGGTGTGGCCGCCACGAGCGCGACCAGCGAGGCCACCGCCATCGCCGCGTCCAGCCGGGGCAGGTCGGAGAGCTGCGGTGCCAGGTTGACCCGGATGGCGAGGACGGGGCTGCCGGGCCCGCCGGTGCCCTGGGCGGCCCAGTAGCTCGGGCCCGAGTTCCCTTCGGCGTGCCCGTCGTAGGCCGTGTGCCGTTCGCCGTCGGCCGGGTGGCGCAGGGCGGCGGGCAGGTCGACGGGGTCGAGTTCGGCGCCGTCCGCCAGCGATCCGGTGCGCCGGTAGACGTCCATGGCCGAGTAGACGGCGTTGAAGGCCTGTGCCTCGGCCCGGCTGCGGATGTCGTGTGCGGTCCACAGGTGCACCAGCACCCCGACCGCCACCGCGACGAGGCAGGCGGTGGCGGCGGCCAGCGCGGCGATCTTCCAGCGCAGGGGGGCGCGGACCGGCCGGGGAGTCGGGTGCACCGCTCTCAGCGCCTGAGCTTGTAGCCGAAGCCGCGGACCGTCTCGATCCGCTCCCGGCCGAGCTTGCGGCGCAGCCGCTGCACGCACAGGTCCACGACCCGGCTGTCGCCGTCCCAGCCGTACTCCCAGACGTTGCGCAGCAGGGTGTGCCGCTCCAGCACGACGCCGGGGTGGGCGGCGAACTCCAGCAGCAGCTTCAGCTCGGTCGGGGTCAGCGCCACCGGCGCCCCGCCGACGGACACCTCCATTCCGGCGGTGTCGACGGTGAGGTCCCCGAACACCAGGACGTCCCCGTCGGCGGCTCCCGCCGAGGGCGCCGGGGCGGGTGGCGCGTACGTCGCCCGCCGCAGCAGCGAGCGGATGCGCGCCACCAGCACGTACGTGTCCACGGGCTTGACCACGTAGTCGTCCGCCCCGGCCTCCAAGCCGGCGACGACGTCGAGGCCGTCGCCGCGCGCGGACATCATCAGGACGGGCACCAGGCTGGTCTCCCGGACCTTGCGGCACAGGCCGATCCCGTCCAGGCCGGGCAGCATCACGTCCAGGATCAGCAGGTCGAACTGCTCGTCCCGGAACAGCTCCAGCGCCGTGAGGCCGTCCGCCGCGGCGCGCATCCCGTAGCCGTAGCGTTCCAGCGCGACGGTGAAGGAGCGGCGCATCAGCTCGTCGTCCTCGACCAGCAGCACGCGGACGGGGTGCGGGGGCGGCGCGGGCGAGGACACGGGCGGACGGCTCCTGCTCGGACGGCTGCGGGCGGCGGGCGGTGGGCGGCGGTGGGCGGCGGCGAACGGAGACGGCGGCAAACGGCGGCGGACAAGGGCACGATACGGCAGATACCGGACGCCCCGGCCTCCTCGCCCCCATCGACGTCAGGCCGCGCGCTCCCTGATACCCGGCGGATACAAACCCGCCGACGAACCCCCGCCGCACCCACCGCACCCACCGCACCCACCGCACCCGCCACCGATCACCCCTTGACCGACCCGACGGTCAGGCCCTGGGCCAGGTAGCGCTGGAGGAACTGGTGGACGACGATCACCGGCAGCGAGGTCACCAGCGCCCCGGCCGCGAACAGCCCGTAGTTCTGGTCCTGTTGGCCGGAGATGATCCCGTAGAGGCCGACCGCGACGGTCTTGGAGTCGTTCGAGGTCAGGAAGATGTTCGCCAGGATCGCGTCGTTGAGCACGGCGGTCGCCGAGGCCCTGTGGCGCCGGCTGGAGGGACACGGCGGGCAGGCCCGGGACTACCTGTTCACGCCGGAGCTGGTCGCCCGCGAGTCCACCGGCCGGGCACCCGGCTGACGGGCCGCACCCGACGGGGAATCAAGTGCGGGAACGCCGAGGGCCGGGACGCCTGTCGCGCCCCGGCCCTCGCCGGTTCGTCAGTCGTTCGCCACGGTCGCGTACCGCGGGGTGCCCTCGGCCATCTGCTTCAGCGCGTCCTTGCGGTCCCGCTTCGACAGCTTGTCGATGTAGAGGGTGCCGAACAGGTGGTCGGTCTCGTGCTGCAGGCAGCGGGCGAAGAAGCCGGTGCCCTCGACCCGGATCGGCCGGCCGTCCTTGTCCACGCCGGTCACCGCCGCGTACTCCGGGCGGGGCAGCTCGGCGTACGCGCCCGGCACCGACAGGCAGCCCTCGTTGCTGTCGTCCAGCACCCGCCGGCGGTCCGCCGGGTACTCCTCCAGCTTCGGGTTGATCACGTGGCCGATGTGGCGCACGCCCTCGTCGTCCGGGCAGTCGTAGACGAAGACCTTCAGGTCCACGCCGATCTGATTGGCCGCCAGGCCCACGCCCTCGGCCGCGTACATCGACTGGAACATGTCGTCGATCAACGCGGACAGCTCACCGTCGAACGCGGTGACGTCCTTGACCTCGCGGTGCAGGACCGGGTTGCCCACCACGGTGATCGGACGCGCGGTGCCCTTGGAGAGGTCCGGCTGCTCGCCGACCACCTTCAGCGGGGCCTCGGCGGCCGCCGACTCCTGGTCGTGGTCGTGGTCGTGGTCGTGCTGGTGGTCCTGCTGCTCCGCCATCGCTGCTTATCCGCTTCCGCTTCCGAGAATGGTCCAGGTATTCGGCTCTCGCCGGGTACACCGCTCAAGGGTAAGCGGCGCGCTCAACAGACTTCTTCCAGATCGCGGTACGCCCGCGTGCCGGGCGAGGCCGCGGCCCAGCGGTCCAGCAGCGAGCGGACCAGCAGCGCGGGCGCGGCGATCCCGCACTCGCGCTCCACCAGCCAGGACATTCCGGCCTCCCCGCCCTGGCTGAGGTGGCTGAGGTGCCCGGGGTGCGCGGCGTCGCCGTCGTCGTGCGGGTCGTGGTGGGCGGTGTTCCCGTCGTCCGTGGCCATCCGGCTCTCCGAGCAGGCCCGGCAGAGCAGCCGCACCGAGGACGTCCAGTCCTCCGCCGCGTAGCCGGCGTCCGCGACCACCCGCTCCAGCACGTCCCGGTCCGCCGCCGTGGCGGCCTGGAGCAGCACCACGTAGGTCGGCACCGGGGACGGCGCCCACAGCTCGATCTCGTCGAACACCGGGTAGGCGACCCCGTCGGTGACCCGCTCGCCGTGCGGGGCGCCGTCGTGCAGCACCACCTCGCCCCAGCGGCGGCCGGAGGACGGCAGCGGGATGGACAGCACCTCGATCCGGGCCGGGTCCAGCCGGCGGCCCCACACCACCTCGGACTCGCCGTCCGGGGAGAGCCGCACCGGGGTGGTGCCGAGGTCCAGGCTGACCGGGCCGTCCTGCTGCCCGCCCGGGCCGCCGGGCAGCTTCAGCCCGTACGCCTGCCAGGCGCGGCGGGCCAGCGGCCAGTCCTGCAGGGCGGTCGCGGTGATGCCGAGGTTCCACCAGTCGGGGGCGCCGTGCTCGCGGTCCAGCAGGGCGACGGCCCGCAGCCCGGCGGAGCGGGCCTGCTCCCAGTCCCGGCGGAACTTGTGCAGCAGGGCGAGGTTGAACCAGGAGTCGGACAGCCAGGGCTCCAGGTCGGCGGCCATCACCAGCAGCGCGCCGGCGTCCTCGTAGCGGCCGTCGCCGATCAGCGTGAAGGCCCGGTCGGTCGTCTGCCGCCAGGTGGCGGACGGCCGGTGCCGTGCCCGGTGGAAGATCCTCACGTTCGTCCCTGCCGTCGTCGTCCGCTCAAGTCCCGTACCGCCGCGTCCGGATCCACTTCCGCGGGGGTCCGGGGCACGGTGCCCCGGGTCGGTGTTCCACGCTACGACCGCATCCAACCACGCCCGCCCCCGCCCGCGCTCCCCACCGCCGAGGTTGGGGCCGCCCCTACCCAGCCTGCCCGCCCGGCCGCCCCGCCTCAACCCCGACCGAGGCCCGCCGGTCCGCGGCGCTCCGCCGGAGCCCGGGTCAGCCGCCGGACTCGGGCCCGCGCCCGAGCCCGGGCCCGACCCGCAGGACAGGTTCTAGCCGCCCACCCGGGCCAGCGCGTCCACCACCCGGGCGTCGTACAGCCGGCCGCGCCCCAGCCGCAGCACCTCCAGCGCCTCCAGCCGGCCCGCCGCCTCGCCGACCCCGCGGCCGCGGGCCGCCGTCAGCAGGTCGTCGTGGGCGTTGGCCACCCGGATGATCCGGGCCGCCAGCGGCACCGCGCCGTCCCCGCCGGCCGTGCCGAGCACCGGATCGGCCAGCCGGGCGACCTGCTCGGCGACCTGCCGGGGCACCCCGGTGCGGCGGATCACCTCGCTGCCCAGCCGGGCGATCCGCTGCTGCTCGGCGCAGGGCAGCAGCGCGGTCGCGCCGTCCGGCACCGGCTCGACCAGCGACAGCTGGCCCACGTCGTGCATCAGCGCCGCGTACTCCAGCAGGGCGAGTTCCCGGGTGCCCAGCCCCAGCTCGCGCCCCAGCGCGCACGCCGTGTCCGCGACCCGGCGGGCGTGCCCGTGCGGGGTGTAGCCGGCCACCTCGGTGGCCCGGGCCAGGCTGGCGATGGTCTGCCCGGTGGTGGCCCGCACGGCCGCGGCCCGCCGGAAGGACACCTGGGCGAGCAGCAGCGGGGTGCAGAACAGCGGCAGCGCCCACAGCCCGACCTCGCCGGCCGCCAGGCTGACCAGCATCCCGGTGGCGACGATCGCCGAGCCGATCCCGAACAGCGAGCGCAGCTCGTCCTCCAGCGCCGCCGGGAACCGCAGCCCGCCCTCCAGGCCCGCCGCCGACCGGCGCAACAGCGCCGCCAGGGTCGCGTCGCAGAGCGCGGCCAGCGCGGCGACGGCGGTCAGGAACACCCCGTACGCCGGGCCCTCGGGCGAGAAGCGGTCGACCAGTCCGCCGTTGTAGAGCGGCTGAAAGACGGCGGCGGCGAAGCCGACCCCGAGCAGCCGGCGGGCGGCGCTGTCCCGCCGGGCCGGGTCGGCCCAGGGCGGGCGCCGGTGCGGGCGGCCGGGGCGGGCCCGCTGGACCGGGCCCGGCCGGCCCCGGCCCGGGCGGCACGCCCTGAGCCGGGGCAGCACGAGGCCGGGCAGCCAGGCCAGCAGCAGGCCGACGCCGGTCACCGCGACGACCTGGAGCATCCCGGGCGCGGTGGGCACCCCGCGCAGCGGCCCGAGCAGGGCGTACGCCAGCGCGCCGGCCGCGCCGATCGGCGCCTGCTCGCGGTCGCCCGGAAGGGTGATCCGGACGCACTCGCCGAGCGCGATCAGCGCCGTGAACGCCAGCGCGACCCGCGCCCCGGCCACCCCGCGCAGCGCGACCGCGCCCACCGCGAACACCAGCAGCGCGGCCGCCACCGCGTGCACCACGCGGGCCTCCCGGCCGGCCGCTGTCACGGCTGCCCGGCCGTGGGGACGCTCCCGCCCTGCGCGGGCACCCGGCCCGGCGCCGCCCGGGCCGGCTCGGGCACCCCGAGCGGAATGTCGGGGACGGCCCGGATGCCGTCCCCGGGCGGCGGCAGCACCGGCTGCCAGTCGTACCCGGCCAGCGCGTCGATCAGCGCCCGGACCATCACCGGGTCGAACTGGCTGCCCGAGCAGCGCTCCAGTTCCGCCACCGCCTCGGCGACCGGGCGGCCGCGCCGGTAGGAGCGGGTGGAGGTCATCGAGTCGAAGGCGTCGGCGACCGAGATGATCCGGGCGAACTCGGGGATCTGCTCGCCGACCAGCCCGCTCGGGTAGCCCCGGCCGTCCATCCGCTCGTGGTGGTGCAGGATCCCGGCGTGCGCCTCGCCGAGGAAGGCGATCCCGCGCACCAGCTCGTACCCGTACACGGGGTGGACCTCGACGGCCCGCCGCTCCGCCTCGCTGAGGGGACCGTTTCTGCGCAGCAACTCGGTGGCCACGCCCAGCTTGCCGACGTCGTGCAGGATCCCCGCGAAGCGCAGGGTGCGCAGCCGCTCGGCCTCCATGCCGAGCTGACCGGCGATCAGCACCGAGGCCCGGCCGACCCGTTCGCTGTGCCCGCGGGTGTACGAGTCCTTGATCTCCACGGCCTGCACCAGCGACTGCACGGTGGCCTGGTGGGCGTCCCGCTCGCGCTGGCCCTGGGCGAACACCCAGGCCGAGATCGACAGCGGCAGCAGCGCCAGCAGGGCAGCGAACGCCCCGTACGGGCCCTGCCAGAGCACGGCCACCATCAGCCCGCCGGCCGCGTGCACCAGCACCGGCAGCCCGCACACCGCGACCGCCCCGCGCAGCAGCACGACGGGCCGGCGGTCCTCCGCGAGCATCAGCATCGCGCCCACCAGCACCCCGTTGACCAGGCAGAACGTGACGACGGCGGCGAAGCCGGGCAGCAGCGCGGCCGGGAAGCGGGAGCCGAGCAGCAGTTGCGGCCCGTGCAGCAGGTGGAAGGCGGCCGCGGAGGCGAAGGCGCACAGCGCGAGCTGGGAGCCGTTCCACAGCCGGCGGGTACGGCAGTCGGTCCCGCCCGGGCCGCCGAGCACCGCGGCGGGCACCGCGACCAGCGCGGCGGCGGCCGGCGGCAGCATCAGCACGCCGGCGAACAGCACCGGGAAGAAGGCGTTGACCCCGGGGCGGGAGGGCGCCCGCTCGGGCGGCGGCGGGCGGCGCAGCAGTCGGCGGACCAGTCGCAGGCAGGGCGTCGGCAGGCCCTGGGCCAGCGACTCCCAGCAGCCGTGCAGGAAGGCCAGCAGCCCGACCTTGGGCCAGTCCACCGGGGCGCCGAGCCAGCGCGGGACCCCGGGCGGCACACCGGCCGGCAGCAGCGGCAGCAGGCAGCACAGCGCCGCCACCGGGACGGCCACCAGGTAGCGCAGCGCCCCCTCCGGCAGGGCCGCGTCTTCGCCGTCGATAGCGATCTCGACCTCCCCGACGTCCGGGCCCGCGTTGCCTCAGCTCGCCGGGCGGACCGGCGGTGAGCGTCCGTCAGGAGGATAGGCCGCCACCCGGGCGTAGGGACGCATGATGGCGCGACGACGCTGCTGGCGCACCGCCAACTCACTCGAACGAGTGAGGGGCGCATGCAAGCACAAAGGGAGCGGCCCCGGGAGCGCACGCTCCCGGGGCCGTCTGACTCCGTGTCCGGACCACTCGGCCCGCCCTCGCCGGCAGGCCCGTCCGCTTGCTCCGCCCGGCCGTTGAACGGCCGCCCGGCTACTCCGCCGGGGCGCCCGCCTCGACGGTGGCACCGGGCCGGACCGCCGGGTCCTCCGGGGCCTCGCCGACGCCCGGCGCCGGCCGGTCCGTCTCGACGTGCAACTCGACCGTGGTGTCGACGGCGACCACCACCTGCTCGCCCGAACGCTGCCCCGCCCGGATCGAGTCGATCCTGGCCAACACCTTGCTGCGCAGGTCGGCCGGGGTGTCGTCGCAGCCGCAGGAGCGCTTGATCAGCGCCTTGATCGCCTGCTCCAGCCCGTACTGCTTCAGGCAGGGCGAGCACTCCTCGAAGTGCACCCGCAGCTTGGCGCAGTCGCCCTCGGCCATCTCGTTGTCGAGGAATTCGTAGAGGTGGTCGAGGACCTCGCCACACTCCGTGTCGTGCGGATCGCCGCAGCTCATGAGCCCGAGCCCTTCGCTTCCTGCCCTGCCCCGCTGCCGGCCGGGACGAGCCCGCGCTCACGGGCGTAATCCTCCAGCATGCCGCGCAGCTGACGGCGGCCGCGGTGCAGCCGGGACATCACCGTACCGATGGGAGTACCCATGATGTCCGCGATCTCCTTGTACGCAAAGCCTTCTACGTCCGCGAGGTACACGGCGATCCGGAATTCCTCCGGAATGGCCTGGAGCGCGTCCTTCACGTCACTGTCGGGGAGGTGGTCGAGCGCCTGGGTCTCGGCCGAGCGCAGACCGGTCGACATGTGCGACTCGGCGCGGGCCAGCTGCCAGTCCTCGATCTCCTCCGCCGCCGTGCGCTGGGGCTCGCGCTGCTTCTTGCGGTACGAGTTGATGAACGTGTTGGTGAGGATGCGGTACAGCCAGGCCTTGAGGTTCGTGCCCTCACGGAACTGGTGGAAGGACGCGTACGCCTTGGCGAACGCCTCCTGGAGCAGGTCCTCCGCGTCCGCGGGGTTGCGCGTCATGCGCAGCGCCGCCGAGTACATCGGATCCAGGAAGCCCAGGGCGTCGCGCTCGAAGCGCTCCCGCCGGGCCTCCTCGCTCTCCTGTGCCGACACCCGGAAGGTGTCCTCACCGATCGCCTCGGCCAGCTCCTCACCGGTGAGCGCCTCGCCCGCGGGCCGGCCCTCATCCGGGCCCCGGCCCGGCTCGGCCTCGTGCTCGGTCCCGACGACCGGACCCACCTCCTCGGCATGGCGGGCACGACCCACGGCGGGCCGCCCCGAAATGGAGGATATCGGGCTGACGGGCTTCTCGCCCGCGACAATCCAGTCGGACCAGGCGGGGCCGAACGCCGCGGCGGCCTCGCGCTGCTCTGACCGCTCGGGGCACGCGATCGAACCCATCTGCCCTGCCTCTCAACCGGGAATCGTGCTGACGAGAGTGCCAACCACCCCGGCCCCGCCCGCATTCCCGCGCCCGCCCCGAAATCGCTCGTACGGGTGATCGAGTGGAAACCCCCCGCTCACGGCCGCCCCCGCCGCCTCAGACGACCCGCAGCACCCAGTCCCCGACCGCCCGGCAGATCGCCTCCAGCACCTCGTCCTGCCCCACCGGCGCCCGCTTGGGCACGTCGAAACCGTGCCCGCCGTACGGCACCGCCACCAGCTCGTGCCCGGGCGGCAGCTCCGGGAACTCCTGCGGCCCGCCGAACGGATCCGCCGTACCCTGCACCACCAGCGTCGCCGTCCCCGACTCCAGCAGCTCCTGCGCCCGGCTCTTCTCCGGCCGGCCCGGCGGGTGCAGCGGGAACGCCAGCGCCACCACCCCCACCGCCCCGCTCGCCGCCCCGGTCCGGCAGGCCACCCGCGCCCCGGCGCTGCGCCCGCCGACCACCAGCGGCAGCCCCTGGCCGGCCAGCCGCCCGGCGACCGGGGTCCAGCCGCGGTCCAGCGTGCGCGGCGCCGGGGCGAGCCGCTTGCCCGCCACCCGCCAGGGCTGCTCCACCAGCGCCACGGTGATCCCGCGCGCCGGCAGCGCCGCGGCCAGCGCCGCCAGGTCCCGGGCCTCGATCCCGCCGCCCGCGCCGTGACCGAGCGCCAGCAGCGCCTTCGGCGCACCGGCCCGGTGGTAGCTGATCCGGGCGTCCCCCACCTCGGTGGGGACGAGTTCGGTGGTCATCGTCGGTCGCTCCAACCGGCTCAGGCTCCCTCAGCTGTCAGGACTCGATCGTCAGGACTCAATACATCAGACGTCAGAACAGGGTGGTCTCGTACTCCGGCTCGGCCCACGGCTCCTTGAGCTCCGGCCCGTTGTTGCGGATGCTGCCGACCGCCGGCGAGACCGGGGTGGCCAGCAGCGCGCCGGGCGGCGGCGGTATCAGCAGCCGGCGCAGCTCGTCCGGATCGTCCAGCCCCGGGTCCAGCCACTCGTCGTAGGAGCCCGGGTCGAGGAACAGCGGCATCCGCTCGTGGATCGGCGCCAGCGGCTCCTCGGCGTCGGTGGTGACGATGGTGAAGGTCACCAGCCAGGCCGCCGGATGGTCGGCCGGCACCGTCCGGTCGCGCCAGAACTCGTACAGCCCGGCCAGCGCCAGCGGGGTGCCGTCCGCCCGGGAGACGAAGAACGGCTTCTTGCGCGCCTTGCCGCGCTCCCCCGGCACCGTCTGCCACTCGTAGTAGCCGTCCACCGGCAGGATGCACCGGCGCGAGACGAACGCCTGCCGGTACGAGGGCTTCTCGTGCACCGTGTCCGAACGGGCGTTGATCATCTTCACCGCCGTCTCGGCCGACCGCGACCACTGCGGCACCAGACCCCAGCGCAGCACCCTCAGCTGGCGCACCGGCCGCGCCCGGCCCTTCGGCACCCGCTCCAGCACCACGAAGGCGCTGGTGGTCGGGGCGACGTTCCAGTTGGGGGCCAGCGTCTCCGCCGGATCCCACTGCTCGACGCCGAACAGCTCGACGATGTCCTCGGGCTTGCCACTGGCTGCGAAGCGACCGCACATGCGGGCCAGCTTGCCATGCCGGCCCCGCTCACCACTTCTTCATCCCGCCAGGAGAACCGTCCGCTCCCGCCCGCCCGTCCCCGCATGGGAGGCTGCCCCGAACGGCCCAACGCAGCGGACGGAGGCGGAGACGAGACGATGAGCGCACAACCCACCGACCAGAACCTCGGCGAACTGTGGAACCAGGTCACCGGCACCCAGCCCGCGCCGCCCGGCTGGCTGGTGCTGGCCACCGCCGGCGCCGCCCTGCTCGCCGTCCTCGCCCGCCCGCTCTGGCACGTCACCCGCAACGCCGTGACCATCGCCCACGAAGGCGGCCACGGCCTGATCGCCCTCGTCACCGGCCGCCGGCTCGCCGGCATCCGGCTGCACTCCGACACCTCCGGCCTCACCCTCTCCTACGGCCGCCCCACCGGCCCCGGCATGATCCTCACCGCCGCCGCCGGCTACACCGCCCCCGCCCTGCTCGGCCTCGGCTGCGCCGCCCTGCTCTCCACCGGCCGGATCACCCTGCTGCTCTGGCTGGCCGTCGTCCTGCTGCTCGCCCTCCTGGTGCGCATCCGCAACGCCTTCGGCCTGTTCACCGTGCTGGTCGCCGGCGGCGCCTTCTTCCTGGTCTCCTGGTTCGGCAGCGCCGAGGTCCAGGCCGGCTTCGCCTACCTCGGCTGCTGGTTCCTGCTGTTCGGCGCCGTCCGCCCGGTCCTCGAACTCCAGCACCAGCGCCGCATCGGCTGGGCCCGCGACTCCGACGCCGACCAACTGGCCCGCCTCACCCACATCCCCGGCTTCGCCTGGATCACCGTCTTCCTGCTCACCGCCCTCGCCTGCCTCGCCCTGAGCGCGAGCTGGCTGCTCCAGCCCCTGCACTGAACCCCGCCCCCGGCGCGAACCGGCTGCTCCGGGCCCCGCACCGGGCCGCCCCCGCGGACCGGGCCGGCTGCCACAACCCCTGCACCGGGCCTCCCCCGTCCCGCCATGCGGTTGGCGCAGGGGCCGTTCCGGTACGGCCCCTAAACTTGGCCCCATGACCGAGACCCTGTGGCCCGCCCCCGTCGCGACCACCCCCGTTGACGCCACCGTCACCATCCCCGGCTCCAAGTCGGTCACCAACCGAGCCCTGGTGCTGGCGGCGCTCGCCGACGAGCCCGGCTGGGTGCGCCGACCGCTGCGCAGCCGCGACTCCCAGCTGATGGCCGACGGCCTGCGCGCCCTCGGCGTCGGCATCGAGGAGAAGGTCAACAACGACTCCGGCGGCACCGGTGGCGGCGAGGCCTGGCGGGTCATCCCGACCCCCGCGCTGCGCGGCCCCGCCTCGATCGACGTCGGCAACGCCGGCACCGTGATGCGCTTCCTGCCCCCGCTCGCCGTCCTCGCCGACGGCCCGGTGCACTTCGACGGCGACCCGCGCAGCTACGAGCGCCCCCAGCACGGCGTGATCAACGCCCTGCGCGCGCTCGGCGCCCGGCTCGACGACGGCGGCCGCGGCGCCTTCCCGCTGACCGTGTACGGCACCGGCGCGCTCGACGGCGGCCCGGTCGAGCTCGACGCCTCCTCCTCCTCCCAGTTCGTCTCCGCCCTGCTGCTCTCCGGCGCCCGCTACAACCAGGGCGTCGAGGTCCGGCACGTCGGCGGCCCGGTGCCGTCGCTGCCGCACATCCGGATGACCGTCGAGATGCTGCGCCTGGCCGGCGTCCAGGTCGACGCCCCCGAGGACGGCGGCGAGAAGGACGTCTGGCGGGTCACCCCCGGCGCCCTGATCGGCCGCGACCTGGTCGTCGAGCCGGACCTCTCCAACGCCGCGCCGTTCTTCGCCGCCGCCCTGGTCACCGGCGGCCGGGTCACCGTGCGCGACTGGCCCAAGCACACCAGCCAGCCCGGCGACCAGCTGCGCGAGATCTACACCCGGATGGGCGGCGCCTGCGAGTTCACCGACGAGGGCCTGCAGTTCACCGGCACCGGCCGGATCCACGGCATCGAGGCGGACCTGCACGACGTCGGCGAGCTCACCCCGGTGATCGCCGCCGTCGCCGCGCTGGCCGACTCCGAGTCCCACCTGTACGGCATCGCCCACCTGCGGCTGCACGAGACCGACCGGCTCGCCGCGCTCGCCAAGGAGATCAACGACCTCGGCGGCGACGTCACCGAGACCGAGGACGGCCTGCGGATCCGCCCCCGCCCGCTGCACGGCGGCGTCTTCCACACCTACGAGGACCACCGCCTGGCCACCGCCGCCGCCGTGGTCGGCCTCGCCGTGCCCGGCGTCGAGGTGGAGAACGTGGCCACCACCGCCAAGACCCTGCCGGACTTCCCGAAGATGTGGGCGGAACTGCTCGGCGAAGCGGTGGCGGACGCCTGAGCGGAGACTGAGCACATGCGCCGCTACGGCAAGGACGCCGACGAGGACGACATCCGCAACCGCCCCGCCCGCCGGGGCTCCCGGCCGCGGACCCGGATCCGGCCCAAACACGAGGACGCCGCCGAGGCGATGGTGCTGACCGTCGACCGCGGCCGGCTGACCTGCCTGATCGACCCGGGCACCAAGCAGGAACGCGAGATCGTCGCCATGAAGGCCCGCGAGCTGGGCCGCAAGGGCGTCGTCGTGGGCGACGTGGTCAACATCGTCGGCGACCTCTCCGGGGACACCGACACGCTCGCCCGGATCGTCCGGGTCGAGGAGCGCAGCTCGGTGCTGCGGCGCACCGCGGACGACGACGACCCGTACGAGCGGATCGTCGTCGCCAACGCCCAGCAGCTGGCCATCGTCACGGCGCTGGCCGACCCGGAGCCCCGGCCCCGGCTGATCGACCGCTGCCTGGTGGCCGCGTACGACGCGGGCATGGAGCCGCTGCTGGTGCTCACCAAGGCCGACCTCGCCCCGGCCGGGCCGCTGCTGGAGTCGTACGCGCCGCTCGGCATCGACTACGTGGTCACCCGTCGGGACGAACTGGAGACGGCCGGCGCCGAGGCCGTCCGCGCGCACCTGCGCGGCCTCTCCACGGTGTTCATCGGCCACTCCGGCGTCGGCAAGACCACCCTGGTCAACGCCCTCGTCCCGGACCACCAGCGGCAGACCGGCCGGGTCAACGCGGTCACCGGGCGCGGCCGGCACACCACCGTGTCCGCCCTGGCGCTGCGGCTGCCCCCGCCGCCCGGCGCCAAGCCGGGCTCCAAGAAGGCGCTGGACCCGGGCTGGGTGATCGACACCCCGGGCTTCCGCTCCTTCGGCCTCTCGCACATCGACCCGTCCCGGGTCATCCACGCCTTCCCCGACCTGGAACCCGGCACCGTCGACTGCCCGCGCGCCTGCAGCCACGACGAGCCGGACTGCGCGCTGGACGCCTGGGTCGCCGGCGGCCACGCCGAGGGCGCCCGGCTCTACTCGCTGCGCCGTCTGCTGGCCAGCAAGGAGGCCCGCGAGGGCGACTGATCCCGGCGGCGGTTTTACCGTCCCATGGGGTTTCCCGACCGTTCGAGGTGTCGGACCGCGCCGGCCTGGCGATCATAGGAAGGTCGGGCCACAGCGCGGTCCGACCCGTCGATCGACAGGGAGGGCACGCGATGGCATGGGCCTTGGTGGTCCTGGCCGGCCTGCTGGAGACCGGCTTCGCGATCAACCTCAAGCTCAGCGAGGGCTTCACCAAGCTCTGGCCCACCATCAGCTTCTGCGTGTTCGCCCTGGGCAGCTTCGGCCTGCTCACGCTGTCCCTGAAGAGCCTGCCGGTCGGCCCCGCCTACGCGGTGTGGACCGGCATCGGCGCGGCCGGCACCGCCATCTACGGCATGGTCTTCCTGGACGAGACCACCTCGGTGCTGAAGCTGGTGTCGATCTCCCTGGTGATCGCCGGCGTGATCGGCCTCCAGCTCAGCGGCTCGGCGCACTGACCGCCGCCGGCCCGGCCCTGTCGCCCGCCCCACCGCCTCCGGCGGCCCGTCCCGGTCCGCGAGCCCGGCTGTCCCGATCCGGGCGGGATCGCTAGGGTTTCGGGCATGGCCGATTACCACGACGATCTCCGACTCGCCCACGTCCTCGCCGACTCGGCCGACTCGGTCACCCTGGAGCGCTTCCGCGCCCTCGACCTGAAGGTCGAGACCAAGCCCGACCTCACCCCCGTGAGCGACGCCGACAAGGCCGCCGAGGAACTCGTCCGCAGCGTGCTGCAGCGCGCCCGCCCGCGCGACGCGGTGCTCGGCGAGGAGTTCGGCCTCCAGGGCTCCGGCCCGCGCCGCTGGGTGATCGACCCGATCGACGGCACCAAGAACTACATCCGCGGCGTCCCGGTCTGGGCCACCCTGATCGCCCTGCTGGAGGACGGCCCGGACGGCGTCGAGCGCCCGGTGGTCGGCATCGTCTCCGCCCCCGCGCTGCAGCGCCGCTGGTGGGCGGCCAAGGACCTCGGCGCCTACGCCGGCCGCAGCCTCACCAAGGCCTCCCGGATCCACGTCTCCGGCGTCTCCCGGATCGAGGACGCCTCGTTCTCCTACTCCTCGCTCTCCGGCTGGGAGGAGCGCGGCCGCCTCGACCCCTTCCTGGACCTCACCCGCGCCTGCTGGCGCACCCGCGCCTACGGCGACTTCTGGTCCTACATGATGGTGGCCGAGGGCGCGGTCGACATCGCCGCCGAGCCCGAGCTGTCGCTCTGGGACATGGCCGCCAACTGCGTCATCGTCGAGGAGGCCGGCGGCCGCTTCACCGGTCTGGACGGCGTGCCCGGCCCCGGCGGCGCCGACGCCGTCGCCAGCAACGGCATCCTCCACGAGGAGACCCTGCGCCGCCTGAGCGTCTAGGTCCTCTCCGACCGAACATGGTGCGGGCCCGGTCGACCAGTCCTCCGGTCGACCGGGCCCGCCGCTCATCGGGGCGCGTCCCGGTTACTGCTTGCGCAGCTCCCGGACGGCCGCCTCCAGCCGCTGCCCGTAGTCGGCGTCGGCCTTGCGGAAGTTGTCGACCGCCCGCTCGACGATGTCCTCGCGGTCGGCGGAGACCTTGGCGATGAAGCCGGCCAGGTTGGCGATCAGCCGCTGCTTCTCGTCCTCCGAGAACAGCCGGTACAGGTTGCCGGCCTGCACGAAGTCGTCGTCCTCGGCATGCGAGGGCGCCTCGTGGTTGCCGGTGGCGCCGGTGACCGCGGTGGCGGCCCACAGCGGGCGGCCGGTCTGCACCGGGCCGCCGAAGCTGTTCGGCTCGTAGTTCTTCTGGCGGCCGTGGCGGCCGTCGTACAGGTGGCCGTCGCGGCTGTTGGTGCGCGCCTCGGTGGCGTGCGGGCGGTTCACCGGCAGGTGGTCGGCGTTGATGCCGACGCGGTAGCGGTGGGCGTCCGCGTACGCGAACAGGCGGCCCTGCAGCATCTTGTCGGGGGACGGGCCGATGCCGGGCACGAAGTGCGACGGGGAGAAGATCGACTGCTCGACCTCGGCGAAGACGTTGTCGGGGTTGCGGTTGAGCTCCAGCCGCCCGATCTCGACCGGCGGGTAGTCGGCGTGCGGCCAGACCTTGGTGAGGTCGAAGGGGTTGAAGCGGTAGTTCGCCGCGTCGGCCGCCGGCATGATCTGGACCTGTACGGTCCAGCTGGGGAACTCGCCGCGCTCGATCGACTCGCGCAGGTCGCGCTGGTGGCTGTCCGGGTCCTCGCCGGCCAGCCGGTTGGCCTCGTCCTGGGTGAGGTTCCTGATGCCCTGGTCGGTCTTGAAGTGGTACTTGACCCAGAAGTGCTCGCCGGCCTCGTTCTGCCACTGGAAGGTGTGCGAGCCGTAGCCGTTGAGGTGGCGGTAGCTGGCCGGGATGCCGCGGTCGCCGAACAGCCAGGTCACCTGGTGGGTGGCCTCGGGCGACAGGCCCCAGAAGTCCCAGACGTTGTCCGCCTCCTGGGAGCCGGTGTACGGGTCGCGCTTTTGGGTGTGGATGAAGTCGGGGAACTTCACGGCGTCCTTGATGAAGAACACCGGGGTGTTGTTGCCGACGAGGTCGTAGTTGCCCTCCTCGGTGTAGAACTTCAGCGCGAAGCCGCGCGGGTCGCGCACCGCGTCGGCCGAGCCGAGGTTGCCGGCCACGGTGGAGAACCGCAGGAAGACCTCGGTCTGCTTGCCGACCTCGGACAGGAACGAGGCCCGGGTGTAGGGCGTCAGGTCGGCGGTCACCGTGAAGGTGCCGTAGGCCGCCGCGCCGCGGGCGTGCACCACGCGCTCCGGGATCCGCTCGCGGTTGAAGTGCGCGAGCTTCTCGAAGAGCTGCTGGTCCTGGATGAGCGCCGGGCCGCCGGGGCCCGCGGTCTCGGTGTTCTGGTTGTCGGCGACGGGGGCACCCGCCTCCGTGGTGAGGGTGGGGCGCAGCTCGTCCTGGGTCGTCATAAGAGGGCCTCCGCGTTATCCGGTCGTGACGACTCGATCCTAACTTGGACTTTGTCCAAGTCAACACTGGAACCAATCTCAGAGCGTGACTTACCCTGTTCCCATGAGCGACCTGCTGGAACGACTTCGCGGACGCGGCTGGCGGCTGACCTCACAGCGCCGGGTCGTGGCCGAGGTCCTCGACGGCGACCACGTGCACCTCACCGCGGACGAGGTGCACGCCCGCGCCGTCGCCCGCCTGCCCGAGATCAGCCGCGCGACCGTCTACAACACCCTCGGCGAACTGGTCGGCCTCGGCGAGGTCCTGGAGGTCGCCACCAACGGGCGCGCCAAGCGCTACGACCCCAACGCCCACCGCGCCCACCAGCACCTGGTCTGCTCCGGCTGCGGCGCCATCCGCGACGTCCACCCGCACGGCGACCCGCTCGCCGCCCTCCCGGCCGGCGAACGCTTCGGCTTCACCGTCACCACCGCCGAGGTCACCTACCGCGGACTCTGTCCGGACTGCACGGGCACGCCGTGACGCGGCCCCGCCCGGCCCGGCGGGAACCTCCCGACACGCCCTACGCGCTCAGCTCCGCGTGCAGCGCGCCCAGCAGGCGCCCGGCCCGCTCCGCCACCTCGGCCGGCCCGTAGTCGGCCGCCCGGCGGCACCAGTTCTCCGCCTGCACCGGCTCCCCCCGGCGCAGCGCCAGCAGTGCCAGGCGCAGCGCCGCCCGCCCGTGCCCGGCATCGGCAGCCCGGGTGTACCAGAGCATCGCCTGCGCCTCGCGGTCCTGCCGGGCCAGCAGCAGCCCCAGGTTGAAGGCGGCGCTGCGGCTGCCGGCCTCGGCCGCCCGCCGGTACCAGCTCTCGGCGATCTCCAGCGCACCGCGCTCGGCCGCCCGCACCCCCATCCGCACCTGCGCCCGCCGGTGCCCGGCATCGGCCGCCAGCGCGTACCAGTGCTCGGCCTCGGTGTCCGCGTCACCGCGCCGGTCCAGCACCGAGGCCAGCCGGAACGCGCCCTCCGCCGACCCGCCGGACGCCGCCTGCCGGTAGCGCTCCAGCGCGCCGGCCAGGTTGCCCCGCTGCTCCTGGGCGACGGCCAGTTGCAGCGCGGCCTCGCCGTGGCCCTCGGCGGCGGCCCGCGCGTACCACTCCTGGGCCTGCCGCTGCTCGCCGCGCCCGGCGTGCAGCACGCCCAGGTTGAACGCGCCGTCCACGCTGCCGGCCTCGGCCGCCTTGGAGAACCAGGGCTCGGCGCCGGTCTCCTCGCCGCGCTGCAACAGCACCACGGCCAGCGCGTTGCAGGCCTCCCGGTGCCCGGCGTACGCGGCCCGGCGGTACCACTGCTCGGCCTGCTGGTCGCGGCCGGTGGCGACGCAGAGCAGGCCGAGGTTGAAGGCGCCGTTCTGGTCGCCCGCGTCCAGGGCGGTGCGGTACCAGTGCTCGGCCTCCTTGGACTCGCCGCGGCCGGCGTGCAGGGCGCCCAGCGCGTTGGCGGCGTTGCCGTCGCCGGCCTCGGCGGCCTCCCGCCACCACTCGGCGGCGGCGGCCAGGTCCCCGGAGTCGCGCAGCAGGAAGCCCAGCGCGCAGGCGGCCCGCGGCTCGCCGTTCTGCGCGGACTGCCGGTACCAGCGGGCGGCCTCCTCCAGCAGCGGCTGGTCGGTGGCGGCGCGCTCCTCCAGCAGCACGCCCAGGCGCAGCGCGGCGCGGGCGTGGCCGCGGGCGGCGGCGGTGCGGTACCAGGCCTCGGCGATCTCCTTGTCCCCGGCGGCCTCGCGCATCCGGGCCAGCCGGTAGGCGGCCTCCCGGTGCCCGGCGTCGGCCGAGACCTTGAACCAGCGCTCGGCGCGCACGTCGCGCCGGTGCTCCATCAGGTCGCCCAGCGCGTAGGCGCCGAGCGGGTGGCCGTGGTCGGCGGCGAAGTGCAGCCAGTACTCGGCGGCCTCCTCCTCGCCCTGGTCGCGCAGTTGGAGCCCGAGCGCGTGCGCGGCGGGGGCGCTGCCGGCCACCGCGGCCTGGCGCCACCACTGGGCGGCCTCGGCACGGTGGCCCTGCTGGTGCAGCAGCACGCCGAGGTTGTTGGCGGCGGCGCGCGTCCCGGCGGCCGCGGCGGCGCGCAGGTAGGGCTCGGCGTCCTCCAGGTCGCCGCGGCGCAGCAGCAGGGTGCCGAGCCGGCTGGCGGCGTCCGGGTCGCCGTCGTCGGCGGCCTGCCGGTGGCGGGCCTCCAGCGCGGCGCTCTCGCGGGCGGCCAGCGCGGTCTCGAAGCTGGTGGTGTCCAGGCCGGCCGGGTCGAGTGCGGCGGCGTTCGGGCCCTCGGCGGCGCCGTCGGACCCGTACGGGCGGACGGCGTCGGCGAACTGACGGGTGGGCACGCGGACCAGGCTGTCGGGGCCGTAGCCGGCGACCGGGGGGCGCTCGGACAGGCCGCTGGTGCGCTGGGCGGGCAGGGCTCCGGGGCGGCTCTCGGAGCTCTCCGCCCAGGCGTCGGTGTCCGCCTCGGTGGCCGCCGCGGACTTGGTGCCTGACCCGTACTTGCCGATCAGCCTCATGCCGACTCCCGCTCCCCCAGAGTGTCGCGGCATCGTGCCCCGGCCCGCGGCCGGGGGGACCCCCAGGGGAGGCGCCGGAACCGACGGCCGGTCAGCAGCCGCGCACCGTCCCCCATGTGTCCCATCGTCGCACCACCCGCAACCCGCGTACACCTGCCCCGGCCGAATTCGGGCGGGGCCGACCCGAAGCCGACGAAATTGCTTCGGCGCTTTGTCGATTTCCCGACACTCGGGCCCCACAAACCCCGTGCCGTCGTCGTTGGCGACGGTTGATGGTACCGGAGCGGTTCCCACCGCTTCGGGGGAAAAACGCCAGAGGCCCGGAGGAAGAATCCTCCGGGCCTCTGGCCACTGAGTAGCGGGGACAGGATTTGAACCTGCGACCTCTGGGTTATGAGCCCAGCGAGCTACCGAGCTGCTCCACCCCGCGTCGGTAGTTGAACCATAGCACGGGTGCGGGGTGGAACAGGAATCGGTCGCCGCAGCTCAGCGGGCCACGGCTATGGCCACGGCTACGACTACGGCTGCCCGGACGGCGATCCGGTCGGCGTCGCGCCCGGGGTCGCACCCGGCGTCGGGGCCTGCGCCGGGCTCCCGCCGCGGGCCGCCTCGGCCGCCTTCAGCGCGTCGCCCAGCGCCTTCTGGGCGTTGCCGTAGGCCACCCAGTCGCCGTTCTTGAACGCGGTCTGGCTGTCGTTGTACGCCTTCTCCGCGTCCCCGAGCGCCTTCTGCAGCTCCGGCGAGATCGTCCCGCCCGGCGTCGCCGTCCCCGGACCGGTCGACGTCCCCGGGTTGGTGGGCGTCCCCGGGTTGTTCGGCGTGGACGGCGCGGTCGGCGTGGTCCCCGGGGCCGCCCCGGCGAACACCTTCTTCAGCGCGTCCTCCAGGGTGTTCTCGAACGCCACGTTGTCGTTCCCGTACACCGCCAGCACCTTCTGCAGCGTCGGGTACTTGGCGCCGCGTCCGCGCACGTACACCGGCTCGACGTTGAGCAGCCCGCCGCCGACCGGCAGGGTCAGCAGGTTCCCGTACTCCAGCTCGGTGTCACCGCCGCTCTTCAGCGCGAAGATCTGCGAGGCCACCTCCTGCCGGGAGTTGAACGTCGACTGCACGAGGCCCGGGCCGGGGGCGCTGTTGTCCCCCGAGATCTTCAGGATGCGGATCTTCCCGTAGTCCGGCCCCGGATCGGCGTTGACGGCCATGAACGCGGCCAGGTTCGGGCGGCCGTTGGGCACGAAGGTCGTGGTCAGCGAGAAGCTCGCCGAGGTGACCTGCGGGTCCGGCATCCGCACCGTCACGTAGTACGGCGGCTGGACCTGCTTGGTGTCGCTGGTCGGGTCGACCGGGATCTGCCAGATGTCGCTGCCGTTGAAGAAGGAGTTGGCGTCGGTCACGTGGTACTGGCCGAGCAGGTCGCGCTGCACCTTGAACATGTCCTGCGGGTAGCGCAGGTGCGGCAGCAGCGTGCCCGGGATGTCCGCCTTCGGCTCGACGGTGCCGGGGAAGGCCTTCATCCAGGTCTTCAGCACCGGGTCCTGCTCGTCCCACTGGTAGAGCTTCACCTCGCCGGTGTAGGCGTCCACCGTGGCCTTGACCGAGTTGCGGATGTAGTTGACCTGGTTGGCGACGGTCAGCAGCTCACCGCGCTGGTTGGTCAGCGAGTCCTTGGTCGCGGTGCCCAGCGTCGTCTTCGACGAGAACGGGTAGCCGTCCGAGGTGGTGTAGCCGTCCAGCACCCAGACCACCCGGCCGTCCTGCACCACCGGGTACGCGTCGGCGTCGATCGACAGCCACGGGGCGACCTTCTCCACCCGCTCCTTCGGCGTCCGGTTGTAGATCACCTTCGCGCCGTCGGTGATCGCCCCCGCGTACAGGATCTGCGGCTCGGCGAAGCGCACCGCGTACGCGGCCCGGGTGATCGGGTTGTCCAGCGAGACACCGCTGTTGCCGGTGTAGGTGTACTCCTTGTTCTCGCCGGTCTTGGTGGTGTAGTCGATCTCCTTGTTCGAGCCGCCGACGATCGAGTACGACGTCGTCTTCTCGCCGTAGTAGATCCGCTGCTGGTAGTCGCCCAGCGCGCCGGTGGCCGGCAGGCCGGACTCGGTGAACACCGGCTCGCCCTTGTCGCTGACCTGGTTGCCCTTGGCGACGACCGCGCCGTAGCCGTGGGTGTACTTGAAGTGGTCGTTGATCCAGTTGCGCTGCACGCCGTTGAGGTCCAGCTCGCGCAGGCCGATCACGGTGTCCTGCTTGTCCGTGCCGGAGCCGTAGCGGTCCACGTCCAGGGTGTTCGGGAAGGCGTAGTAGTTGCGCTGCTGCTCGATCGACTGGAAGGTCGGCGAGACGACGTTCGGGTCCAGCAGCCGGATGTCGGAGATGGTCTGCGCGTCCGGCTTGAGCGCCTCGGCCGTCGTCGACCCCTGCGGGCTGTACTGGGTGGTCTGCGCGTCCGCGATCCCGTACGCCTGCCGCGTCGCGTCGATGTTCTTCTGGATGTACGGCGTTTCCTTGGCCTGCTCGTTCGGCTTGACCTGGAACTGCTGCACGATCGCCGGGTACAGCCCGCCGATCAGCACCGCCGACAGCACCATCAGCCCCAGCCCGATCAGGGCCGGCGCCCAGGTGCGGCGCACCGGGGTCAGGAAGAACAGCAGCGCGCAGATGATCGCCACGAAGAACAGGATCGTCTTGGCCGGCAGGAACGCGTTGGCGTCCACGTAGCGCAGGCCGGTCCAGCCGGAGACCCCCTTGTAGGAGCCGGTCTTCACCGCCAGCGCGTACCGGTCCAGCCAGTACGCCACCGCCTTCAGCAGCACGAACACGCCCAGCAGCACCGCCAGGTGCCCCTGCGCGCCCGCGCTCGCCCGACGGCCCGGGCCCTGCAGCCGCAGCCCCCCGTACAGGTAGTGCACCAGCGCCGAGGTCAGCAGCGAGACGATCACCGCGCTGAACGCGAAGCCCAGCACGAACTCGTAGAACGGCAGGTCGAAGGCGTAGAACGAGACGTCCATGCCGAACTGGGCGTCCTTCTCGCCGAACGGCGTCGCGTTCGTCCACATCAGCCAGGTCCGCCACTGGCCGGACGCCGCGGCGCCCGCCACCAGGCCGATCACCAGCGAGACCCCGATCAGCGCCCAGCGCTTGAACGGCGCCAGGCCCGACCGGTAGCGGTCCAGGCTCTGCTGCTCGACCGACATCGCCGACAGCGGCGGCCGCAGCCGGTGCGCCAGCCAGACGTTGAAGCCGACGATCACCGCCATCAGCAGGCCGAACACCGCGAACAGGCCGATCTTCGTCCACAGCTGCGTGGTGAACACCGAGGAGTAACGGACGGACCTGAACCACAGCCAGTCCGTCCAGAACCCGGCGAACATGACGAACAGCAGGAACAGCACCGCGAGCACGCCCAGGGTCAGCAGGGCCACCCGCGCCCGCCGGGAGGGCGGCCCTACCCTGCGCCGGAAACCCGGCCCTGAGCGTTCCGGCATCTGGAATACCACGGTGGCACCTCAGCTGTGTCGTCTGGAGTCACTGGAGTCAGTCGGTCTTCAGGGAAACTTAACCAGGCTTTGGCCGAGTTCCCACCGTTAGCAGACGGTTACGACGACGTTCCCCGTCCCGGCCGTTCCCCGGCGCGCTCGCGGCGCCCGGCGCCCGGGCCCCCGCCCGGCGTGTGAGGATTGAGGCATGTCCGACGCGTCCAATGCACTCAACTCCCCCGGCTCCCCCGACGACGTCTCCAAGCTCCCCGCCGCCACCCCGCTCACCCGGGCCGCGCTGGAGATCGACGAGTACGCCGCCACGCTCGGCTGGGACCTCCCGGCCCGGCTGTTCGCCCTGGTGGACAGCTCCGCCCTGCGCAAGGCCGACCCGAAGATCGCCGCCCAGCTCGGCCTCGGCGACGACGACACGGCCGGCCTCACCCCGGTCGAGCAGGACGAGCTGCCGGCCGGCATGGAGCTGGACAAGTTCCTCGGCACCATCGCCTGGCCCGACGCGGTGGTCGGCTGCGCCCTGGTCGTCGAGCGCCTGATGCTGCCGCCGGGCTCCGAGCAGACCCGCCCGCGCAACGCCAGCGACGCCCAGCTCGCCGAGTGGGTGGCCAACCACCCCAAGCGCGAGGAGGTGCGGATCACCGCCGCCGTGCTGCGCAACGGCAAGAAGGAGATCGCGCTGCGGCTGCGCTCCAAGGACGTCGCCCGCGAGGTGCTGACCGGCCCGGACCTGGTGCCCGGCCTGACCGCGGCGCTGCTGGCGACCTTCTCCTAGCCCCCGGCCGCCCCGGCGGCACCCCTCCAGGTTCACCGCACCACGTCACGGCGTCACTTCACGGCACTACTTCACGGCGCAGGACGGCAGCGCCGAGGTCTGCCCGGAGCGGATCTGCTCCAGCGACTTCAGCGCGCCGTCCAGCGTGTCCGTCTTGATCAGGTTCAGCCCGGACGGGACGTTCTTGGTCGCCTCGGCGCAGTTCGAGGACGGGGTGAAGAAGTACTCGGCGCCGGCGTCCCGGGCGGCGATCAGCTTCATCGATATCCCGCCGATCGGGCCGACCTTGCCGTCGTCGTCGATGGTGCCGGTGCCCGCCACGAACTTGCCGCCGGTGAGGTCGCCGCCGGGGGTGAGCTTGTCGATGATGCCGAGCGAGAACATCAGCCCGGCGCTCGGCCCGCCGACGTCCTGGAGGCCGATGTCGATCTGGAACGGGTAGGTGTGCCGGATCGCGGTGCCGATGCCGACCACCGCGAGTTCCGCCCGCTCGGCCGGGGCCTTCGGGTCGAGGTCCTTGGCCCGCACGGTGGGGACGGTGACGTCGGTCCGGTCCCCCGGGGTGGCCCCGCCGTTGCCGGTCGCGTCCTTGACCCGCGGGACCACGGTGAAGACCACCGACTCGCCCGGCTTGTGCTTGGTGACCGCGGCCACCACCTGCTCGGCCGTGCTGACCTGCGTGCCGTCGACGGCCACGATCTGGTCGCCCGCGTGCAGCCGGCCCTCCGCCGGGGCCCCCGCGGTGACCGACTTGATGATCAGCTCGGTGCCGACCGGGATGCCCAGCTGGTTGAGCGCGGCGGTGCGGGCGCTGTCCTCGGAGGAGGCGAACTCCTCGGCGTTCTGCTTCTTGGCGTCGGCGTCCGTCTGCCCCTTCGGGTAGACGTTGTCGTGCGGCACGACCATCACGTCGTCGCGCAGCCACCCGACCACCGCGTTGACCAGGCTGGGCTCGTACTTGGCCCCGGTGACCTGGACGGTGGTCATGTTGAGGTGCCCGGTGGTCGGGTACGAGTCGCGCCCGGTGATGGTGATCACCGACTTGCCCCCCTGGTTGCCGAGCGTGTTGTACGTCGGCCCCGGGCTCATCTCCGTGTACGGCACCTTCATCAGCACCGAGACGCAGAGCAGCGCTATGAGCAGCAGGGTGGAAGCGAGCATCGTCGCGGAGCGGCGTGGCATGCCTCGACAGTACGGGACGCGGATGAGCGGGCGCCCTCCGGGCTACCGGCCGGAACCGTCCTCGGAGGCGGCGCTCCCGGCGGTGGTGCGTTCCATCGCGGCCATGAAGCGCCGGTGCTCGGCGAGCGAGGCCGGGTCCCCCGTGGCCCTCGGGGCACGCTGGGCCCAGCCCGCCCACAGGGCGGCGAGCAGGACGGCGATGACCGGAATGATCAACCAGGCGAGCGCACCCATATCAGTACTCCCAGCTCGTCGTGTCTACGAGCAGATTAACCACTCCGGCGGACAACGCGGGCGGCGCCGTCCGGGTAACGGGACGGCCGATCGGCTCACTGCCAGGGAGTATTCGGCCCACTGACCCGGACCCGTTCGAGTGAGAGCCCGGCCCACCCGGCATGCTCGTCGCATTCCGTGCACAGGCGGCGACTCTCCGCAGTCAATCGGCTCTTTCAGGTCCGGCCCGACCCGGCCCAGCCCGGTCCGATCCGGTCCGATCCACAGGGCCCCCGGGTCAGCAGCTGCCGGCGCCGACCCACTCCTCCTCGCCGTCGGTGAAGACCTGGTGCTTCCAGATCGGCACCTCGTGCTTGAGGTCGTCGATCAGCCGCCGGGCGGCCGCGAAGGCCTCGCCCCGGTGGGCGCAGGACACCGCGACGATCACCGCCTTGTCGGTGATCTCCAGCCGGCCGACCCGGTGCACCGCGGCCAGCGCCCGCACCGGGAAGTCGGCGACGACCTTCTCCGCGATCCGGCGCATCTCCTGCTCGGCGGTGGGGTGGCAGCTGTATTCCAGCGCGGTGACCGACTTGCCGCCGTCGTGGTCGCGGACCGTCCCGACGAAGACGGTCGTCCCGCCGGCCGCGTCGTCGCCGACCGCCTCGTACACCTCGTCCAGCGAGAGCGGGGTGTCGCGGATGGCGAGCAGGCGGATGGGGTCGTGGTTCTCGGACATGCCCCCATGATTCCCCATCCCGGGTGGTTTGAGGCAAGCAGGTTCCGCATCACGATGGCGGGATTCCGCATCGTGAGAAAACCTGCCCGACCCTCGGGGCCACCGGCCTCAGAAGCGGCGCCGCTTGCGGGCCCGGCGCACCAGCGCGGCCGTACCGACCAGCGCCACCGTCGCCCCGGCCGCCCCCAGGCTGGTCGCGGCCTCCTTGCCGCCCAGCCGGCGCCCGGCCACCGCGTGCTTCCCGGCGACCTGGCCCAGCAGCTCGGCCAGCACCTGCTCGTTGCTGTGCTCCGGACGCCAGCCCGCCTCGTGCAGCCGGCTGCCGGACACCACCCACGGGTACATCGTGTAGGCCAGGTCCCCCGCCGGGGCCGGGGTCAGGCCCAGCCGGTGCAGCCGGGCCGCAGTGCCCAGCGCCAGCGAGGCCGGCAGCTCCATCCGCCGGATCCCCGACAGCCGCTCCACGTCCTCCTGCTCCAGCCAGCCGTCGCAGCCGACCGTCACCTCGCCCTCCACCAGGCCCAGCGCCGCGTACTCCAGCGCCGCCGCCAGGTCGTCCACGTGGCAGAACTGCCAGCACGGGCGGGAACCGGCCACCACCAGCAGCCTCGGCGCCTCGAAGTGCCGGGTCAGCACGGTGTCCACGCCGGGGCCGACCACCACCGCCGGACGCAGCACCGTCACCTGCAGCCCCGGGTGGGCGCGCGGCGCCCGGCGGGCCAGGCGCTCGATCTCCAGCAGGTCACCGACCAGCGAGGCCTCCTCGGTCGCCCGCAGCTCGGAGTCCTCGGCCAGCGGCACCTCGTTGTCGGCCAGCGCGCCGTAGACCATCGCGGAGGTGCAGAGCACCACCCGGTGCACCCCGGCGGCCGCGGCCGCCGTCAGCACGGTCTGCGCGCCGCGCACGTTGTAGGCGCTGCGGGCGCGCGGATCCGACTCCATGCCGAAGTCCATCGCCAGGTGCACCACCACGTCCACCCCGGACAGCCGCTCGGCCACCGCGGGGTCGCGCACGTCCAGCACCCGCCACTGCACACCCGGCACCTCACCGCGCCGGTCGTCCACCGCCAGCACCCTGCGCACGTGCGGCGAGGCGACCAGACGGGCCGCGACCCGTTCGCCGATCACGCCGGCGGCACCGGTGACGGCCACGGTCAGCGGCCGTCCGCCGTAGGCTGGAGGCGGCGACGCCGTGATGTCCGGGGCGTCCTCGTCTCCGGTCAGCCCAGAGCGAACGTCCGAAGGCGGGGAACTCACCGACCATCCTCCACGGTTAGCTTATGTGCGTACGGACGTGTGTCACGTACGTCCATCCTGCCCGAGGCGAAGGCCCGGCGGTGCACCCGGCGCGGGCCTGCCGCACTGGAGCCGCCCACGAGTCCCCCACTCCGCTGGTGCCCCGGGCGGGCAGCACTTCCCGCCACACCCGTATGACGGCCGACCGGATCGAGGACCCCGTGAGCGACCTTCCCTTCGGATTCGGCGTTCCGCCCGAGGAGCCCGAGGACGGCAAGGCCAAGCCCGACAACGAACAGCAGAAGAAGGACCAGGGCTCCGCAGGCTCCGACCAGAGCGGCGCGCAGCCGTTCGGCTTCGGCGCCGGCAACCCGTTCGGCGCGCTGTTCGGCATGCCCGGCATGCCCGGCATGCCCGGCGGCGGAGCCCCGGGCGGCCCCGGCGGGGCCGACAACCCGTTCGCCGCGATGTTCGGCGGCCTCAACCCCAACGACCTCGGCAGCGCGTTCCAGCAGCTCGGGCAGATGCTCTCGTTCGAGGGCGGCCCGGTGAACTGGGACCTCGCCAAGAACATCGCCCGCCAGAGCGTCGTCGCCGAACCCGCCGAGGGCAAGAGCAAGGACCGCTCGGTCAGCGCCGCCGAGCACTCCGCCGTCGCCGAGGCCGTCCGGCTGGCCGACCTGTGGCTCGACGGCGCCACCGAGTTCCCCTCCGGCGCCGGCACCGCCGTCGCCTGGAGCCGCGCCGAGTGGATCGAGGCCACCCTCCCGGTCTGGAAGGACCTCGTCGACCCGGTCGCCGAGCGGGTCGGCAACGCCATGGGCGGCGTCCTGCCCGAGGAGATGCAGGCCATGGCCGGCCCGCTGATGGGCATGATGCGCTCCATGGGCGGCGCCATGTTCGGCACCCAGATCGGCCAGGCGCTCGGCGCCCTCGCCGCCGAGGTGGTCGGCTCCGCCGACGTCGGCCTGCCGCTCGCCCCGGCCGGCAAGGCCGCACTGCTGCCGCAGAACGTCGCCGAGTTCGGCGAGGGCCTGAACGTGCCCGCCGACGAGGTCCGGCTCTACCTCGCCCTGCGCGAGGCCGCCCACCAGCGGCTCTTCGCCCACGTGCCGTGGCTTCGGGCCCACCTGCTCGGCGCCGTCGAGGCCTACGCCCGCGGCATCAAGGTCGACACCTCCCGGATGGAGGAGCTCGTCGGCCAGCTCGACCCGAACAACCCGGAAGCGCTCCAGGAGGCGCTGGCCGGCGGGCTGCTCCAGCCCGAGGACACCCCCGAGCAGAAGGCCGCGCTCGCCCGCCTGGAGACCGCGCTCGCGCTGCTCGAAGGCTGGGTCGACGCGGTCGTGCACGCCGCCGCCGAACCGCACCTGCCGCAGGCCGGCGCGCTGCGCGAGACCGTCCGCCGCCGCCGCGCCGCCGGCGGGCCCGCCGAGCAGACCTTCGCCACCCTGGTCGGCCTGGAGCTGCGCCCGCGCCGGCTGCGCGACGCCGCCCGGCTGTGGGCGCTGCTCGCCGACGCGCGCGGCATCGAGGGCCGCGACGCGCTCTGGCAGCACCCGGACATGCTCCCCACCGCCGCCGACCTGGACGACCCGGACGCCTTCGTGCACCGGGGCACCGGCGACCTGGAGGGCGGCCTCGACTTCGACGCGATCGACAAGCTGCTCGGCGAGGCCGCCGCGGGCGGCACCGCCGCCAAGCCGGACCTCACCAAGAACGACGGGCCGGCGAAGAGCGACGAGCCGAAGCAGGACGGCGACGGCACCGACGGAAAGGGCGAGCCCACCGCATGACGGCCACCGACACCGGGACGACGTCCCTGCACGCGGACGCCGTGCGCACCCTGACCGGGTGGCGCCCCGCCGACGAGGAGCAGGACCGGCTGCGGCTCGACTACCTGGCGCACCTGGCCGAGCAGCCCGAGGGCCTGTACCGGTCGTGCCTGCCCGCGCACATCACCGCGAGCGCGGCGGTCGTCGACCCGGCGGCCGGGCGGGTGCTGCTCACCCTGCACCCCAAGGTCGGCATCTGGCTGCAGATGGGCGGGCACTGCGAGCCCGACGACCGGGACCTCGCGTCGGCGGCGCTGCGGGAGGCCGTCGAGGAGTCCGGCATCCCCGACCTGGCCCTGCTGGAGGTGGACGGCGTCCCGGTGCCGGCCAAGCTGGACCGGCACCTGGTCCGCTGCACCGGCAAGGACCGGCCGGAGAACACCCACCTGGACGTCCAGTACATCGCGGTGGCACCGGCCGGTGCGCAGGCGCTGATCAGCGAGGAGTCGCTGGACCTGCGCTGGTTCGACTACGACCGGCTGCCGGAGCTGACCGACCACTCTGTGCGGGACCTGGTGGCACGGGCCCGCGTGCTGACCAGCTGAGGTGAAACGCGAAGAGGGGGCGCGGGCCACTAACGCCCGCGCCCCCTCTTTTCGCTCCCCGCGTCGTTCCCCGCGTCCTTCTCCCCCGCCGACCTCTCCGCCGCCGCCTCCCGGCCGGGCGGCAAGCCGTCAGCCGCAGGAACAGGCCGGATCGGCATCCCGGTCGGCGTGCCGGGCGCCGGGGATGTGCGGCAGCCGGGCCGCCGAGACCACGCCCTCCAGGTAGCCGCGGGCCCGTTCCGTCCGGGGATAGGCCTCCAGCAGGGCCCAGAACGCCGGGCCGTGGTCCGGCACCAACAGGTGGGCCAGCTCGTGCAGCAGCACGTAGTCCAGGACGTACTCCGGCATGCCCTGCAGACGGTGGGAGAGGCGGATCGTCCCCTCGCTGGGGGTGCACGAGCCCCAGCGCGAGTTCTGGTTGGTGACCCAGCGGACCTGGGCCGGCCGGGCGCGATCGCCCAGGTAGGCGGCCGACAGCCCGCGGGCCCGGTCCATCAGCGCGTCGTCGCCGAGGATCCGGCGGCTCTCCTGGGCGGCGAGCTTCTCCAGCATCTGCGCGACCCAGCGCTGCTCCTCGGCGTGCGACATCCGGGCCGGGATCAGCACGATCGTGCGGTCGCCCTCGCGGTAGGCCGAGACGGTGCGGCTGCGGCGGGCGCTGCGGCGTACTTCCACCCGGCCGCGGTCGTGCGGCTCAGGTGGCGCGGCGGCGGGTGGGTGCTGCGGCGACGCGGGCCTCGCCTGCTGATCCTGGTCCCGACGCCCACGCGTGCTGGGCGCCGCCACTTGCGACCCGGACGCTGCACGGGCACGCCGACGCGACGCCGGTGGATGGGAGTCCCGCTCGGCTGCCATGGCACACGACGTTACCCGGTACCACGGACAGAAGTCCGGTGCCGTGGCCGAAATCTTTCATGGAGTGATCGGGAACGAAAAGTCGACGGAGGGTGTCCGGAAACCGGCGCCGGAGCGGATGGGCGGTTATCCACAGGGTCTGCGAACAGATGATGTGATCATGAGTCCGAGCCTGTGGATAACTTTGCGCACGACGTCGGCACGATGGGGCATGCTGCGGTCAGCCGTCCGGAAACGATCGGAAGGGAGATCGCCGTGCGCCTCGTACTGAAGCCCGCCCTGTCCCGCAGCTGGCGGGACTCCGACACCCTGCAGTTCGGGACCATCACCCGCTACGCCGGGGTGCTCGGCCAGGCCGACAAGACCCTCTGCGACTTCCTCGGCCTGGTCGACGGGACCAGGGACCGCCCCGAACTGCTGGAGGCAGGCGAGCAGCTCGGCCTCGGCCGGGAGCCCGCCGACGCACTGCTGACCGACCTGGAGGAGACCGGGTTACTGGACGACGCGGAGGCGACCGGCACCGCGCTGGCCCGCTTCCCCCAGCCCCACCGGGACCTGCTCGAACCGGACCTCGCCTCGCTGTCCCTGGTCCACTCCGGCCCCGGCGCCGCACCGGCCGTCCTGGCCCGGCGGGCCGGCGCCCGGATCGAGGTCCGCGGCGCGGGCCGGGTGGGCGCCGCGGTGGCGGCCGTGCTCTCGGCCGGCGGGGCGGGCACGGTCACCGTGGTGGACGGCGGCCGGGTGCGCCCCGGGGACTGCTCCCCGGCAGGACTGCCGCCGGGGGACGTCGGGCGGCTGCGGTTGACGGCCGCCCGGGAGGCCGTGCAACGGGCGGCGGGCCGACCACTGGTGCCGGTGCCCCGGCGAAAGCCCGACGGGCCGCCGCCCGACCTGGTGGTGCTCGCGCCCCGGGACGGGAGCGGGGCGTTCGCCGGCGGGACGTACGAGGCCCGACTGCTGCTCCGGGCCGGGGTGCCGCACCTGTACGTCGGAGTGGTCGAGGAGTTCGGGGTGGTCGGGCCCCTGGTGCTGCCAGGGGTGTCGGCCTGCGGACACTGTCTGGTCCTGCGCCGGGAGGACGAGGACGCGGCCTGGCCCCGGATTCTGGCCCAGCTGGCGGACGGCGGGCCCGGCCGGGCCCGCACCCCGGCCTGCGACACGGCCCTGGCCACGATGGTGGCCGGCCTGGCGGCGCTGCACGTCCAGGTCCATCTGGACGGCGGGCGGCCGCCGAGCGTGGACGGGTGGTGCGAGGTGTCGGCCGGCGAAGGGATGCCACGACGTCTGCGGCTGCGCGGGCATCCGGACTGCGGGTGCCTCTGGCAGCCGCTGCCGCCGAGGTGAGGAGAGGAGGAGAGGAACCTACCTGCCGGGCGAGGGCCCGGCCGAGGAGAGAACCCACCGGGCGCGGGCCCGGCGGCTGCGAGGCTCGGCAGCCGCCCGGCCCCACGCCACGGCGGACCGGGCCGGCGCCCGGCCAGGTGAGCCCATGGCCAGGTGAGCCCATGGCCAGGTGAGCCCATGGCCAGGTGAGCCCATGGCCAGGTGAGCCCATGGCCAGGTGAGCCCATGGCCAGGTGAGCCCA
>NZ_JBHVPH010000040.1:0-54638 GCF_042887425.1 Kitasatospora sp. NPDC057940
TCCGGCTGCCGCTTCCGCACCCGCTGCTGGAAGGCGGAGGACCGCTGCGCCGAGGAGATCCCGCTGCTCGCGGTGCCCTCGGTGCTGAAGGGCCCGGCCGCGCACGAGTCGGCCTGTCACTTCGCCGAGGTCCGGGAGCCGGCCGCCGCCTGACTCCCCGTGGCATCCCCGGAAGGGCCCGTGGCTCCGTGCCGCGGGCCCTTCCGTCGTTCCGTCAACTCACGGGGCGTTCGGTGCACCCGTCCGGGTGCACCTGACTCGCGCCGTCGTCCGGGCGCGCTTCTCATGGGGTGTGATGCGACACACACCACGAGGAGGGACTTCCATGCCCGTAGCCGCCCGTGCTCGCTGGGTCCTCGCCGCTGCGACATCCGTGGCCCTGGTCGCCACCGGGTGCAGCAGCGGCGGCGGCGGCGGAAGCAGCAACAGCTCGTCGGACAGCAGCAAGAGCTTCAGCTACCAGAGCAGTGAGCCGCAGAACCCGCTGCAGCCGGCCAACGCGAACGAGGTCGGCGGCGGTCGCATCATCCAGAACCTCTTCAAGGGGCTGGTCGACTACGACCCCGCCACCGCCAAGATCCGGATGCAGGTCGCCGAAAAGATCGACACCAGCGACTCCCAGACCTTCGACGTCACGCTGAAGGACGGCTGGAAGTTCCACGACGGCACGCCGGTGCACGCCAAGAACTTCGTGGACTCCTGGAACTGGAGCGCGACCACCAGCAACAACCAGATCAACAGCTCCTGGTTCTCCGACATCGAGGGCTACCAGGACGTCCACCCCGCCGGCGGCCAGCCGACCGCGACCAAGATGTCCGGCCTGACCGTGGTCGACGACCTGCACTTCACCGTCAAGCTCAGCAACAAGGTCTCGTACTTCGAGTACAAGCTCGGCTACATCGCCTTCTCCCCGCTGCCGGACGCCTTCTTCAACGACCCGACCGGGTACGGACAGAAGCCGGTGGGCAACGGCCCCTACCAGTTCGTCAGCTGGAACCACAACACCGAGGTCGTCACCAAGGCCTTCCCGGACTACCAGGGCGTCGACAAGCCGAAGAACGGCGGCATCGTCTTCAAGATGTACACCACGTCCGAGGCCGCCTACGCCGACCTCCAGTCCAGCAACCTGGACGTGATGGACCAGGTGCCGCCGTCCGCGCTGGCGACGTACAAGAGCGACCTCGGCGACCGGGCGATCGACGCCCCGCAGGGCGCCATCCAGAACATCGGCTTCACCCTCTACCAGGCCGACTGGGCCGCGCCCGACAAGGCCAAGGTGCGCCAGGGCCTGTCCATGGCGATCGACCGCGACACCATCACCAAGACGGTGCTGCAGAACTCCCGCAAGCCGGCCACCGCCTGGGTGGCCGAGGGCGTCGAGGGCTACAAGGACGGCGCCTGCGGCGACTTCTGCAAGTTCGACCCCGCCAAGGCCAAGCAGCTGATCAGCGACGGCGGCGGCGTCCCCGGCAACAAGCTGCTGATCACCTACAACTCCGACGGCGGCCACAAGGAGTGGGTCGACGCGGTCTGCAACTCGATCCGGCAGAGCACCGGCGTCGAGTGCCTCGGCGACCCGAAGCCCGACTTCAAGACCGCGCGCGCCGCGATCACCGGGCACCAGGTCAACGGCGCCTTCCGCACCGGCTGGGTGCAGGACTACCCGCTGAACGCCAACTTCCTGTCCGACGTGTACCGCACCGGCGCCGCGTCCAACGACTTCGGCTACAGCAGCCCGCAGTTCGACCAGGCGGCCACCAAGGCCGACGCGGCCGCCAGTGTCGCCGACACGGTGACCGGCTACCAGCAGGCCGAGGCGGTGCTGCCGAGCGGGATGCCGGCCATCCCGCTCTGGTACTACCGCACCAACTCGGGTTACTCGACCAAGGTGCAGAACGTGAAGTTCGACTCCTTCGGCAACCCGGCCTGGACCCAGGTCGAGGTCAAGGGCTGACCCCCCGACCCCTCGCGCCGGCCCCGCCCTCCCCGCACGGAGGGCGGGGCCCGGCCCTCCCGGCCGACCGTCCCCGGCCGGCCGTGCACCCAGGGCACGTCTAGGAAGGAGGCTCGGATGGGCAGTTACGTGCTGCGGCGGGTGCTGCAGATGATTCCGGTGTTCTTCGGCACCACGTTGCTGATCTTCCTGATGGTCTACACGCTGCCGGGCGACCCGGTGTCGGCGCTGTTCGGCGAGAAGGCCGCCGACCCGGCCGTCGTGGCCAGCATCAAGCACAAGTACTTCCTGGACCAGCCGGTCTGGAAGCAGTACCTGCACTACATGGGGAACCTCTTCCAGGGGGACTTCGGGACGAGCTTCACCGGCCGGCCCGTCTCCGAGATCATGGCGACCGCCTTCCCGGTCACCATCCGGCTCGCGCTGATGGCCTTCGTCTTCGAAGTGGTCCTCGGCCTCGCCCTGGGCATGGCCTCCGGCCTGCGGCGCGGCAGCATCCAGGACACCCTGGTGCTGATCCTCACCCTGGTGGTGATCTCGATCCCGGTCTTCGTGCTGGCCTACATCGCGCAGACGATCTTCGCCACCAACCTCGGCTGGGTCACCCCGACGGTGCAGGACTCCACCGACCTCTCCCAGCTGATCCTGCCCGCGATCGTGCTGGGCTCGCTCTCGCTCGCGTACGTCGCCCGGCTCACCCGGACGTCCATCGGCGAGAACCTGCGGGCCGACTACATCCGCACGGCGGTCGCCAAGGGGCTGCCCCGGCGGACCGTCATCTCCCGCCACCTGCTGCGCAACTCGCTGATCCCGGTGGTCACCTTCCTCGGCACCGACCTCGGCGCCCTGATGGGCGGGGCGATCGTCACCGAGGGCATCTTCAACGTGCAGGGCGTCGGCAACGTCCTGTACCGGGCGATCAACCAGAAGGAAGGCCCCACCGTGGTCGGCATCGTGACCGTCCTGGTGATCGTCTACCTCGTCGCCAGCCTGCTCGTCGACCTGCTCTACGCGGTCCTGGACCCGAGGATCCGCTATGCCTGACGTCCACGACGAGAACTCGTACGAGCCGCACCCCAAGCCCGGGGTCTCACGCCTCGACTACGCCGGGGAGCAGGGCATGGCGGTCGAACAGGAGACCCTGGTCGAGCCCGACCCGGCCAAGCGGGAGGAGGCCCGCAGCCTCTGGGGCGACGCCTGGCGGGACCTGCGCCGGCGGCCGATCTTCCTGATCTCCGCCGTGCTGATCCTGCTGCTGGTCGTGATGGCGATCTTCCCCTGGGCGTTCACCGACGCCGACCCGCGCAAGGCCGACCTGATCCACGACTACCTCAGGCGGCCGAACTGGACGGACTTCTTCGGCGCCGGCTGGTTCGGCTACGACGGGCAGGGCCGGTCGATCTACGCCCGGGTGGTGTACGGCGCCCGCGCCTCGATCACCGTCGGCATCTGCGTGACCCTGGCGGTCACCGTGCTCGGCGGGCTGGCCGGCATGGTCGCCGGCTACTTCGGCGGCGCCGTCGACGCGGTGATCTCCCGGATCACCGACATCTTCTTCGGCCTCCCGCTGCTGCTCGGCGCCCTGGTGCTGCTGAACGCCTTCACCACCCGCACGGTGTGGAGCGTGGTCATCGCGCTGGCCTTCCTCGGCTGGACCCAGATCGCCCGCGTCATGCGCGGCGCCGTGCTGACCGTCAAACAGTCCGACTACGTGGTGGCCGGCCGGGCGCTCGGCGCCGGGACGGGGCGGCTGATGTTCCGGCACATCCTGCCGAACGCGATCGCCCCCGTGATCGTCGTCGCCACCATCGCGCTCGGCGGCTACATCGCCACCGAGGCGACGCTGAGCTTCCTCGGCATCGGTCTGCAGGACCCGACCATCTCCTGGGGCATCGACATCTCCTCCGCCCAGAAGGTGATCCGGACGGCGCCGTACGTGCTGTTCTTCCCGGCCGTGGCGCTCTCCGTCACCGTGCTGGCCTTCATCATGCTGGGCGACGCGGTGCGCGACGCCCTCGACCCGAAGCTTCGCTGAGCGAGGGGAGCGCAACGTGAGTACAGCTGTGGACGCCGGCAGGTCCGAGCGGGCCGCGTCGTACGAGGGGCCGCTGCTCGACGTCCGCGACCTGCACGTCGAGTTCGTCACCAGGGACGGCGTGGCCAAGGCGGTGAACGGGGTCGACTACAGCGTCCGGGCGGGGGAGACGCTCGCGGTGCTCGGCGAGTCCGGTTCGGGCAAGTCGGTGACCGCGCAGGCGATCATGGGCATCCTGGACATGCCGCCGGCCCGGATCCCGCGCGGGGAGATCCGCTTCCGCGGCCGGGACATGCTGAAGATGGGCAACGAGGAGCGGCGCAGGATCCGCGGCCAGAAGATCGCGATGATCTTCCAGGACGCGCTGTCCTCGCTCAACCCGGTGCTCAGCGTGGGCTTCCAGCTCGGCGAGATGTTCCGCGCCCACCGGGGGGCGTCCCGCAAGGAGGCCAAGGACAGGGCCGTCGAGCTGATGGAGCGGGTGCGCATCCCGGCGGCCAAGCAGCGGGTGAACGACTACCCGCACCAGTTCTCCGGCGGCATGCGCCAGCGCATCATGATCGCCATGGCGCTGGCCCTGGAGCCGGACCTGATCATCGCGGACGAGCCCACCACCGCCCTGGACGTCACCGTCCAGGCCCAGGTGATGGACCTGCTCGCGGAGCTCCAGGCGGAGTTCCACATGGGCCTGATCCTGATCACCCACGACCTCGGCGTGGTCGCCGACGTGGCCGACAAGATCGCCGTGATGTACGCCGGCCGGATCGTCGAGACCGCCCCGGTGCACGACCTGTACGCGCGCCCCGCGCACCCGTACACCCGGGGCCTGCTGGACTCCATCCCGCGGCTGGACCAGAAGGGCCAGGAGCTCTACGCCATCAAGGGCCTGCCGCCCAACCTGCTGCGGATCCCCCAGGGCTGCGCCTTCAACCCGCGCTGCCCGCGGGCGCAGGACCGCTGCCGGGCCGAGGTGCCGGAGCTGTACCCGGTCGCCGAGGACGACGGCGCCCCGCTGGCCGGGCGGGGCAGCGCCTGCTTCTTCTGGAAGGAGACCCTCCATGGCCGGTAACGGGTCCACCGCACTGGGCGCCGCGGCGCCGGAGGAGACCGCCTTCGCCCAGGAGGTGCCGCGCGGCGAGCCGATCCTCGAAGTCCGGGACCTGGTCAAGCACTTCCCGCTGACCAAGGGCGTGCTGTTCAGGAAGCAGGTCGGCGCCGTGAAGGCCGTCGACGGGGTCTCCTTCGACCTGCGGCAGGGCGAGACGCTCGGCATCGTCGGCGAGTCCGGCTGCGGGAAGTCCACGCTGGCCAAGGTGCTGATGAACCTGGAGCCGGCCACCGGGGGATCGGTCCGCTACAAGGGCGAGGAGATCTCCCGGCTGTCCGGGTCGGCGCTGAAGGCCGTCCGCCGCAACATCCAGATGGTGTTCCAGGACCCGTACACCTCGCTGAACCCGCGCATGACGGTCGGCGACATCATCGGGGAGCCGTTCGAGATCCACCCCGAGGTGGCGCCCAAGGGGGACCGTCGCAAGGCCGTCCAGGACCTGCTGGACGTGGTCGGGCTCAACCCCGAGTACATCAACCGCTATCCGCACCAGTTCTCCGGCGGGCAACGCCAACGCATCGGCATCGCACGGGGGTTGGCGCTCAGGCCGGAGATCATCATCTGCGACGAGCCGGTCTCCGCGCTGGACGTGTCGGTGCAGGCGCAGGTGATCAACCTGTTGGACAAGCTGCAGGGGGAGTTCAACCTCTCGTACATGTTCATCGCGCACGACCTCTCCATCGTCCGGCACATCTCGGACCGGGTCGGCGTGATGTACCTCGGCAAGATGGTCGAGATCGGCAGCGATGCCGAGATCTACGACCACGCCACCCACCCGTACACCCAGGCGCTGCTCTCCGCCGTCCCCGTGCCGGACCCGACGGCCCGGGAGTCGCGGGACCGGATCGTGCTCACCGGGGACGTGCCCTCGCCGGCCGACCCGCCGTCCGGCTGCCGCTTCCGCACCCGCTGCTGGAAGGCGGAGGACCGCTGCGCGGCCGAGATCCCGCTGCTCGCCTCGCCGTCCTGGCTGGGCGGGGCGGCCCGGCACGACTCGGCGTGTCATTTCGCGGCGGAGCGCGAGGTCGGACAGAGCGCGGCGGAGCGCGGGGTTGGGCAGGGCGCGGCGGAGCGCGAGGTCGGGCAGGGCGCGGCGGAGCGCGAGGTCGGGCAGGGCGGCACCGAGCCCGGTTAGCGGTCCGCGGGACCCAGGGCGCACCCCTGCCTCGGGGGGTGCGCCCTTTCTTGTGATGGAAAAGAGACGTGCAGCGCGATTCCACAAGTGGGGTCGGGTCGTTGATAGTTGCTCTGCGCGTACAGGTGCTCGCTGCTGCGCTGGGGGAGGGCTGCTCGGATGGACGTGGTGGAGGTGATCGGCGGCGGTCGGGAGAACCTGGTGCCCGGGACCCCGCTGCTGGAGGTCGACGACCTGCACGTCGAGTTCCGTACCCGGGACGGCGTGGCCAGGGCCGTCAACGGGGTGAGCTACTCGGTGTCGGCCGGGGAGACGCTGGCGGTGCTGGGCGAGTCCGGTTCGGGCAAGTCGGTGACCGCGCAGGCGATCATGGGCATCCTGGACACGCCGCCCGGGCGGATCACCGGCGGGCGGATCCTCTACCGCGGCGAGGACCTGCTGACCATGGGCTCCAGGGCCCGGCGGTTCGTCCGGGGCCAGAAGATCGCGATGATCTTCCAGGACGCGCTGTCCTCGCTCAACCCGGTGCTCAGCGTGGGCTTCCAGCTCGGCGAGATGTTCCAGGTGCACCGCGGCGCCAGCCGCAAGGAGGCCAGGGAGAGGGCCATCGAGCTGATGGACCGGGTGCGGATCCCGGCGGCCAGGCAGCGCGTCGGCGACTACCCGCACCAGTTCTCCGGCGGCATGCGCCAGCGCATCATGATCGCCATGGCGCTCTCCATGGAGCCGGACCTGATCATCGCGGACGAGCCCACCACCGCGCTGGACGTCACCGTGCAGGCCCAGGTGATGGACCTGCTGGCCGAGTTGCAGCACGAGTTCCACATGGGGCTGATCCTGATCACCCACGACCTCGGCGTGGTCGCCGACGTCGCGGACACGATCGCGGTGATGTACGCGGGCCGGATCGTCGAGACGGCCCCGGTGCGCGACCTGTACGCGCGCCCCGCGCACCCGTACACCCGGGGCCTGCTCGACTCGATCCCCCGGCTGGACCAGAAGGGGCAGAACCTCCACGCCATCAAGGGCCTGCCGCCCAGCCTCCTGCAGATCCCGCAGGGCTGCGCGTTCAACCCGCGCTGCGACCGGGTGCAGGACCGCTGCCTGAGCGAACTCCCGCCGCTGGTGCCGATGGTGGACGCCGAGGGCGCCGAGCTGCCGGGCCGTCGCAGCGCCTGCCACTTCTGGCGGGAGACCCTGCACGGCTGAGGGCGCCGGGCCGCCGTCGTCGCCTACCGCTCGAAGCCGACGTTCTCCCAGACGATGTCGGACAGCCCCTGGGCGCCGATGTTGGCGAGGTTGGCGCGGGCGCCGTACAGCTGCGGGCGCTGGTAGAGCGGCAGTACGCCGGCCACCTTCCACAGCTCGCCGTCGGCCTGGTTGATCGCCTCGGAGGCGGTGGCCGCGTCGGGTGCGGCGGCGGCGCGGTCGAGGGCGGCGTCCACGGCCGGGCTGCCCGCGCCGACGTGGTTGGTGCCGCCGTTCTGGACGAAGTCGGCACGGTTGCCGCTGGCCGGGAAGGGCGTGCCGAGCAGCGAGTACGCGGTGATGTCGAAGTCGCCGCGGTTGACGTACTTGTCGAAGAACTCGTTGGCGGCGGAGGTGACCGTGGTGACCTTGATGCCGATGTCCTTGAGCGTCCTGGTGGCGCTGTCGGCCTCGCTCTGCGCCTGGGTGACGCCGGCCGGGATGACCATCCGCAGGTTCAGCTCGCGGCCGTTGCGCTTGCGGACGTCGCCGTCGAGCCGCCAGCCGGCCGCGTCCAGCTTGCGGGCGGCCTCGGCGGGGTCGTAGCGGCTGAGGCCGAGGGAGTTGTCCCGGTAGGCGTTCTGGTTGGCGACCAGCAGGTGGTTGTTGAGCGGGGCGGCGGGCCAGTCCAGCCCGTTCAGGTCGGAGCGGATGACGGCGTCCCGGTTGATGGCCTGGAAGACGGCCTGGCGGACGGTCGCGTCGCTGAGCGCCGGGGTGCGGGCGTTGAGGGTGAGCTGGCGGAAGTCGGGCCCGCCGGCCCGGCGGACGGCGGCGCCCTTGGTGCTCTTGATGGTCTGGTAGCCGGCGACGTCCGGGCCGTTGTTGAAGAGGTCGATCTCGCCCTTGGCGAAGGCGGGGGCCATGGCGTTGGGCAGCATGGCGTGGAAGACGATCCGGTCCAGCAGCGGCTTGTCGCCCCACCAGGCGGGGTCGGCGACCAACGTGATGGTCTGGGCGGCGCGGTCCATCCGTTCGACCTTGAACGGGCCGGCGGTGACCGGGATCGCGTCCAGGTAGGCGGAGTTGAACAGCTCCGGGGTGGCGAGCCGGCTCGCGGGCAGCAGCGGGGCGTTGGCGGCGCCGTTGAACATCGACTGCCACTCGGAGAACGGCCGGTCGAAGGTCATCACCGCCTGGAAGTCGTCCTTGCCCCGCTCGACCGAGGAGACCTGTTCGAAGCCGGTGTTGCTGGCGGGCCGGTAGGCCGGGTCCTTCCCGTTCAGCGCGCGCCAGTTGGCTTCGAGGTCGCGCCAGGTGATCGGGGTGCCGTCGGACCAGTGGGCCTTCGGGTTGAGCGTCCAGACGACGACCTGCCGGCCGTCCCGCAGCTCCGCGTGGGCGTCCTGCAGGTAGGCCGGGTTGACGGTCTGGGTGCCGGCCGCGTCGGAGCGGAAGAAGGTCGGCAGCAGCGGCTTGCTGACGCTGATCGTCGAGGACTCGCTGCCGTCGGTCTGGATCGGCGACCACTGGCGGGAGAACTGGGCGATCGCCATGTGCAGGGTGCCGCCCTGGCGCAGCTGGGAGCGCTCGCGCGGGTTGACGTCGATCGAGGTGAGCTTGGGGGCCCCGGTGGCGGACGGCCCGTCCGCGGCGGCGCCGCCCTGGCCGGAGGCGCACGAACAGAGCGTCAGTGAGAGCGACAGGGCGGTGAGACCGGCGAGCAGAGCCGTCCGGTGCTGGAGGCGGCGGCTCATCGGCGTGCTCCCCGAGGTGGCTGTGGCGGAAGGTGTGGCGTCACATCTTGCTGACCGGGAGGGCGAGTTGTCGAGGGGCGGGCCGGATGCCGGCCCGCCCCCGATCGGTGCGGTCGTTGCTCAGGCGACGGTGAACTTGAAGGTGCGGTCCTTCTCGCCGGTCTTGTCGAGCAACGAGGTGACGGCGTCCGCGACGTCCTGCGGGGTGATCGCGGCGGTCTGGCCGTTCTTCTTGACCTTCACCTTGTCGAACACGCTGCCCAGCTGGCCGTTCAGCGCGTCGAGGTCCCACTTGGGCACGATCTTGCCGGAGGCGTCCGGGACGAGCGTGAGCGTCTTGGCGGCGACCTGCTTGCCGAAGATCCACTTCTTGGTGCCGGCCAGGACGTACACGTTGCCGTTGAGCGCGGACTTGCCGAGGCTGTCCGCGGCGGCCTGCAGGGCCTGCGGGGAGACCTTGGGCTGGGCGGCCGTCACGGCGAGCGCGATCGGCTGCTCGGGCTTGCCGGCGGCGCGGTCGCGGTAGGCCTGCTCGACGACGTCGAGGGCGCTCGCCGAGTCGACGGCCTGGCCGGCCCGGCCGGGCACCACGAGCGGGTCGCCGTTGTCGGCGAACTTGACGTAGCCCTCCTGAAGGCCCTGGCCCGAGCCGGAGGCCAGGGTGTCCAGGGCGGCCTTGAGCTTGGCCCGGTCCACCTTGACGTCCGGTGCGACCGCCTTGGTGCCGCCCTTCAGCGACTTGATGACGTCGACCGGGCTGTAGCTGTGCTGGGCGAGGCCGTCCACGGTGCCCGTGGTGTCGAAGCTCAGCCCGGCGACGGTCGGGTCGAGGTTCAGCGCCTGGTCGCCGACCTTCAGCTTGAGCGGCTGCTGGCCGGTCTTGCCGACGGTCTCGTCGAGCTGGTGGATCGCCTGGTCGCGGCTGTTGCCGCCGATGTCGGTGCCGAGCACCACGGTGCCCTTGGGGATGTCGGACTGGTTGAGCATCAGACCGGTGCCGTACGCGGCGGCGCCGAGGAACAGCACGAAGCCGAAGCCGTACACGCCCAGCTTGACCAGCTTCTTGCCGGCGCTGGCCTTCGGCTTGGCCTTGCCCTTGCTCTTGCCCTTGGCGGGCGCGGGCGCGGACTCGGTCTTGGCCGGCTGCGGTGCGGGCCGGGGGCCCGGGGCGGGGGTCGGCAGCGGGGTGAGCTCGGTGGCCTCCGGGTCCGCTCCGGGCTGCTGCGGGTGTCCGTGGGCGGTACCGGGGGCGCCGGGGAAGAGCCCGCCGGGGGCCGGGTGGGCGAAGGCGTCCTGGCCCGGCGCGGCGGGGCGCTGGGCGGCGAACGGGTCGGCACCGGCCGGGGCCGAGGCGAACAGGCCGGGCTGCGGGCGGGCTTCGCCGCCGTGCGGGGCGCCGTTCTGCGGCAGGCCCGGTATGGCGGCGGGCGGCGGGGTGCCCTCGCGGATCGGCTCGAAGCCGTCGACCGAGGTGTCCTCCGGGTCCGTCGCGCCGGCTGCCGGGCCCTGCGGGCGGGCGCCCGGGCGCGGGCCCTGCTGCGGCCGTCCGTCGGACTGCCGGCCGTTGCGCCGGCCGCCGTTCTGCTGGGCGTTCTGCTGCGGGCGGTCGTCGCGCCCGCCGCGGGCTCCGGCCGTGGGCGCCATCGGGGCGAACGGGTCGGCGGTGGGCGGGGCGAAGGGGGAGGCGGCCTCGTACACGCCGGGCTCCTCCGCCGGGTCCTGCGCACCGGGGCCGGCGGGGAACGGCGCGCCGTTCGGGTTCGGGGCCGGGTTCGGGGTCTGGGCCTGGGCGGGCACCGGCCGGCCGTTCGGACGGGCCGCGCCCTGGGCGGGGCGGGCACCGTTCGGGCGGGCGCCGGGGGCCTGGGCGGCCGTCGGCCGGGGCTCGGCGGCGGCGGGCGCGGCCGGGGCCTCCGGCGCGCCCGGGGTGTTCGGGGCACCGGCCGGTACGGCGGCCGGCGTCGGCTCGGCCTTCTTCTGCCGGGGCCGGAACCAGGCGCCGGTGGACTCGGCCTCGGACGTCGCCGGCGGGATCGGCGGGACCTGCCACTCCGGCGGCAGCTCCGGCGGGGTGGCCGTGCGGGCGCCGCCCTCCATCACCCCGAGGACGGGGGAGGAGGGCGCGGAACGGTGCCGCGGGCCGCCCGGCTCGGGGGCGGCCGCCGGGGCCTCCTCGCCCGGGCCGTCCTCGTTCTTGACGGTGCTGCGGACCACGACCGGCGGGATCGGGCGCGACCCGGGGATGTTGATCCGGACCCGGGTCGTCAGGGTGGTCTCGGTCTTCGGGCCGTCGTCCTCGCCGCCCGACGCGGCGCCCTGGGCGGCACCGGCCCGGTCGCCGCCCGGGAGCCCCGGTGTGCCGTAGGGCGGGGTGCCCGACGGGTAGGCGTCCGGACCCGTACGCCGGGGCGTCGGGTGGGCGTTGTCAGATTCGCGGCTGCTCAATGCTGCTCTGCTCCGGGTTCGCGGGCGGGCCGTGCGGCGCGACCGCGGTTCGTGGTCGCCGGGCCTGGGCGGGCGGCGGTCGGGTACGGCGTTCTGCGGGACCACCATACTGGGAAGAACAGAGCGGCGAACGGCTTCGGACAGATCCTGATACGTCCGGTTCCTCCGGTATGAGAGTACGGCCGCGCGCTCCTGACTGCGCGTCGTGCGCGGTGCCGTACGTGCCCCGCGGGCGGGTTCAGCGCGGCGGGCCGGGCACGCCCGGGAACCAGCCGGCACGGGTCGGCAGGGTGGCGCAGATCACGCCCAGGACCGAGCCGCCGAACAGCCAGCCGAGCGAGGAGGCGTTGGACCACAGCACGTTGTCGCCCTCCGGCCGGGGCACGATCACCAGCAGCATCGCCATGAACCAGCCGGCCGCGGGCAGTGCCGCGCCCAGCCGGGTGCCGGTGACCCGCAGGCCGCCGTAGAAGGTGGCGCCGGTCGCGGCGAGCGCCAGCAGGACCCCCACGGGCGGCCACAAGGCCTGCACAAAGGATCCGCAGACCGACACCGCGACACCCAGCAGGAAGAACAGGGCGTAGGCCGCGATCCGGGCGGCGCGCGGGGGCTGGGGCTCGGCCAGCCGCTCCTCGCGGGTGCCGAGGACGGCCGCCGGGAACGAGCGGCGCGGCGGCCGGGCGGCGGCGGGCTCGGTCATCGGACGCTCTCCTCGGCGGTGGCGGTGGCGGTGGCGGGCAGCGGGTCGGCGGCGGGCGACAGGCCCGCGAACAGGTCGTCCTCGGGCCGCTCCGGCCCGGCCTGGCCGCGTACCAGCTGGTAGTACTCGGTGGCGACCAGCGGCTGGCCGAGGTCGTTGGAGAGCGCGAAGAAGGCGCCGTCCACGGTGATCTGAGTGGCGTGCGCGGCCATCGCGGCGGCCTTGCGCCCGGCGTACGCGGAGCCGTCCAGCACGGTCGTGACCACCTCGTCGGCCACCACCCCGGGAACGTCGGCCGGCTGGGCCGTCCCGGGGAAGGGCGCCCGGGCGGCGGTCTCGGCGAGCCCGGCCTCGATCACCGAGCGGGGCATCCGGTTCCAGTACACCTTGGCGATCCGCCAGGCCGGGCCCAGCTCCGGGCGGTGCGCCGGATCGGCCGCCAGCTCGTACGCGCGCATCGCGACCCGGTGCGCCTGGATGTGGTCCGGGTGCCCGTAGCCGCCGTTCTCGTCGTAGGTGACCAGCACCTGCGGCCGGATCTCGCGGACCACCGCGATCAGGTGGCCGGCCGCCTCGTCGACGTCGGCCTGCCAGAAGCAGCCGGGCACGTCGTTGTCGGGCAGGCCCATCATCCCGGAGTCGCGGTAGCGGCCGGGGCCGCCGAGGAAGCGGAGGTCGGTGACGCCGAGCGCGCGCATCGCCGCGGTCAGCTCGCCGATCCGGTACGCGCCGAGGGTGCCTTCCCGATCGGCCGTCAGATGGGCCAGCCCGGGCGGGATCACCTCGCCGCCCTCGCCGAGGGTGCAGGTCACCAGGGTGACCTGGGCGCCCTCGGCGGCGTACCGGGCCATGGTGGCGCCGTTGCCGATCGACTCGTCGTCGGGGTGGGCGTGCACCAGGAGCAGGCGGCGGCCGGTAGTCGCGGTCATGGGAGGAAGCCTAACGACCGCCGTGGCGGGGTCAGAGCTTCAGGCCGTTGATCATCCCGGCGAGGTTGCTGGTGACCTGGCTGATCGACGGTGCGATCGAGCTGGACGCCAGGTAGAAGCCGAGCAGCGCGCAGATGATCGCGTGCGCGAGCTTCAGCCCGGAGCGGCGGATCAGCACCACCACGATGACCAGCATCAGCATGGCTGCGGAGACGGACAAAGCCATGTCGGCTCACACCCCTTCTCGGGTGCGCCACCCCCTGGGGAGGGTGACGGTGGGACCGTACGGGACTTGCGGTCGGGCGACCGTGGCCGGGACGGGCCCGACGATCACTCGCCCGACCAGTCATACCCGATGGGTAAGGGGAGCATTACATTCGGTGAGTCTCCACGCGCCGGGGTACGGAGGCACTCGTAGGGCGCATGGGCCGGTCGGAGGGGGTATGGGCGCCTTTGGGGCGTACTCGGGAACGATGCTCCGAACGAGTGATCACCAGGCGCCCGGCAGCGGGAGTACGGCGTCGTAGGGTCTGGTGCCATGACCTCCCACACCCCTGCGGACACCTTCCCCCGGCAGTACGCGCGGACCCTGCGCTACACCGTCGGCGCGCCCCGCTCCTTCTCCGTCGCACCGGACGGCTCGCGGGTCGTCTTCCTGCGCTCCCGATCGGGCGGCGACCGGGCCAACCTGCTCTGGACCCTCGACACCGCCACCGGCGAGGAGCGGATCGCCGCCGACCCGGCCGTGCTGCTCGGCGGCGGCGAGGAGGACCTCTCGCCCGCCGAGAAGGCCCGCCGCGAGCGCAGCCGCGAAGGCTCGGCCGGCATCGTCGGCTACGCCCTGGACGCGGCCGGCCGGCTGGCCGCCTTCGCCCTCTCCGGCCGGCTCTTCACCGCCGACCTGGCCACCGGCACCACCGCCGAACTGCCCGCCCAGGGCCCGCTGCTGGACCCGCGGGTCTCCCCGGACGGCAGCCACGTCGCCTACGCCAACACCGCCGGCGAACTGCGCCTCACCCGTACCGACGGCACCGCCGACCGGGTGCTCGCCGAGCCCGACGGCCCGAACGTCACCTGGGGGCAGGCCGAGTTCATCGCCCAGGAGGAGATGAGCCGCGACCGGGGCTTCTGGTGGTCCCCCGACGGCGACCGGCTGCTGGTCGAGCGCGCCGACGACACCCCGGTGCGCCGCTGGTGGATCGCCGACCCGGCCAACCCGCAGCGCGAGCCCGCCGAGGTCGCCTACCCGGCCGCCGGCACCGCCGACGCCGAGGTCGGCCTCTGGGTGCTCGACCTGGACGGCGGCCGCACCGAGGTGGTCTGGGACCGCACGGCCTTCCCGTACCTCGCCCGAGTGCACTGGTCCGCGGGCGGCGTGCCGCTGCTGCTCGTCCAGGCCCGCGACCAGCGCAGCCAGCTGGTCCTCGGCCTCGACGTGGCCACCGGCGCCACCGAGGTGCTGTTCGAGGAGCGCGACGACGTCTGGCTGGAGCTGTTCCAGGGCGTCCCGGCCTGGACCCCGGACGGCAAGCTGGTCCGGATCTCCGACGAGGGCGGCGTGCGGGCGCTGGTGATCGGCGACCAGGCCGTCACCGGGGCCGACCTGCACCTGCGCTCGGTGGTCGCCGTCACCGACGCCGAGGTGCTGTTCACCGCCTCCGGCGGCGCCGCGGAGACCGACCCCGAGCCCGGCTGGATCGCCGTCGGCCGGATCAGCCACGACGGCAAGCGGCTCGGCTGGGAGTCCGCCAACGGCCGTCCGTTCACCTCCGTCACCAGCGCCGTGCACGCGGGCGGGATCACCGTGCGCGCCACCGCCGAGCCCGACCTGCCCGGCACCCTCGTCCGGGTCGCCCGCGACCTGCCCGAAGGCGTGGTCGTCGACGACGTCGCCACCATCGCCTCCTACGCCGAGACCCCGGTCATCACCGCCCGACCGGTGTTCCGCTTCGCCGGCGAGCGCCGCATCCCGGCCGCCGTCTTCCTGCCCACCGGCTACGACCGCGAGCGGGACGGCCTGCTGCCCGTCCTGATGGACCCGTACGGCGGCCCGCACGGCCAGCGCGTCGTCCAGGCGCACAACCCGCACCTCAACTCGCAGTGGTTCGCCGACCAGGGCTTCGCCGTGGTCGTCGCCGACGGGCGCGGCACCCCCGGGCGCGGCCCGGCCTGGGAGAAGTCCATCGCCTTCGACTTCGCCGGGGCCACCCTCGACGACCAGGCCGACGCGCTGCAGGCGCTCGCCGAGGAGTTCCCGCTGGACCTCGGCCGGGTCGCCATCCGCGGCTGGTCGTACGGCGGTTACCTCTCCGCGCTCGCCGTGCTGCGCCGCCCCGACGTCTTCCACGCGGCCGTCGCCGGCGCGCCGGTGACCGACTGGGAGCTGTACGACACCCACTACACCGAGCGCTACCTCGGCCACCCGGCCGAGCGGCCCGAGGTGTACGCGGCCAACTCGCTGACCGGCTACGCCGCCGGGCTGGAGCGGCCGCTGATGATCATCCACGGTCTGGCGGACGACAACGTGGTCGCCGCGCACACCCTGCGGCTGTCCTCCGCGCTGCTCGCGGCCGGCCGCCCGCACACCGTGCTGCCGCTGTCGGGCGTCACGCACATGACGCCGCAGGAGGAGGTCGCGGAGAACCTGCTGCTGCTCCAGGTCGACTTCGTGAAGCGCGCGCTGGGCCTCTGACACCCAGCCTGACCTGCGGTCATGCGGCCGGTACCCCTGACCCGGGTACCGGCCGCAGCCATGACATCCGTCATACCGAAGGCACGACGGCGGACACTGCCGCCGCACCCCGCCCGCACGGGACTCTGAGGTGGTGCGAACGACACCGATCGCGACACCGATCGCGACCACGGGCGCGACACCACCAGGGGAGAAGAGCAGCACGATGAGCACCGAAGTGGCCGCCTTCCGCGGCGTCGGCAAGAGCTACGGGCGGGTGCGCGCCGTGGACGACCTCAACCTCGTGCTGCGCCCGGGCGAGACCGTCGCCCTGCTCGGCCCGAACGGCGCCGGCAAGTCCAGCAGCCTGGACCTGCTGCTCGGCCTGCGCCAGCCCGACCAGGGCAGCGTCACGCTGTTCGGCGGCACCCCGCGGGAGGCGATCGTGGCGGGCCGGGTCGGCGCGATGCTGCAGAGCGGCGGGCTGATGGCCGACGCCAAGGTCCGCGAACTGGTCGAGCTCGCCCGCGACGTGCACCCGCGCGGCCGGCCGGTCCAGGAGGTGCTGGCCGACGCCGGGATCACCGAACTGGCCGAGCGCCGGGCCGACAAGCTGTCCGGCGGCCAGGAGCAGCGGGTCCGCTTCGCGCTCGCGATCGCGGGCGACAGCGACCTGATCGTGCTGGACGAGCCCACCACCGGCATGGACGTCACCGTCCGGCAGGCGTTCTGGGCGAGCATGCGGGCGCAGGCCGACGCCGGGCGCACGGTGCTGTTCGCCACCCACTACCTGGAGGAGGCGGACTCGATCGCCGACCGCGTCCTCGTCCTGCACCGGGGCCGGCTGATCGCCGACGGCAGCTCCGCCGAGATCAAGGCGCGCGCCGGAGCCCGCCGGGTCGCCTTCGAACTCCACGACGTGGACGGGGAGTTCGACGAAGGCGTGCTGCGCCTGCTGCCGGGCGTGCAGTCCCTGGACGTCACCGCCCGGGTGCCGGGCGTGCGGACCGTCCGGATCCGCACCGCGGACGCCGACGCCAGCGTGGCCGGGCTCTACCGGGCGGGCCTGTACCCGCGCGGGCTGGAAGTCACCGGCCTCGGCCTGGAACAGGCCTTCCTGACCATCACCGGCGCGCAGGACCAGCACGAGGACGCGAAGGAGACCGTGCGATGACCACCCTGATCCGGCTGGAGATCCTGCGGACCTTCCGCAACCGGCGCTACCTGGTCTTCACCATCGCCTTCCCGGCGCTGATGTACTTCTTCTTCACCCACGCCTACGGCTCCTCCCCACTGGCCGGCGGCCTGTCGGTGAAGACCTACTTCATGGTCTCGATGGCCACCTTCGGCGCGGTCGGCGCGGTGCTCACCGGCAGCGCGCAGCGGATCTCGCTGGAGCGCAAGAGCGGCTGGGTGCGCCAGCTGCGGCTCACCGCGCTGCCCGGCCGGGCGTACACCCTCGGCAAGATCGCCGCGAGCTCGGTGACCACGCTGCCGGCGATCCTGGTGGTCTTCGCGCTCGGCGCGGTCCAGGGCGTGTCGCTCGGCGCGGCGCAGTGGGCCGGCCTGGCGGCGGCGCTGTGGCTGGGCAGCTTCGTGTTCGCGGCGCTCGGGGTCGCGCTCGGGTACGCGGCGGCGCCGGACTCGGTACAGACCATCGTGATGATCACCTACATGGTGATGGCGCTGTTCGGCGGGACGTGGTTCCCGGTGAGCGGCTCGCTGGAGAAGTTCGCCCGGTTCAACCCGGTGTACCTGTACAACCAGCTGGCCGCGTTCACCCAGCCCGGGCACTCCCTGGACACCGGCGCGATCGCCGGGCTGGCCGCCTTCCTCGCGGTGTTCGTCGTCGCCGCGGCGGCGCTGTACCGCCGCGACACCCGCCAGGCATGATGACCGGCATGACCGAGCCGCGCCAGACCCGCCGATCCGACGAGCAGCCGGAGGCGGGTCCGGCGCGCACGTCGTTCATGACCGTCCCGGGCTCGCCGATCGAGACCAGGCGGCAACTGCTGGTCAAGGTCAGCTGGATGCTGCTGTGGACGATCTACCTGGCCTACCCGGTGGGCAACCTGCTGCACGGCGGACACGGGACGGCCGCCCTGGTGTTCGGCTGGTCCTGCCTGGCGGTCTTCGTCGGCGGCTACGTCCTGCTGGTGATCTTCCGCTCGATGGTCGGCATGCGGCCCCGGGCCTGTCGGCTGATCGTCGCGATGATGGTCGTGCTCGCGAGCGTCTCGGCCTTCGTCCTCGGCGAGGCCTTCCTGACCCTCTTCACCTACGCCTCGGTGTGCGTCGCCGTGATCCTGCCGGTGCGCTACGCGCTGCCCGGCGTCGCCGCCATGGCCGTGCTCACCGCCACCGTCGGCGTGCTGAGCCACGCCGGCGGCGACACCATCCCCACCCTGGCCCTCACCTCCTTCCTCGCCGGCGCCGCGATGACCGGCATGCAGCGGCTGGTCGCCACCATGAAGGAGCTGCGCGAGGCCCGCGCCGCCGTCGCCCACCTGGCCGCCTCCGAGGAACGGCTGCGCCTCTCCCGCGACCTGCACGACCTGCTCGGGCACTCGCTGTCGCTGATCACGCTGAAGAGCGAACTGGCCGGGCGGTTCATGGACGCGGGCAAGGACGAGGCGGCGCGGGCGCAGGTCGCCGACATCGAGCAGGTCGCCCGGCAGTCGCTGATCGACGTCCGGGAGGCGGTGACCGGCTTCCGCCGCCCCACCCTGCCGGTCGAACTCGCCGCCGCCCGCACCGCGCTGGCCGCCGCACAGGTCCGGCTGGAGGCCGCGCCGGAACTGGCCGACACCTGGCCGGGGCTCGCCGACGAGGAGGCGGGCGCGCTGGCCTGGGCACTGCGCGAGGCCGTCACCAACATCGTCCGGCACGGCGAGGGCGCCACCGTCTGCACCGTCACGGCCGACGAGAGCTGGGAGGGCGGCGGCGAGCGCTACGCCGTCCTGGAGATCGCCGACGACGGGCGCGGACCGGGCAAGTCCCAGCCGGGCAACGGGCTCTCGGGCCTGGAGGAGCGGCTGGCGCTGGTCGGCGGGCGGCTGGAGGCCGGGCCGGGCGAGCGGGGCCGGGGCTTCCGGCTCCGGGCCTCCGTCCCGCTGCGGACGGTCACCGCGCCGGCCGGCACGGAACCCGGCCGGTCGGGTTGACCGTCCTCCCCGGTATGGCTACCGCACTCATCCTCGGCTTCGACCCGCACACCGTCCCCGGCATGGACGGCGACGGCCTGCGGGCCGTCCTCGACGCCGAACTCGCCCGCTTCGCCGACCACGGCATCGACGCGTCGATGACCCTGGTCGCGCCCGACGAGATGGCCGGGCCCGCGATCACCGCCGCCCTCGTCGACCAGGACTGGGACGTCGTCGTCATCGGCGGCGGCATCCGCAAGCCCGAACCCGCCCTGCCCTTCTTCGAGCTCGTCGTCAACCTCGTCCGCCGCCACGCCCCGCAGGCCGCCATCGCCTTCAACACCAGTGGCTCCGACAGTGTCGAGGCCGTGCAGCGCTGGCTCTGACCCGCATCCGGCACGGGAAGTCGGCCGGGCCGACTTCCCGCGCCGACTTCCTGTGCCGGATTCCTACGCCGACGGCCGGTCGTCGGTGAGGGCGCGGCCGAACCGGAGCGCGGGGCGGTCGTCGAGGGTGAGTTCGGCGACGACCGCGAAGCCGTTGCGGGTGAGGACGGCCTGGGAGGCGAGGTTGTCGAGGGTGGTGACGGCGGTCAGCGACGTGAGGGCGTAGTCCGCGGCGGCCAGCCGGCAGAGCTGGGCGACGGCGGTGGTGGCGACGCCCCGGCCGGTCGCGTGTTCGCCGACGCGGTAGCCGAGTTCGGCGGTGCCGTCGGCGATGTCGACGAGGTTGACGCGGCCGAGGACGGCACCGGCCGCGTCGAGGACGACGTGGAACCGGCAGGCGCCGGCGTCCTGTTCGGCGAGCAGGGCGGCGTGGCGGGCCGGGAACTCGGCGAAGTAGGCGTCGCCGCGGTCCGGAACGGTCCGCGCGAACCAGGCGCGGTTGGCGAGCTCGAAGGCCAGCAGGGCGTCGGCGTGGTCCGGGCGGAGGCGTTCCAGGTTCGGCATGCCGCCAGTCTGGCCCGCGGGCCTGCGGCGAGCCAGGCGATTACCCTCCGCGGCCCCTCCGGCGCCCCTCTAAGGTCGTGGCCATGAGTGACATTCAGAACGGGTCCCTGATCCGCGTGCTGCTCGCCGAGGACCAGGGGATGGTCCGGGAGGCGCTGGCGGCGCTGCTCGGGCTGGAGGGGGACATCGACGTCGTCGCGCAGGTGGGGCGCGGGGACGAGGTGGTGGCGGCGGTGCTGGCGCACGAGGTGCAGGTGGCCGTGCTGGACATCGAGATGCCGGGGATGACGGGCATCGAGGCGGCCGCCGAGCTGCGCCGGAACGCGCCGGGGACGAGGGTGGTGATCGCGACGACCTTCGGCCGGCCGGGGTACCTGCGGCGGGCGATGGAGTCGGGGGCGGACGCGTTCCTGGTGAAGGACGCGCCGGCCTCGGAGCTGGCGGAGGCGATCCGCCGGGTGCTGCGCGGGGAGCGGGTGATCGATCCGGTGCTGGCGGCGGCCGCGCTGGCGGAGGGCGCGAACCCGCTGACGGCGCGCGAGCGGGACGTGCTGGGCGCGGCGGCGGACGGGGCGGTGAACGCGGACATCGCGCGGCGGCTGCACCTGTCGGAGGGGACGGTCCGCAACTACCTGTCGATGGCGATCCAGAAGACCGAGGCCCGCAACCGCACCGAGGCGGTGCGGATCGCCCGGGAGAAGGGCTGGCTCTGAGCGCGTTCCCGGGGCTGGCTCTGAGCGCCCCGGCTGGTCTGAGCGCGCCTCCGGCGGGTCCGGGCGCGGCCGTCAGTTGAGCCGGTGCCGGGCGGCCCGGGCCTCCTGGCGGACCTTGGCGGCGGTGTCGGGGTCGAAGGTGTCGAGGATCTGCGCGAAGGCGTCCATCTCGGCCGAGCCGCCGAGGAAGTCGCCGGTGCGGACGAGGAGTTCGGCGCGTTCGAGGCGGAGCTGGGCGGGGTGGCGGGGCAGCAGGAGGGCGAGTTCGGTGGCCCAGAGCTGGGTGCGGGCGTGTTCGGGGCGGTCGGCGGCCCAGGCGCGGATGTTGCCGAGCACGCGCAGCACGAGGTCGAGCGGCTGGGCGGGGGTGAGCAGGTCGGGGCTGAACTCCTGCCCGGCGCCGCGGACCAGGCGTTCGGCGTCGTCCGGGTCGAGCAGCCGCCCGCCGTGGAAGGGGTCGGCGAGCACGTACTCGTCGCCGCCGCCCGGCCCGCCGACGGCGACGATGACGTGGCCGGGCAGCGCGATGCCGTGGACGGCGAGCCCGGCCCGCTGCCCGACCGCCATCCACACCAGGGACAGCATGATCGGCAGTCCGCGCCGCCGCCGCAGCACGTCGGGCAGCAACGAGGATTCGAGCCGCCGGTAGTCGGACTGCCGCCCGTGGAAGCGTTCCCGCCCGCCGAGGACGGCGGCGAGCAGGGCGGCGGTCTCCTCCGGGCCGGCGGGGGCGCGTTCGGCGACGGCGAGCCGCACGGCGCTCGCGTGCCGGTCGAGGGCGGCCTCGCAGGCGGCGAGCAGGGCGTCCACGCTGGGCGGTTCCCCGGGGTCGTCCGGGTCGAGGACCGGGCCGTGTTCGGCGGCGGCGAGCAGGCAGAGCAGCACCGGGTCGGGATGCTCGGCGCGGGCGGCGGTCCGGAAGCGGTCTCTGCTCTGCTCGGTCACGGTGACGGCGACGGCTTTCGTACGACGGGCGGGCAAACGGCGGGCGAGGAGCGGCGGGCGAGCGGTGCGGGCGTGGCGGCGGTGCGGGCGGTGCTACCCCTGGGGGAGGAGGGCGTAGTGGTAAGTGTGACTGGTCGTGAAGCCGAGTCCGTCATAGAGCGCGATCGCCCCGGTGTTGTCCGCCTCGACCTGGAGGTATCCGCCGGTCGCCCCCTCCTCGGCGGCCCGGGCGGCGAGCACCGCCATGACGGTCGTGGCCAGCCCGGCCCGCCGGGCGTACGGCGCGACCTCGATCGCGCCGAAGCAGGCCCAGGGCCCGTCGATGACGCAGCGTCCGATCGCCAGCGGCGGCTGTCCGGGGGCGCCCGGCACGGTGGCGAACCAGACCGACGGCCCGCCGTGCAGCACCTGCCGGGCGGCCTGCTCCAGCGCCTCGTCCTCGCCGACCCGGCGGTAGAGCGAGAGCCAGGCCGGGTCGGCGGTCCGGGCGAGCCGGACCCGCTCGGGCCCGGAGCCGGCCCGGGCGAGCCCGGCCAGCGGGGCGGTGCGCACCAGGGTGGGCGCGTAGCCGGCGCCCAGCCGGTCGAGCTCGGTCCGCAGCTCGTCGGGCGAGCCCGGGGTGATCACCTCGACGTACGCGGGAAGGCCGCGCGCCGCGTACCAGCGGCGGACGGCGGCGAGCGCGTCGGGCAGCGGCAGCCCGGGGTCGCCGAGCGCCTGGACGGAGTTGGCGCGCCGGGTGAACCCGGCCGAGGCGCGCAGCGTCCACGCGCCGAGCGGCTCCTGTTCGACGGCGGGCCAGCCGCGGGCCGCGATCCGCTGGAGTTCGACGGGCGTGGCGGCGGGCAGCGGTGCGCGCCGGGCCGGGAAGAGCGGCACGACCTTGCCCGCGACCAGCAGCTTCTCGGGGAAGGAGACGGGGTCGCCGGTCCGCGGAGCGACCGTCAGTCCATGATCGTCCCACGATGTGAGCACGCCGATCGAATCCCGGAACACCGGCCGGTCGTCCACGAACCCCGAGAGGCGCCGGACGGACACGCGTCGTCCCACGTCAGAGCGATCTATCCGGACCTCCGGACGGTCCTGGGCCGGGCCGCCTGCCGTCATCTGGGCACCTCCTGTGCATTTGCGGTCTCCGACCCGCGATACTAGGGGCGGGCATCGACGACGCCGCGCTCACCGCGCACGCGAGCAGAACAGAACGGGCCGCCACGGCCCTTCCGAGGAGGAACGACAGCGTGACCTACGTCATCGCGCAGCCTTGTGTCGACGTGAAGGACAAGGCGTGCATCGAAGAGTGCCCGGTTGACTGCATCTACGAGGGCGAGCGATCGCTCTACATCCACCCGGATGAGTGTGTCGACTGTGGCGCTTGCGAGCCGGTCTGCCCGGTCGAGGCGATCTTCTACGAGGACGACACCCCGGAGGAGTGGAAGGACTACTACAAGGCGAACGTCGAGTTCTTCGACGATCTGGGTTCGCCCGGTGGCGCCTCGAAGCTGGGCCTGATCGAGCGCGACCACCCCTTCATCGCCGCTCTGCCGCCGCAGAACGCCGACCACTGACGATCGGTGGCATCTGAGCTGTGAACACCAACAGCACGCGCGCGCCGTTCCCGGGTCACCCGGGGGCGGCGCGCCGCGTTTCCGACCTCCTGCCGGTCTTCCCCTGGGACAAGCTGGAGCCGTACAAGGCGACCGCGCTGGCCCACCCGGGCGGTCTCTGCGACTTCTCGGTGGGCACCCCGGTGGATCCGGTCCCCGAGGTGATCCAGAAGGCGCTGGCCGCCGCCACGGACACGCCGGGCTACCCGACGGTGTGGGGCCCGGTGGAGCTGCGCGAGGCGATCGCCGGCTGGCTGCACCGCCGCTGCGGCGCCGAGATCGGCCCGCAGGCCGTGCTGCCGACCGTCGGCTCCAAGGAGCTGGTGGCCTGGCTGCCGACCCAGCTCGGCCTCGGCCCGGGCGACCAGGTCGCCTACCCGCGGCTGGCCTACCCGACGTACGAGGTGGGCGCGCGGCTGTGCGGCGCGGAGCCGGTCGAGTACGACTCGGTGGACGAGCTGGACGGTTCGCGGGTCCGCCTGCTCTGGGTGAACTCGCCGTCCAACCCGACCGGCCGGGTGCTCGGCGCGGACGAGCTGCGCCGGGCGGTCGCCTGGGCCCGGGAGCACGGGGCGCTGCTGGTCAGCGACGAGTGCTACCTGGAGCTGGGCTGGTCCGCCGAGCCGGTCTCGGTCCTGCACCCGGACGTCTGCGGCGCGGGCCACGAGGGCCTGCTGGCCGTCCACTCGCTCTCCAAGCGCTCCAACCTGGCCGGCTACCGCGCCTCCTTCGTGGCGGGCGACCCGGTGGTGGTCAGGGAGCTGCTGGAGGTGCGCAAGCACGGCGGCATGATCGTGCCGGCGCCGGTCCAGGCGGCGACGATCGCGGCGCTGTCGGACGACGCGCACGTGGCGGAGCAGCGGGAGCGGTACGCGGCCCGGCGCTCGGCGCTGCGGGCGGCGCTGGAGGCGTACGGCTTCCGGGTCGAGCACTCGGAGGCGAGCCTCTACCTGTGGGTGACGCAGGACCGCCCGTGCTGGGAGACCGTGGCCGAGCTGGCCGCACTGGGCATCCTGGTGGCGCCCGGTGACTTCTACGGGCCGGCCGGCGAGCGCTTCGTCCGGGTCGCGTTCACCGCGACCGACGAGCGGGTGGCCGCGGCCGTGGAGCGGCTGGACGCGGCCCGCTGACCGACGCCGAAGGGGCCGGTGTTCCGAGAGCGGAACGCCGGCCCCTTCGCCGTACCCCGGGCGGGTTACAGCGGCAGGCCGCTGATGCTGCCGCCGTTCACGCCGCCCAGCAGGCCGCCGATCGGGCCGAGCGCGCCGGTGAGGCCGGACAGCGGGTTGTTCGGGCCGAGGTCGGCGCCGCCGAGGCGGTTGGCCGAGCCGTGCTCGGCCAGGCCCAGGACGTCGGTGCCGGGCAGGGCGGGCAGCGCGCGCGAGACGGCGCCGAGCGGCAGCGCGTCGGTGACGGCGTTGGTGCCGGGGACGGCGCCGGCGAGCTTGTCGGCGCCGGGCAGGCCCTTGGCGATCTCGCCGCTCTGGGCGAGCCCGCCGACCGGGCTGGCCGCGGCGCTGCGGGTGCCGGCGCCCTTGCCGGTGACGGCCTCGCCGAGCTTGCCGGCCAGTGCGGAGGCGACCTTCGGGGTGACGGCGGAGAGCTGGCCGGTGGTGGCGGCGGTCTGGTCGACCGGGGCGGTCAGCGAGCTGGCCTTCTCGTTCGCCTCGGGGAGCTGGTGGGCGACGATGTTGCCGGCGGCGTCGGCGGAGGCCGGTACGCCCGCGGCGACGGTGGCGGCGCCGGTGCTGCCGGCGGCCTGGCCCAGCTGGTGGGTGGTGTGCTGGAGGGTGGAACCGGTGTCGGTGTTGGTCAGCTGGCCCAGCGGCGCGGCCAGGTCGCTCTTGGGCAGCAGGGCGTCGCCGCCCAGGGCGGACGCGGAGCCGGCCGCGACCAGCGGGGTCGCGCCGGCCGCCACGAGCAGCGCGGCGCTGGCGATCCGTCGCGTGAGGGGGTGAGACATGGGGCTCCTCGGAGGGTCTGGGTCCGTCACGTCCGCCGGGCGGACTGACGGTGTTACCGCTTGAGAAGCCAGATGGTTTCGGCCTGGACCAGGAAAGTGTCTGACCGACCATCGGATCGTAGGACCGGCGTGACGGCGTCTGGCGGGGCCCGTGCGGCCCCGTGGACCCGGCCCCGGGCAAGGGGAGTGACGGTTCTCCGGCGGGGCCGCCACGGTGGGCTCCCGGTCCACCGGGGTTGACCGGATTCACCCGCCCGGCGGCCACCCGAACGTCAGTGCGTCAGCCCTTGTCGGACGTGGCGAGGGTGACCTGAACGAGCTTGGTCGACGTCCCGGAGGTCTGCGGCTGCCAGCCGTCCTCCGACTTGGTCTTGCGCCAGATCTTCCCGTCGTAGGCGACCGTCGCGACGCCCAGCTGCTGGGCCTGGGCGACCGCCCAGTGGGCGACCTCCCAGCCGCTCGCCCGCTCGGCGGTGATCCCGCCGTCGGTTCCGTCGGCCGAGGAGGTCAGCGCGGCGGCGGCCGGGTCCGGGGTGAGCGAGACCGCGTTCTCGGCGCCCTTGATGGTCGAGGCGTACCCGGTGGCCGGGGTCACGGTGCGGCCGAACTCGCGGCGCACCCGGTCGGACAGCACCTGGGCCCGGTCCGCGGCGGTGGGCTGGGCGGCGGCCGGGGAGGCGGTGGAGCCCGCCGTGGGGGAGGACGAGTCGGTCGGATCCGGCTTGGCGTAGTCGTGCACCACGCAGGAGAACGAACCGGGCTCCCGGCCGGCCAGCGCCGAGGTGAGCAGCGTCGCCTTGGTCTCGTGCTTGGCGTACGCCTGCGGGTAGCCGCTCTTCTGCACGGCCTGGGCCGCGTCGGTCAGCGGCAGCCGGGTGTAGCCGGGCACCTTGACCAGGCCGTCCAGGAACTTGTTGGTCGCGTAGACCGGGTCCCCGATCTGCTGCGCGGTGCCCCAGCCCATCGAGGGCCGCTGCTGGAACAGGCCGATCGAGTCCCGGTCACCGCCCGCGAGGTTGCGCAGCTTGGACTCCTGCATCGCGGTGGCCAGCGAGATCGTCGTGGCCCGGTCCGGCAGTCCGCGCGCGCGCGCCACCGCGGCGATCGTCGCGGCGTTGGCCGCCTGCGGGAGCTCCAGCGTGCCGCTGCCGGCCGCGGTCTTCACCGAGCAGCCCTCGGGCTCGCCCTGCTTGAAGCCGAACCACCAGATGCCGACCACGGCCAGTCCCGCGACCAGCGCGAGGCCGAGCAGGCCGACGATCACGAGCAACAGCGCGCGCAGTGGACCGCGGCGGGGGGGCGCCAACTCCTCGCCCAGCTCCTCGCCGCTCTTTCTCCTGGCCACCGTCGCCCCTCTCGCGCCTTGCTTCTTGATCCGACACCGTACCCACTCGGACGGGTGTGCGGCGCCACCCGGTTGCGGTTGCCGGTCCGCTCGCTCCGGGCCGGGCCTCCGTGCGCCGCGTCACGGAAGCGCCACACGGGGTGCCCGCCGCGCGGACTAGGCTGGCGCCATGAGCAGCCCGAACCCGACGCCCCTGGACCTCACCCTCGACGGCGGCGCGCTGACCGCCCGGCTCGTCGACTTCCCGTCGGTGAGCGGCGACGAGCAGGCGCTCGCCGACGCCGTGGAGACCGCGCTGCGCGGCTACCCGCACCTGACCGTGGACCGGTACGGCAACAACGTGGTCGCCCGCACCACCCTCGGCCGCCCCGAGCGCGTCCTGCTCGCCGGCCACCTGGACACCGTGCCGATCGCCGACAACGTGCCCTCCCACGTCGAGGGGGACCTGCTCTACGGCTGCGGCACCTCGGACATGAAGTCCGGCGTCGCCGTCCAGCTGCGGCTCGCCGCCACCCTGCCCGAGCCCAACCGCGACCTCACCTTCGTGTTCTACGACTGCGAGGAGGTGGAGGCCCACCGCAACGGCCTCGGCCACCTCGCCAGGGAGCACCCGGACTGGCTGGCCGCCGACTTCGCGGTGCTGATGGAGCCGAGCGGCGCGGTCGTCGAGGGCGGCTGCCAGGGCACCCTGCGGGCGCAGATCCGGCTCACCGGCGTGCGCGCGCACTCGGCCCGCAGCTGGCTCGGCGACAACGCCATCCACCACGCCGCCGGGGTGCTCACCCGGCTCGCGGACTACCGGCCGCGCCGGGTGGAGATCGACGGTCTGGAGTACCGGGAGGGCCTGAACGCCGTCCGGATCGACGGCGGCGTGGCCGGCAACGTCATCCCGGACGAGTGCGTCGTGACGGTCAACTTCCGCTACGCCCCGGACCGCAGCGAGGCGGAGGCGGAGAAGCACGTGCGCGAGGTCTTCGACGGCTTCGAGCTGACCGTCACCGACTTCGCCCCGGGCGCGCTGCCCGGGCTCGCCCAGCCGGCCGCCCAGGCCTTCCTGGAGGCCACCGGCGGCCAGGCCCGGGCCAAGTTCGGCTGGACCGACGTCGCCCGGTTCAGCGCGCTGGGCGTCCCGGCGGTCAACTACGGCCCCGGTGACCCGAACCTCGCGCACAAGCGGGAGGAGCACTGCTCGCTGAGCGCCATCGCCGAGACCGAGGAGCGGCTGCGGGCCTGGCTGACCAGCTGAGGTGCCCCTCCGATGATCGGCCGGTCCGACCGGCCGATCATCGGCTGAGCGCCATCTTCCGGTCGCCCAACCGACCTTCCCCTGTTGCCTGAAAACCGGGATCACCGGACGTAGGGTTTCGTCATGACAGGCACAGGAGACGAGAAGCACTACGGACACGGCCCCGAGCAGGTCGGCGTGCCGCGGAAGAAGAAGGCCTGGCCCGAGAAGCAGAAGGGCCCGGTGCTGGTGCGCCGGGACCAGGTCGGCACGAGCACCACGGACCAGCGGCTGCTGGACACCACCGGCCCGACCGACTGGCTGCACACCGATCCGTGGCGGGTGCTGCGGATCACCTCCGAGTTCGTCGAGGGCTTCGGCGCCCTCGCCGAACTCCCGCCCGCGATCAGCGTCTTCGGCTCCGCCCGGACCCCGGCCGACTCGCCCGAGTACGAGGCCGGCGTGGCCATCGGCCGGGCCCTCGCCGAGGCCGGCTACGCGGTGATCACCGGAGGCGGCCCGGGTGCCATGGAGGCCGCCAACCGCGGCGCCTCCGAGGCCGGCGGCCTCAGCGTCGGCCTCGGCATCGAGCTGCCCTTCGAGCAGGGCCTCAACGAGTTCGTCGACCTCGGGCTGAACTTCCGTTACTTCTTCGTCCGCAAGACGATGTTCGTGAAGTACGCCCAGGGCTTCGTGGTCCTGCCCGGCGGGCTCGGCACGCTGGACGAGCTGTTCGAGGCGCTCACCCTGGTGCAGACGAAGAAGGTCACCCGCTTCCCGGTGATCCTCTTCGGCAGCGCGTACTGGGGCGGCCTCTACGAGTGGCTGAAGAACACCCTGGTCGCGCAGGGCAAGGCGGCCCCGCACGACCTGGAGCTGTTCCACATCACCGACGAGATCGACGAGGTCATGAAGATCCTCGCCGACACCCGCCGGCCGACCAACCAGATCTAGGCCCTCCGGCCCACTCCGGGCCGGCTACGCCAGCCCCCGGCGGGCGACCGCCGGGGGGCGGGTGCCCCGGATCGAGGCGACCATGTCCAGCACCTGGCGGGTCTCCGCGACCTGGTGGACCCGGTAGACCTGCGCGCCCAGCCAGGCCGAGACCGCGGTGGTGGCCAGGGTGCCGAGCAGCCGCTCGTTCACCGGCCGGTCCAGCGTCTCGCCGACGAAGTCCTTGTTGGACAGCGAGACCAGCACCGGGAAGCCGGTCGCGGTCATCTCCGGCAGCCGCCGGGTGGCCTCCAGCGAGTGCCGGGTGTTCTTGCCGAAGTCGTGCCCGGGGTCGATGATCACCGCGTCCCGCCGCACACCCAGCCCCACCGCCCGCTCGGCCAGCCCGACGGTCACCCGCAGGATGTCCGCCATCACGTCCTGGTAGCCGATCCGGTGCGGCCGGGTGCGCGGCTCGGCGCCGCCCGCGTGCGTGCAGACCAGCCCGACGTCGTGGCGCGCGGCCACCTCGGCGAGCTTCGGGTCCACCCCGCCCCAGGCGTCGTTCAGCAGGTCGGCGCCCACCTCGCAGACCGCCTCGCCGACCTCGTGCCGCCAGGTGTCGACGCTGATCACGGCCTCCGGGTGGCGCTTGCGCAGCTCGGCCACGAAGGGCACGGTGCGCCGCAGCTCCTCCTCCACCGTGACCTCGTCACCGGGCCCGGCCTTCACCCCGCCGATGTCCAGGATCGCCGCTCCCTCGGCCATCGCGCGGTCGGCGGCGGCGAACGCGGCCTCGTCCGCGAAGGTCGCCCCCTTGTCGAAGAACGAGTCCGGCGTCCGGTTGACGATCGCCATGATCACCAGCTCGTCGTCACCGAATTCCCGCGGTCCCAGGCGCAGTGCCACCGATGTCTCCTCCACAGCTGCTGCGGGTGCGATGATGGCCCCCGGCCTCACAGGGACCATGCTGTCATGATCAGTTTGGTCGGGGGCACTTCGCAGCAGGCCGGCCGGGAGTTCGGGAGGACAGCTCGTGTTCTGGGTGATCGTGGTCGCCATGGCCGTGGTGGTCGGCGGCGCCGCGCTGGTGGCGCTCGGCGGGGGCGGCTCGATGCCGGAGGCGGTGCAGGACCGACTCGCCGCCCGGCTGCCGCAGGACCGTCCGCTGAGCAAGGCGGACGTGGACGACCTGCGGCTGCCGATGGCCGTCCGCGGCTACCGGATGGACGAGGTCGACGACGTCCTGGACCGCCTCGGCGCCGAACTCGCCTACCGCGACTCGCGGATCGCCGAACTGGAGGCCGCCGGCCACCTGCGCGGCGCGGTCGAGGCGACCGACGGCCCGGACGCCGGCGCCGAACCGCTGCCCGGCCTGGAGGAGTTCGCGAAGGTGGTCGAACCGGCCGTCGCGCTCACCAAGGAGCGGCCCGAGCAGGAGCGGCCCGAGGACGCGAAGCCGGTGAACGACCGGTGACCGCTCTCGCCGAGGGCGCGGTGCTCGGCGCGGACGGCCTGCTCCGCTGCGCCTGGGGCGAGTCGACCGACGACTACCGGGCCTACCACGACACCGAGTGGGGCCGTCCGGTGCACGGCGACGACGCCCTGTTCGAGCGGGTCTGCCTGGAGGCGTTCCAGTCCGGGCTGTCCTGGCTGACCATCCTGCGCCGCCGGGAGGGCTTCCGGTCCGCGTTCGCCGGCTTCGGGATCGCCGCGGTCGCCGAGTTCGGCGAGGCGGACGTGGAGCGGCTGCTCGCCGACACCGGCATCATCCGCAACCGGGCCAAGATCGAGGCCGCCATCGCCAACGCCCGGGTCGCCCGCGACCTGGACGGCGGGCTGGACGCGCTGATCTGGCAGTTCGCCGGAGCCCCGGACCGGCCGGCCCCCCGCACGATGGGGGAGGTGCCGGCCGTCACGCCCGAGTCGACCGCGCTCGCGAAGGCCCTGAAGAAGGAGGGCTTCCGCTTCGTCGGCCCGACCACCGCCTACGCCCTGATGCAGGCCTGCGGCCTGGTCGACGACCACCTGGCGGACTGCCACGTCCGCACCGCGCGCCCGGTCTGACCGGTCTGACCGGGCGGGCGGGCGTGGGCCCCTAGCGGCCCAGGTACTGCGGCTTCTCCTTGGCGATGAAGGCGCGGACCGCGATCCGGTGGTCCTCGCTCTCGCCCGCCAGGGTCTGCAGCTCGTCCTCCTTGTCGAGCAGTTCGTCCAGCGAGTGCGAGGCGCCGTACGCCAGCGACTCCTTGATGGCGCCGTAGGCCACCGTGGGGCCCGCGGCCAGCTCCTGGGCGAAGGCCCGCGCGGTGGCGGCGAGCTCCCCGGCCGGCACCACCCTGGTGGCCAGGCCCAGCTCCAGCGCCTCGGCGGCCTTGACCGTCCGGGGCAGCATCAGCAGCTCGGTGGCCCTGGCGTGCCCGACCAGCCGGGGCAGCGTCCAGGAGGCGCCCGAGTCGGCGGTCAGGGCGATCCCGGCGAAGGCGGTGTTGAAGCCGGCCCGGTCGGAGAGGACCCGGAAGTCGCAGGCGAAGGCCAGCGAGGCGCCCGCGCCGGCCGCCACCCCGCCGACCGCGGCGACGGTCGGCTTGCGCATCCCGGCCAGCGCCCGCACCAGCGGGTTGTAGTGCTCGGCGACGGTGCGCAGCGCGCTCTCGCCGGTCTCCTCGGTCCGCTTCAGCGTCGTCAGGTGCTCGTTCAGGTCCTGCCCGACGCAGAACGCGCGCTCGCCGGCCCCGGTCAGCAGCACCGCCCGCACCGCCGGGTCCGCGGCCGCGGCGGCCACGGCGTCCCGCAGCGCGATCTTGGTCGCGACGTCCAGGGCGTTCATCGCCTCCGGGCGGTTGATGGTGATGACGGCCAGGCCGCCGTCCAGCTCGTACAGCACGGAATCGGACATGGGCGAGGGCTCCCTGTGGTCGCTCGGTGTCGGTCGTGTGCCAGGATGCCGGAGCGGACGGCCGGGTGGGGAGTGTGAGGTATCGCACCTTTCGACGGCCCGCGCACCGCCGCCACGCCGGGGCTTATGACGGCAATTGCGGCGCTTGGGGGCGGTCCGGCCGATGTTGCACCGAGAGTGATGTTGGTCATCAGGCCGTGGCATGCGGGATAATGGCTTCCGATCAATGCGTTCGATACCGGCGGTGGACGGACTGCCGGTGCGTAGCTGAGCGGTTGCAGGAAGGGGAACGAGCATGGCGGCCATGAAGCCGCGGACGGGTGACGGCCCGCTCGAAGTCACCAAAGAGGGACGGGGCATCATCATGCGCGTTCCGCTCGAAGGCGGCGGACGCCTTGTGGTGGAGCTCACACCTGACGAGGCCGACGCCCTCGGCGAGGCCCTGAAGAAGGCCTGCGGCTGACCGCAGCGGGTGCTCGTCATCTCCTGGAGATGTGCTGCCGGGCCCGGGTACGACGTCATGTCGGCCCGGGCCCTGCGGCGTTTGGGGGCCGTGCGCGCCCGGCGGCTCCGGCCTGGGGCGGCGGGGCCGCCACCTGACGGTCCGGCTGCCTGACGGCCCTGCCGCTCGATGGTGCTACCGCTTGATGGCGCAGAGCAGCCCGTCCGAGACCGGCAGCAGCGCCGGCAGCAGCGCCTCGCTCTCCCGGACGTCCCGGACCAGGTCGCGCACCGCGCCCGTCTGGGGGTCCTGCAGCTCCGGCTCGGCCAGCCGGCCCTCCTGGAACACCCCCTCGAAGCAGACCATCCCGCCCGGCCGCAGCAGCCGCATCGCCTCCAGCAGGTACTCCCGGGACTCGGCCGGGTCGCCGTCGCAGAACACCAGGTCGTACTGGCCGTCGGCGAGCCGGGGCAGCACCTCCAGCGCCCGGCCCGGTATGAACCGCGAGCGGCCGGCCGCGAATCCGGCCGCGTGGTACGCCTCGCGGGCCAGCTGCTGGCGCACCGGCTCGGAGTCCACCGTGGTGAGCACGCCGTCCGGCCGCATGCCGCGCAGCAGGTAGACCCCGGAGACGCCCGTCCCGGTGCCGATCTCGGCCACCGCCTTGGCGTCCAGTGCTGCGGCCAGCAGCCGCAGGCAAGCCCCGCCGCTGGGCCCGATCGCCCGTATCCCGGTGCGCGCGGACTGCGCCCGGGCGTAGGTCAGCACCGCGTCCTCGCCGACGTAGGTGTCGGCGAGGGCCACACTCGCGGGCCCGAACTCGCTGATGGCTGCCTCTTTCGGAGCCCCGGGTTACGGCCCGGTGCCGGGGGAAGTCGATATTTCCTGGCACAGATTACTGGCCGACCGGGAACCGCGTACGGCGGCGGGCCGTTGTCACGAAGGACCGGGTACGGGAGACCTCCCGGGCACTTTTATCCGGGCTTGACGGGTGAGGTGGATATGGTGGTGGCCCTGCTGGGCAGAAGAGCCGACCGAGGAGGTGTGGCCGAGGGCGACGTCCCCGTGCGGCGGCACTCCCGCGGCACCGCGTCGGCCCGTACGCCGAAGCCCGTGATGAACCAGCCTGCGCACTCCGACCTGGACCAGCCCGCCGCCGCAACGCCGGCCGCCGGTACCACCGAGGCCCCCGCCCTCGCGACCTTCACCGAGGGCCCCGACGCGCAGACCTGGACTCCGCCCTCCTGGGAGGAGATCGTCGAGGCGCACAGCGCCCGGGTCTACCGCCTCGCGTACCGCCTGACGGGCAACCAGCACGACGCCGAGGACCTCACCCAGGAGGTCTTCGTCCGGGTGTTCCGTTCGCTGTCCACCTACACCCCCGGCACGTTCGAGGGCTGGCTGCACCGGATCACCACCAACCTGTTCCTGGACATGGTCCGCCGCCGCCAGCGCATCCGCTTCGACGCGCTCGGCGAGGACGCGGCCGAGCGGCTCGCCTCCCGCGAGCCCAGCCCGGCCCAGCACTTCAGCGACACCCACTTCGACGCCGACGTGCAGCACGCCCTGGACACCCTCGCCCCGGAGTTCCGCGCCGCCGTGGTGCTCTGCGACATCGAGGGACTGTCCTACGAGGAGATCGCCGCCACGCTGGGCGTCAAGCTCGGCACCGTCCGCAGCCGCATCCACCGCGGCCGCTCGCACCTGCGCGCCGCGCTCAAGCACCGTGCCCCCGGCTCGGCCCCCGGGCGCGAGCGCCGCGGCGGCTCGGAGGAGCCGGTGCCGGTCGGCGCCGCCGTCGAGGGCGCGCTCGCGCCGGGTGCGCGCGGACGGAGGCGATCGTGAGCGGAACCGGCCGGTCCGGGCCGGGCCAGCCGGATCCGTCCGGCCGGTCCGCGGCCAGGCGGGGCTGGGCGCTGCCCGGCCGCCGCGGCGGCGACGAACCGGGCGAGCCCGTCCTGCCCGCGCTGCCGCTGCCGGGCGAGACGGCGCTGCGCGCGGTGCCGGTGCGCCCCGCCGAGCCGGCCGCCGAGGAGCACCACCTCGGTGAGCGCCTCTCCGCGTTCCTGGACGGCGAACTCGGCCACGACTCGCGCGATCGCGTCCAGGCCCACCTGGCGACCTGCCCGCAGTGCCTCGCCGAGGTCGACGCCGGCCGGGCCGTCAAGCACCTGCTGACCCGCACCGGCACCCCCGGCCCGTCCTCCGGCCTGATGGCCCGGCTGATGGCCGTCGGAGGCCTGCCCGAGGACGATCCGGCGGACGCCGACTGGCCCGTCCGCCGCGGCGGACGCGGTGACGACGACGACCTGCCCGGCGGCGGGGTCGCGGCCGGCGGCACGCTCGGCGGCAGCCGGCTCACCGGCGGCTCCTTCGGCCGCGGCGCAGGCGCCTCCTTCGGCGCGGGAGCGCTCGGCGCCGACACCCCGGTGCCCGGGGTCGACCCGCGGGCGTTCGGGCGCGGCGGCGCGGTGCTGCGGCCCCTGATGGGCCGGCGCAACGGCCGCCCCGAGGCCGCGGCCCGCCCCGAGAGCACCGTCCGGCCCCGCCCGGCCGTCGCCGTGCGCTCCGCCGCGCCGCGCGGGCGCCGCTTCGTCTTCGCCGCCGCGGGCGCCTTCTCGGTCGCCGCGGTCACGCTCGGCGGGGTCGGCGGCCTCAGCACGCAGAGCGAGGACCAGCACGGCAACCCGGTCAGCACGGTCGGCAACACCGGCGGCACGGGCCGCAGCGGGGGCCTGGTCCCGATGACCGCGCAGATCCCGGTGGACTTCCCGGCCCACCCCGTCGCCGCGACCCGCGACGCGACGCCGCCGCCGGCCTCGGAGCGCAACTCGGGCGGTCTGCCCGCACTGCGCCAGCAGACTCGCTAGACCCTGTCCGCACCTGGAGCGCCGCTCGTGCCCCGGTCGCGACGATCTCGGCCATCGGCAGGTCTTTACCACGGCTTCATCGCAGCGTGGACCATGGACCCGCCGATGGCCATTACCCTGTAGGGACCGTCGTCCGACGAGCTAGGGAGCTTAGGTGTTCAGCGATGTAGGCGGGCTGGAGATCCTGACCCTGGCCGTGATGGCGATCATCATCTTCGGGCCCGACAAGCTGCCGAAGCTGATCCAGGACACCATGGGCTTCATCCGGAAGATCCGTTCCTTCGCCGACAACGCGAAGGAGGACATCCGCAGCGAGCTGGGCCCCGAGTTCAAGGACTTCGAGTTCGAGGACCTGAACCCCAAGACCTTCGTCCGCAAGCAGCTCATGGGCGACGAAGAGGACCCGCTGGGCCTCAAGGAGATGAAGGACTCGCTCGACATCCGCTCCGTCCTGGACGACAAGCCGGCGGCGCCGGTGAACGGCCGCAACGGCAGCGTGAGCTTCGAGAAGTCCGCCGCCCCGGTGGCGGCCTCCACCGGGGCGCCGTTGCAGCCCGGCGAGCGGCCCCCGTTCGACCCCGACGCGACCTGACCGGCCCCCGGTCACGCCCCGTACGACCACGCCACCGCCCCGCCCGGCCGCCCGGCTGAGCGGGGCGGCGGCGTGTGCGCCGCTATTGTGCTGATTGTTCCCGCTGAGCCGTCCGTCACATTCCGCGCTGTCGCGGACCAGGAACGGCTCCCGGGAACGCCGCGGTACGCCACGATGGGAGCGCGCCACGGCAGGCAAACGTGTGTTTGAGGAGGCCCGGGGATGGACGCGACGAGTCAGGCGGTGGGGACGACGGCCACGGCCGGCGGCCCGGTGGTCGGCGGGCAGGCCGGCCCGGCGGACCCGCTGGTGCCCTACCTGTCCGCAGACTTCCCCTGGTACGGCCTGGACGACGGCTGGACCGGCCGCCGCTACCTGATGCAGGCCGGTGCCGGAGGCCCCCGGGCCGGGGCGCCGGGCAGCGTCGACTACGGCAGCCTCGGCCACGGCGAGGAGCCGGCCAGGCAGTACGAGCCGCGCGACATGCGCAGGTTCGCGGTCGTGGTCACGGTGGCCCGCCGGGACAGCCGCCGCAGTGCCGACAACACCGGCACCCTGGAGGCGACCTCCGCCTCCTCCGCCGCCTGGCTGGCCGGCTCGGGCCTGCTCGCCTCGACCTGGCCCGGCCAGCTCGACCGCGCGCTGCGCCAGGACTGGCTGGACCAGCAGAGCACCCTCGCGTGGGACCTCGCCGACGACCTGGCCGGCCCCGGCTGGTCCACCCTCAGCCTCCCGGTGAACGGCCTGCCGCAGCCCTTCCGCTACCGCGAGTCCGAGTACGGCTGGGTGCTCGCCGGCGAGGCCCCCGGCGTCCTGCTCGGCGCCTACGGCCGCGGCGTCAGCGCCTACGGCGCCGGCTTCGCCACCGCCCCCGACCTGACCGCCTACACCCGCCCGTAGGGCGCGAGGGCGCGACGGCGCCGGGCACGCCGGGTACGCCGAAGGGGCCGGGTGGTCGAACCACCCGGCCCCTTCGGCGACGCGTCGTCAGAACTTGTTCTTCGGGGTCAGCCCGAGGGAGAGCCCGGAGAGGCCGCGCTGGCGGCCGCCGAGCTTGCCGGCGACGGCGCGCAGGGCGGCGCCGGCCGGGGAGTCGGGGGCGGCGAGCACGACCGGGCGGCCGTCGTCGCCGCCCTCGCGCAGGCGCACGTCGATCGGGATCGAGCCGAGCACCGGGACGGTCGCGCCGACGGTGCGGGTGAGCGCGTCCGCGACGGTCTGACCGCCGCCGGTGCCGAAGACGTCGATCATCTCGTCGCAGTGCGGGCACGGCATGCCGGACATGTTCTCGATCACGCCGACGATCTTCTGGTGGGTCTGCACCGCGATGGTGCCGGCCCGCTCGGCCACCTCGGCGGCGGCCATCTGCGGGGTGGTGACGATCAGGATCTCCGCGTTGGGGACCAGCTGGGCCACCGAGATCGCGATGTCGCCGGTGCCGGGCGGCAGGTCCAGCAGCAGGACGTCCAGGTCGCCCCAGTAGACGTCGGCGAGGAACTGCTGGAGCGCGCGGTGCAGCATCGGGCCGCGCCAGACCACCGGGGCGTTGCCCGGGGTGAACATGCCGATCGAGATGACCTTCACGCCGTGCGACTGCGGCGGCATGATCATGTCCTGGACCTGGGTGGGCCGGCCCTCGACGCCGAGCATGCGGGGCACGCTGTGGCCGTAGATGTCGGCGTCCACGACGGCGACCTTCAGGCCGTCGGCGGCCATCGCGGCGGCCAGGTTGACCGTGACCGAGGACTTGCCGACTCCGCCCTTGCCGGAGGCGACGGCGTAGACCCGGGTCAGCGTGCCCGGCTTGGCGAACGGGATCTCCCGCTCGGGGGCGCCGCCGCGCAGCAGCTGGGAGAGCTCCTTGCGCTGCTCGTCGCTCATCACGTCGAGCTCGACCTCGACGCCGGTCACACCGGGCACGCGGCCGACCGCTTCGCGGACCCGGGTGACGATGGTGTCGCGCATCGGGCAGCCGGAGACGGTCAGGTAGACCGCGACGCGCACCGCGCCGCCCTCGGCGATCTCGACCGATTTCACCATGCCGATCTCGGTGATCGGGCGGTTGATCTCCGGGTCGTTGACGGTCGCCAGCGCCTGGCGTACGGACTCCTCCGTGACGCCGGCCGCGACCTCTGTCTCATTGGCCATGCCTTGATGGTACGGCGCTCGGGGGATCCCCCAACCCGTCGGTAGCGTGCCGCAGGTCACAGCGTCTCGGAGGGCTCCCGGCGGTCCTCGATCTCCTTGAGCAGGGACTGGAGTTCGGAGCGGATGAAGTCGCGGGTGGCGACCTCGCCGAGCCCGTGCCGCAGTGCCGCGACCTCGCGGGTCAGGTACTCGGTGTCCGCGATGTTGCGGTCGCTGCGGGCCCGGTCCTGTTCCATGTTGACGCGGTCCCGGTTGTCCTGGCGGTTCTGCGCGAGCAGGATCAGCGGGGCCGCGTAGGAGGCCTGGAGCGACAGCACCAGGGTGAGGAAGATGAAGGGGTAGCTGTCGAAGCGCACGTTCTCCGGCAGCAGGGTGTTCCAGGCCACCCAGATGATGATCACCACCGTCATCCAGACGATGAAGCGGCCGGTGCCCAGGAAGCGCGCGATCCGTTCGGAGAGCTTGCCGAACGCCTCCGGGTCGTAGGCGGGCAGCGAGATCAGCCCGGGCCGGGCGGTGCGGGGCTGGTCGAGCCGGGTGCGGCCGGGGCCGGCCACGGAGATCTCGGCGCGCCGCTCCCGGCCGCCCTCGCGGCCGCGCAGTTCGCGCAGCTGGCGCAGTTCCCGCAGTTCGCTCTGGAGGCGTTGGCGGGGGGACTCGTCCCGCCGCCCCTTGCGGTCAGCGTCCACCGTGCACCTCTTCCCTCGTGCCGTCCGTGTCGTCGGGGCCGTGCAGGACGGACTCGCGCCAGTCCTCCGGCAGCAGGTGGTCGAGCACGTCGTCGACGGTCACCGCGCCGAGCAGGTGGTCGGCCTCGTCGACGACCGGCGCGGACACCAGGTTGTAGGTCGCCAGGTAGCTGGTGATCAGCGACAGCGGGGTGTCCGGCGGCAGCGGGTCCAGGTCGTCGTCGAGCAGCGAGCCGACCAGCACGTACGCCGGCTCGCGCAGCAGCCGCTGGAAGTGCACGGTGCCCAGGTACTTGCCGGTCGGGGTCTCGTTCGGCGGCCGGCAGACGTACACCTGCGCGGCGAGCGCGGGCTTGTGGTCGGAGACCCGGATGCGGGCGAGCGCCTCGGCCACGGTCGCGTCCGGCTCCAGCACGACCGGCTCGGTGGTCATCAGACCGCCGGCGGTGTTCTCCTCGTACGACAGCAGGCGGCGGACGGGCTCGGCCTCGTCCGGCTCCATCAGCTGGAGCAGCCGCTCGGCCTCGTCGTCGGGCAGCTCGGAGAGCAGGTCGGCGGCGTCGTCCGGGTCCATCGCCTCCAGGACGTCGGCGGCGCGTTCGTCCTTGAGCTTGCCGATGATCTCGACCTGGTCGTCCTCGGGCAGCTCCTCCAGGACGTCGGCGAGCCGCTCGTCGTCGAGCGCGGCGGCCACCTCGGCGCGGCGCTTGGCGGACAGGTGGTGCATGACGCTGGCGAGGTCGGCGGCGCGCAGCTGGTCGAAGGTGGCGAGCAGGTTGGCGGCGCCCTGGTCCTGCTCGGGCAGCGTGAAGCCGGTGACGTCCTGCCAGTCCAGGGTGAGCCGCTCGCCCTTGCCCTTGCGCAGCCGGCCGGCCCGGCCGATCTGGACGAAGACCTTGCTGATCTCCCACTCGCGCAGCCGGGTCTGCACCATCCCGACGTCCAGCACGGTGACGGCCTCACCGGTCTTGGACCAGGTGACGGTGCGGTCCAGCAGTTCGGCGAGCACCAGGGTCTCGGACGGGCGCTGCTCGAAGCGCCGCAGGTTGATCACGCCGGTGGCGAGCACCTGGCCGGACTCCAGGCTGGTCACCCGGGTCATCGGCAGGAAGATCCGGCGCCTGCCGACCACCTCGACCACCAGGCCCAGGACCCGCGGCGGGCGGCCGCTCAGCCGCAGCGAGACGACGACGTCACGGACCCGGCCGACCTGGTCGCCGTTCGGGTCGAAGACGGCGAGGGCGGAGAGGTGGGAGATGAAGACCCGGGTGCCTGGCCCTGCCATGAACTCCCTCGACTCGTTCGATGCCGTGCCGGGTAGGCCGGGCACACCTGCGGGCAAGGCTACCCGCGTGTCGCGAGCCCGGCCCGACGAGGCACGGTACACAGCCGAGGAGTCCCGGGCGTGAACCTTTAGCGGCGCTTGAACAGCAGTTTGGGCAGGCCGGCCGGGACGGGACGGCGGGTGGTGGCCGCGGTGGGCATCGGCTGGGCGGCGTGCGAGCCGTCCGGCATCGCGCCCGGAAGCTCGGTCAGCGCACCGGCGGGCTCCAGGCGCAGCACCCGGCACTCGCGGGCCCAGCGGTCGGTGATGGTGTCGGTGTCGGGCGCGTTCAGCCGCTTGCCCTTGAGCTCCTCGACGGCGCCCAGCCAGGCCTCGCCGCCCGGGGCCAGCTCCGAGACCCGGGCGCTCCAGCCGGTCAGCCGGCCGCCCTTGTCCTTGCTGCGGACGGTCACCACCGCGCCGGATCCGGCGGTCAGCCCGTGCAGGGGCTGCTCGCCGCCCTCGCCGACCACCACCACGGCGCCGTCGTGCCAGGCGTGCCAGAGCGGGCGGGCCTGCTCCTGGCCGTCCACGCGGACCCAGAGGAGGCCGGACTTCTTCGCGGCCTCCTCCAGCAGGGCCTGGTCGAGGAAGTCGTCGGCGGTCGCGGCGGCGGGCGTACGGTCCATGGCGCCCAGCGTACGACCTCCGCCGTCCACGAGTTGTCTCAGCCGTCGGGCGACAGTTCCATCGGATTGCCACGGGCCTTACCGTAGGAGCGCCCAGCCCCGGCCCGGTTCAGCCGGCCCCGCCTCGCCCCAGCCCACGTGACCAGCAGAGGAGCGCCGTGCCCGCCGCCCGGCCCGCGACCGCCCCCGCACCAGCCGCCACCGCCACCGAGCCGGCACACCCGCTCCCCACCGCCGACCTGCTGCTGCTCGCCGTCTCCATCGCCGGCATCTCGCTGTCCGGCCCGCTGATCAGCGCCACCGCCGCGCCCGCGCTGGCGATCGCGTTCTGGCGCAACGTCATGTCGGTCGGCGTCCTCGGCCCGTACGCGCTGCTGCGCCACCGCGCCGAACTGCGCGGGATCGGCCGGCGGGCGCTGCTGCTCGCGATCGCGGCGGGCGCACTGCTCGCCGTGCACTTCGCGCTCTGGATGCCCAGCCTGCGGATGACCTCGGTGGCCTCGGCGACCGCCCTGGTCACCACCACCCCGCTGTGGACCATCCTGCTGATGCGCCTGCTCGGCGTCCGCGCCCCCCGGATGGTCTGGCTCGGCACGGGCGTGGCCTTCGCCGGCGTACTGGTGCTGACCGGCGTCGACCTCTCGCTCTCCCCGCGCGCGCTGCTCGGCGACGCGCTCGCCCTCGGCGCGGGCCTGGCCGCCGCCGGGTACGTGCTGCTGGGCGCGGAGGTCCGCAAGACCGTCAGCACCACCGCGTACACGCTGGTCTGCTACGCCACCACGGCGGTGGGCCTGCTGGCGATCTGCCTGGTCGCCGGGACGCCGCTGGCCGGCTGGCCGGCCGGGGTGTGGTGGCAGATCGTGCTGCTGACGGTCGCCGCCCAACTGCTCGGCCACTCGCTGAGCAACCGCGTGGTGCGCACCCTCGGCCCGTCGATCACCTCCACCGCGATCCTGCTGGAGACCCCGGGCGCGGCCCTGATCGCCGCCCTGTGGCTCGGCCAGTGGCCCCCGGTGGCGGCGTATCCGGCGGTGGTGCTGATCCTGGTGGGCCTGGTCCTGGTCGCCCGCGGCGGCCGGCGGTAGCGGCCGGCGGGCGCCGCGGGCGGCTACAGCCAGCCGTTGCGGCGGAAGCCCCGGTACATCCCGACGCAGATCAGGATGATGGCGGTGAGCACCATCGGATAGCCGTACTTGTGGTGCAGCTCGGGCATGTACTCGAAGTTCATGCCGTACACGCCGGTGATCATGGTGGGCACGGCGAAGATCGCCGCCCACGCGGTGATCTTGCGCATGTCCTCGTTCTGCGCCACCGAGACCTGCGCCAGATTGGCCTGGAGCAGCGAGTTCAGCAGTTCGTCGAAGCCGTGCACCTGCTCGGTGACCCGGGCCAGGTGGTCGGCGACGTCCCGGAAGTACTTCTGGATGTCCGGGTCGACGAGGCGCTGCAGCGGCTCGGACAGCTGCTGCATCGGGCGCAGCAGCGGCACCACGGCCCGCTTGAACTCCAGTACCTCGCGCTTGAGTTGGTACACCCGTCCGACGTCGGAGCTGCGCCCGCCCTTGACCGAGAAGACGCCGTACTCGATCTCGTCCACGTCGTTCTGCAGCCGCTCGGAGACCAGCAGGTAGTTGTCCACGACGTGGTCCGCGATCGCGTGCAGCACCGCGGACGGGCCCTTGGCGAGCAGCCCGGACTCGTCCGCGTCGGCCTCCAGCCGGTGCCGCAGCTCCTGCAGCGAGCCGTGGCCGCCGTGCCGGACGGTGATCACGAAGTCCCGCCCGGCGAAGACCATCAACTCGCCGGTCTCCACCACCTCGCTGGTCGGGGTGAGCTGGTCGTGCTCGACGTAGCGGATGGTCTTGAAGACGGCGAACAGCACGTCGTCGTAGCGCTCGACCTTGGGCCGCTGGTGCGCGTGCACCGCGTCCTCGACCGCGAGCGGGTGCAGACCGAAGCGCTGGGCGATGCCCTCGAACTCGGCCTCGGTCGGCTCGTGCAGCCCGATCCAGCTGAACGAGCCGTTCCCGTCCGGGAGTTGGTGCGCGGCCTTGATCCGGCGGGCGGCCTCGCGGGGGCTGCAGGTCTCGCCGTGGCGCTTGCCGTGCTGGTACACCGCGCAGTCGACGACCGCCGAGCCGGCGCCCGCCGGGACGGCGTCGTACCCGCCGACCGCGGAACGGCGGCGGTTGGTGCGGACGGCGGCGCGCAGGCTGTTGATCATCGACATGGCAGGCTCCCTGGAACAGGAGCCGCCGCACAGCGGCGTCGGGGCCCCCGGTCGGAAGCGGGGGAGGAACGGGCGGCCGTGGTGCGACGGCGAAGAACACCGGTGAAGGGGGGTGAGGGTGCTCTCCCGGCCGGTTTCGTCCGCGTCCGGCCTGCCCGGGCTACCTCGGCTGGATCAGCCGGTTCAGCCTGCGTGGCGAGGGGTACGGGGAAGTCGGGGCCGGGTAGAGCTGCCGGTACTGCATGGTCGGCCGGTATCCACCGCAACCACCTCCTTCGTGCCGCCGCCCCGGGAACCTGAGGATTCCCGGTGGCCAGTCGCTCACCCTAACATCTGACCGACCATCGGCGCCCCGGGCTTTCCCGAGGCTTTGCCCGGGCCGCCCGCACACGGCCGGCCCGCCCCCGGGGGTTACGCTCACCGGCATGGCGCACGACTTCCCGCTCTTCGGCGAACCCCACGGCGGCAGCTCCCCGGCGCTCTCCCGGGAGGCGGTGCTGGCCGCCGTCGAGGCCCGGCTGATCACCACCTTCGGCGAGCCGAGCGGCCGCGCCGCGGTCACCTTCCTCGGCACCGACCGGATCGAGGTGCTGCGCTTCGGCCCGGACGCCGACGGCCTGGTCCGGTACGCGACGCTCGGCATGTCCGCCGCGCCGATGGCCGACCCGACCGCACCGGTGGCCGACCAACTGCGCGGCCCGCGCGCCGAACTGGTGCTGACCGTCCGCGGCGGGCGCGACAGCGTGCTGCGCAGCCTGGCCACCCTGGCCGCGACCCCGCAGGTCGAGGGACTGGTGGTGGCCCCCGGCGGCTCGCTGGACCTCGGCGCCCCGCTGTGGGACGGCGCGCCGTTCACCTCGGTGCTGGCCGCCGAGCCGGGCGGCCTGGTGCCGGACCTGGAGCTGGACGAGCCGGCCGACCCGGTCCGCTTCCTGCCGCTGCTGCCGATGACGCCCAACGAGGCCGGCTGGAAGCGGGTGCACGGCGCGGCCGCGCTCCAGGAGCGCTGGCTGGACCAGGGCGCCGACCTGCGCGACCCGGACCGCCGCGGCGTCCGGCTGGACTGACAGGGGCTCAGGTCGCGGGTCTCCCGTCCCGGCCCCGCGCTCCCGCCGCGCCCCCGCACCCCGGCGTGCGGCCCTCAGCCGCCGATCGGCTTCGCGCCGGTGGCCTGCGCCAGCAGCGCCTCGTACACCGCGGGATCGGTGGTGTGCTCGCCGAGCCGGACGGTCTTGCGGCTGCCGTGGTAGTCGCTGGAGCCGGTGACCAGCAGCCCCAGCTCGCCGGCCAGGCCGCGCAGCCGGACCCTGGTCTCCTCGTCGTGGTCGGTGTGGTCGACCTCCAGCGCCGCCAGTCCGGCCGCCGCGAGGTCGGCGATCACCTGGTCGGGAACGGTCCGCCCGCGCTTGACCGCGCCGGGGTGGGCGAACACCGGCACCCCGCCGGCCGCCCGGACCATCCGGACCGCCTCGATCGGGTCGGTCTCGTGCTTGCGGACGTCCGCCCGGGCGCCGTTGGCCAACCACTCGGCGGTGAAGGCGTCCGACACGGTGGCCACGACGCCCGCCTCGACCAGCGCGCTGGCGATGTGCGGGCGACCGACCGAGCCGGCCCCGGCGATCCGCTGCACCTGCTCCCAGCTGATGTCCGCGCCGAGTTCGCGGCAGCGCTCGACGATCGCCCGCCCGCGCCGGAACCGGTCGGTGCGCACCAGCTCCCGCTCGCGCGCGAACTCCGGCTCGTCCGGGTCGAACAGGTACGCCAGCAGGTGCATGCTGACGCCGCCCACCACGCAGGACAGCTCGGCGCCCGGGACGACGGTCAGCCGGCTGCCCTCCGGCAGCGCGCGCACCGCCTCGGCGGCCCCGGCGTGGCCCGCGACGGTGTCGTGGTCGGTGAGTGCCACGACGTCGAGGCCCGCGGCCACGGCCGCCGCGACCAGCTCGGCCGGGCTGTCGGTGCCGTCGGAGGCGTTGCTGTGGGCGTGCAGGTCGATGCGCACGGGGCGGACTCCTGGGGGCTCGGGTGCCGCCCAGGATAGGACAAGGGCGCCGGGCCCCGGCCGGACAGGACCTATCCCAGCAGGCGGGGGGAGAGGGCCCCGCAGGGGAGCAGGTCCAGTTCGGCGCCGGCCTCGCGCAGGTCGGTGAGGACGAGTTCGTCGTACATCACCAGGGCGGACTGCTCGGGCCAGGCGACCGCCCAGAGCCAGAGGCCGCGGGCCTCGCCGACGAACACCGCGCGGTCGACCGGGGCGTCCGGGACGTGGAACATCGGGGTGGGCCGGCCGGCGGCCAGCAGCTTGGCGTCGGCGGGCTTGTAGAGGCCGACGGAGTCGCCCGGGTCGGGCCCGGGCATCCCGGCGTAGCGGGCGCCGAGGCCGACCCCCAGCTCCTCGGCGACGAGCACCAGCTCGCCGAAGCCGCCGAGCGGGGCCGGTCCGGAGCAGGCGACGGCGGTGGCCCGGGCGCCGGAGACGTCGTCACCGACGTGGGCGATGCCGGTGTAGAGCCAGCCGACCGGGAGCGGCCAGGGCAGCCAGACGGGGACCTGCGAGCGGGCGACGGCTACGCCCAGGGCTTCGACGCTCGGTGGCAGCACGGGCTGCATCGGGTGCACGGCTCCGTGCCGGTCGCACTGCCAGGTGTCTGAGAACAGACCGGGGGCGCGGACCCGACCGGCGCACCTCGGGCAGCTTGGCTCGCCCCTCATAGGCGACAACGCTCCTCCCTCCGGACCGCCGCGTCAAGGACGATCACCCGTACGGAGGGCTCGGCGGCACCTGTCGGTGGCGGGGCCCGTTCGGCGCGGGGTGGGGCGGCGCGGCACGGGCGGTTCCCGTTGGGGGATGTCCCGTGGCGGGCGGCGGCAAACGTCTACGGGCGCAGGGCCCGGACGCACTGACGCCCCGTCATCGGCGATCGCGGTGACAGGGCGTCAGTCGGGTATCGGAACGTCCGGATCGGACGCTCCCGGCTCGTCGGCGGCGGGTGAGGGCTCCCGGTCGGAGGCGCCGCGCGTGGTCAGACGGTCGGGCACGGGCGGATGAGCAGGCGCTCACCGGTGCGGGCGGCGGCCTGGACGAACTCGCGGACGGTCTCGGCGTCGGCTATCAGGCGGTCGGCGGCGGAGCCGTTGGCGTCGTCCAGTCGGACGATCTCGAAGCGCATGGTCTTCGTCATGGGCGTCTCCTCTTCTTGCCCCGTCGGTCGGGGCGATTGCGGCTGAGTGGGTACCAGCCCTTTCGGGGTCCTGCGGGTCCGGCGGTGCGGCCGGATCGTTCGGTTCGTACGTGCGGCGGTCTGCTGCGGCAAGGGCTCCCCCTGCTTGCCCGGTGCGTCTGGTGCCTCGTGAACCACGGTGACGTGGTGGTGCTTCCGGGCCGTTGCCCGCCCGTGACGTCCAGGTTTCGGCTGATTCGCGCCGACGCGGAGGCCGGCGATGATTCCCGGACAGAATCAAAGATTACCGTAACTAACGACTTTTGTCCTGTGTTGAGGACGGTCGAACTTCGAGAAGTGGTTCAGACCACTCTTCGGGACCGGTCCGGTTCAGGCCCAGAACGCGGCCAGCGCCTCGGCCGTGGCGGCCGGACGTTCGGCGTTCGGGGAGTGGCCGGCGTCCTCGACGACCACCCGGCGGGCCCCCAGGCGCTCCGCCATCCCGGTCTGCTCCGGCACCGGCCAGGCGTAGTCCCGCACCCCGGACAGCACCAGCACCGGCAGGTCGGCGGTGGCGGCGGCCAGCTCCGCCACCCGGTCCGGCGCGGCGACCAGATGGCCACCGGTGACGCTCAGCGACAGCGGCACGTTGGCCAGCCAGCGGCGGTGCAGGAACTCCGCGACGGCCGGCTCCGGGCGCTGCTTCTGGTCCCCGCTGCCCTCCTCCATCTGCCGCATGACCTGCCAGATCTCCTCCAGGCCCATGACCGGCAGCACGTCCAGCAGCAACTGGGTACGGGCCGCCTCGGCCGGGTCGATCGCGCCCGGGCCGGTGGACATCAGGGTCAGCGAGCGCCACGGCGACGGGCCGTCCGCGGCCGCGGCCAACACCGCCTCCCGGACCACCTGGCCGCCGAAGGAGTGCCCCAGCAGGTGCGGCGGCCCGCCGCCGTCGGCGGCCACGGCCTCGGTGAGCGCCCGGACGTCCGCGCCCAGCGCCTCGACGGCGTACGCGGCCGGGTCGTCCGGGCCGCCGGTCTCGTACTGGCCGCGCTGGTCGACGGCGGTCACCCGGTAGCCGGCCGCCGCCAGCGGCTCCAGCAGGGCGATGAAGTCCTCCTTGCTGCCGGTGAAGCCCGGCACCAGCAGCGCCGAGCCGCGCACCGGCCCGTCCGGCTCGGCCCGCAGCGCGGCGAACCCGCCGCGGCTGGTCGACAGCCGCAGCGCACGGGCACAGCGGGGAAGGGTGAGGAACGGCGGCGTGCTCATGGGCTGCTCTCCTGCGGGCGACTGGCCGGTAACCCCGACCCTATCCAGCCTGCGCCGGAACGCCGGAACGCCGGAACGCCGGAACGCCGGAACGCCGGAACGCCGGAACGCCGGAACGCCGGAGGGGGCGGGCCGGACCGCGAGGGGCCCGGCCCGCCCCCTCCGGGGCGGGGCGCGTCAGCTCTCCGGGGTGGCCTCCGGCGCGGCGGCGGCCTTGCGGGCCCGGGTGCGCTTGCGCGGGGCCGGGACCTCGGTCGCGGCGTCGGCGGCCGCAGCCTCCGGAGCCGCCGGGGCGGTCGCGGCCTCGGCCTTGGGCTTGCGGGTGCGCGTCCGGGTGGCGGGCTTCTCCGCGACGGCGGCCTCGGCGGCCGGGGCCTCGGCGACGACCTCGACGGCCTCCGCCTTCGGCTTGCGGGTGCGCGTCCGGGTGGCCGGCTTCTTCACGACGGCGGCCTCGGCGGCCTCAGCGGTGTCGGCGGCCGGAGCCTCGGCCGGGGCCTCGACGGCCTCCGCCTTCGGCTTGCGGGCGGCGCGCGTCCGGGTGCGGGCGGCGGGCTTCTCCGCGACGGCGGCCTCGACGACGGCCTCGGCGGCGGCCACGACGGCCACCGCGGCCGGAGCCTCGGCGACCGGAGCCGCCACGGCAGCCTCGGTCACCGCGACGGCCTCGGCCACCACGGCGGCCTCGCCGGCGGCGGCGCCGCGCGAACGGCGGCGACGGCGGCGCGGGGCCGCCTCGCCCTCGGTGCCCTCGACGGCCGGGGCCGCGGGGGCCTCGACGACGCTCCCGGCCTCGCCCTCGGCGACCGCGGAGCCGCCCCGGGTCCGGCGGCGCTCACGGGTGCGGCGCGGCTTCTCCTCGGTCGCCACGGCGGCCTCGGGGGCGCCGGTGCGGCCGGAGCCGCTGCGCGGGCCCTTGGCCCGGGCGGTGCGCGCACCGCGCCCGCCGGTCTCGCCGAGGTCCTCGACCTCCTCCGCGCCGAGCCCGGCCCGGGTCCGCTCCGAACGCGGCAGCACACCCTTGGTGCCCGGCGCGATCTTCAGCAGCTCGTACAGGTGCGGCGAGGTGGAGTAGGTCTCCTCCGGGTCGTTGAAGGTCAGCTCCAGCGCCTTGTTGATCAGCTGCCAGCGCGGGATGTCGTCCCAGTCGACCAGGGTGACGGCGGTGCCCGAGGCGCCGGCCCGGCCGGTGCGGCCGATCCGGTGCAGGTAGGTCTTCTCGTCCTCGGGGCACTGGTAGTTGACCACGTGCGTGACGCCCTCGACGTCGATGCCGCGGGCGGCGACGTCGGTGCAGACCAGCACGTCGACCTTGCCGTTGCGGAAGGCGCGCAGCGCCTGCTCGCGGGCGCCCTGGCCGAGGTCGCCGTGGACGGCGCCGGCCGCGAAGCCGCGCTGGGTCAGCTGGTCGGCGACGTCGGCGGCGGTGCGCTTGGTCCGGCAGAAGATCATCGCCAGTCCGCGGCCGTCGGCCTGGAGGATGCGCGAGACGAGCTCGACCTTGTCCAGCGAGTGCGCACGGAAGATGTGCTGCTCGATGTTGGCGACGGTGGTGCCGGTGTCGTCCGGGGCGGCGGCCCGGATGTGGGTGGGCTGGCTCATGTACCGGCGGGCGAGGCTGATGACCTGGCCCGGCATGGTGGCCGAGAACAGCAGGGTCTGCCGCTTGGCCGGCAGCATGGTGATGATCTTCTCGACGTCCGGCAGGAAGCCGAGGTCGAGCATCTCGTCGGCCTCGTCCAGGACCAGCGAGCGGACCTTGGACAGGTTCAGCTTCTTCTGCCCGGCCAGGTCCAGCAGGCGGCCCGGGGTGCCGACCACGATGTCGACGCCCTTGGCGAGCGCCTCGACCTGCGGCTCGTACGCACGCCCGCCGTAGACGGCCAGGACGCGCACGTCGCGGACCTTGCCGGCGGTCTGCAGGTCGTTGGTGACCTGGGTGCAGAGCTCACGCGTCGGGACGACGATGAGCGCCTGCGGGCCGTCGGAGAGCTGCTCCTCGGTCGCCCGGCCGGCGTCCACGTCGGCGCGCACGACGCACCGCTCGATCAGCGGGAGGCCGAAGCCGAGGGTCTTGCCGGTGCCGGTCTTGGCCTGGCCGATGACGTCGTGGCCGGTCAGCGCGACCGGGAGGGTCATCTCCTGGATGGGGAAGGGGTGGACGATGCCGACGGACTCGAGCGCCTCGGCGGTCTCCGGGAGGATTCCCAGATCCCGGAACGTCGTCTTGATGGGTTCAGCGGTGGTGGACAGGGTGCTGCCTCTTCCGTGTGAAAGGGGCCGAGAGCGAGCGGCGGGCGGGCAGCCGCACGGCTGCGTACGGGCCTGGCGGCCCTGATGCAGCTGAGCGGACGCACAACCGCGCCGGTCCCTGCGGCCGGCCGGTGCGCGCTGCCCTGTGCGGGGCGCGTCGCCGGCGGCGTCGGGGAGGATTCCCATGAGGGACCTGCGCGGGACCTTCGCCAGGGGGCGCGGTCTCGGCGGCCCTCGCTCGGCCACTGATGCGGTGCCAAGGCTTGAAGTCCAAGCCATGGTCGGAGCCGATCGGCTCTCCGACCGGGCATCCGCGTACGTGAGTACCCGTGGCTCCGGTGCGGACACGTCCGGATGGACGGTGTTGCTTCGGAGCGGGCTTGCGCGGGACACCGAGACGGCGGTGACACCGTGCGAACACGACGGGGCTCCGTACCACCATACAGTCAGGCGACGACTCGAACACGTGACGCGTCTGACATTGCCCCTCCCGACCCGGGCCGGAAGGGGTGTTCCGGCCGGTCACCCGGGCGACCGGCCGACGGCCGGCCAGGGTGGGTCCCCCGGGCCGGCGGGACTAAGGTGGCGGGTCATGGAGACCCATGGTGAGACGCAGGACGCCGCGGCCGGCTCGATCGGGGACTGGGCCGCGTGCTCGGCCGACCCCGGCTACCGGGCGGCGGTGCTGGATCTGCTCGGCGCACTCGCCTACGGCGAGCTGAGCGCCTTCGAGCGGCTCGCCGAGGACGCCAAGCTGGCGCCGGACCTCGCCGACAAGGCGGCCCTGGCCCGGATGGCCTCCGCCGAGTTCCAGCACTACCAGCGCCTGCACGACCGGCTCGCCGAGATCGGCGCCGACCCGCAGGAGGCGATGCGCCCGTTCGTCGAGCCGCTGGAGCTGTTCCACCGGATGACCGCGCCCTCGGACTGGCTGGAGGGCCTGGTCAAGGCCTACGTCGGCGACGCCATCGCGACCGACTTCTACCGCGAGGTCGCCGTCCGGCTCGACGACGACACCCGCGACCTGGTGCTCGGCGTCATGTCCGACACCGGGCACGCCCAGTTCGCGGTGGACAAGGTGCGCCAGGCCATCGAGGCCGACCCGCGCTCCGGCGGCCGGCTCGCGCTGTGGGGCCGGCGGCTGATGGGCGAGGCGCTCAGCCAGGCCCAGCGGGTGGTCGCCGAGCGGGACGCGCTGTCCAACCTGCTGGTCGGCGGCGTCCAGGTGCAGGGCTTCGACCTGGTCGAGGTCGGCAAGATGTTCAACCGGATCACCGAGGCGCACACCCGGCGGATGGCCGCCCTGGGCCTGGCCAGCTAGGGGCTCTCTTTCGGATCACGCCGGGCGCGCGGCGCCGGAGCACGCACCTCGCTGCGTTGTCGTCGGTCGCCGATGCTCCGCATGGACTCCCTCCTCCGCCTTGCGATGCACGCACCCCGACACCGCGCGCTGATCCGACGTGATCCGAAAGAAAGCCCCTAGGCCCTGCCCGGCCCCGGGGGTCAGGCCGGCCGGTGGCGCCGGGTGCGGTGGACACCGGCCCGGTGCGGGTGGTGCCGGTGCGCCGGGGCCCGCCCGGCGGCGAGGTCCGGCCGGGCCAGCGTCGTGGTCAGCACCGCCGAGGCCAGCGCCGCGGCCGCGATCGACGCCGCCGGGTAGCGCCCGTCCAGGCAGAAGTGCGCCACCGTCCCGCCGAGCAGCGCCGACGCCAGGGCGGTGCCCAGGGTCAGGGTGCGGGCGGCCCGGAAGTACGCGGGCCGCGCCAGCAGTGCGGCCAGGCCCGCGGCCAGGCCGACGAGGGCGAAGGCGATCGACTCGACCAGCAAAACTGCCTCCCGGGGACGGGCGCGCGGCGCCGACGGCCGCACTGTCGCCGTACCCTGGCCGACCCGGCCGTACACGCAACGGTGCCCCGCTCCCTGGGGGAGCGGGGCACCGGGTGAGCAGCTCGGACGACGCCTCAGGCGGTGCCGAAGCCGACCTTGCGGGCGGCCTGCTCGCCGATCTCCACGTACGCCAGGCGCTCGGCCGGGACGATGACGCGGCGGCCGTGCTCGTCGGTCAGCGCGAAGAGCTTCTCCGAACCCTCCAGCGCCTTGGCGATCGCGCTCTGGATCTCATCGGCACTCTGCGTGCTCTCGATCACGATCTCGCGCGGCGTGTTCTGCACGCCGATCTTGACCTCCACGGCTTCCGTCCCTCCGGGGTTGCAGCCTCCACGCGCGGACACCCCGACCGCCTGGGACAAGCGTTCGCGACGACCGCGCCGTACGGCTTCACCATAGAGCACGGGATCACCGCGGCGGCGAAGCTCGGTGGATCACCCCTGCTAGAGGGCTTCCCCGCCCTCCGAGGTGGGGTGCATCGGGAAGCCCTTCAGCCCGCGCCAGGCCAGGCTGGCGACCAGTCGCGCCGCCTCGTCGCGCGGGATGTCCAGGCCCTGCGACAGCCAGTACCGGGCGGTGATCTGGGCCAGGCCGCAGACCCCGGCGGCGAGCAGCTTGGACTCCGCCTCGGGCAGGTCGGTGTCCTCCTGGATCACCTTGCTGACCAGCGTCGCGCTCGCCTCGGAGGCCCGCTCGACCCGCTCGCGCACGGCCGGCTCGTTGGTCAGGTCCGACTCGAAGACCAGCCGGAACGCGCCGGACTCGCTGGAGACGTAGTTGAAGTACGCCTCCATCGTCGCGGCCACCCGGAGCTTGTTGTCGGTGGTCGTCGACAGTGCGTCGCGGGTCGACTCGACCAGGGCGTCGCAGTGCTTGTCCAGCAGCGCCAGGTACAGCTCCAGCTTCCCGGGGAAGTGCTGGTACAGCACCGGCTTGCTGACCCCGGCGCGGTCGGCGATGTCGTCCATGGCGGCCGCGTGGTAACCCTGCGCGACGAACACCTCCTGGGCGGCACCGAGCAGTTGTTCACGGCGGGCGCTTCGCGGCAGGCGGGCACCGCGCGGGCGCTCCTGCGCCTCCTGGATGGCCGTCACGGCGCTCCTCACTTCGGTTGTTCGGGGCTGGCAAGAGGGCCGATTCTACTTTTCGGTAACCGCTTCCGCGTTCGGCGGGAGTGAGAAAAGGACCTCGGCCTCCTTGTCAGGAGCCCACAATACGGCGCTGACCTCGGCGTCGGCAGGGGTGTGACAGGGGCCGGAACGGCCGTCCGGGCCGTCGGAATCCGGACCTCGTGACGCACCGCACCGGCGGCGTCACCGAGCGCGGAGCGCGGGCCGGCTTCGTGGACCCGGGGCCCCTCGCGGCGGCGAACAAGGCCACTCCCATCGTCCGCCATGAGCGGGGAGGCCGGCGACCGGCGGCCGGTCGCCGGCGCCGCCCGGTAACGGCCCGGTTCGGGGCGAGGTCACGCCCGTTCACTCGTTCAGGTGGCAACCAGGCATGTGACCGATGGATTGCCCGGGCCCGGTCCTACCTTTCTGCTGTCGGACCGAACAGGTGTGGGGGAGGCCGCGGACGCCGGGGAAATCCGGAGGGCGGCCGCACCCAGGGGGCCCGGCGGGTCGGGCCCGGCCCGCCGGAACGGGCGTGCGCCCGGGGGAACGGATCGCGGGAGGGGCGCGGCCGGACCGTCGGGCCGGACGGCCGCACCACCGCTCGGTGGTGCCCCGCCCCGGGGGAGCGTCGCGGTGTCGTACCCGGCCGACCGGACTCCTCGCCACCGGCCGTCCCCGCCGCCGCGCGGGGCCGCCCCGGTGGCCACTCAAGCCGCTCAAGCCGTCCGTCGATCCGCCCGCCCGTGATCCGCCTGCCCGTGATCCGCTCTGCCCTGGAGGTCTCCCGTGCGCATCGCCCTGCTCACCGAGGGTGCCGGCCCACATTCCCGGCGCGGCGCCGGAGGCTGGTGCGACCGGCTGGCCGCGGGCCTGCCGGAGCACGAGTTCGGGCTGTACCTGCTGACCGGCCAGGGCGGCCAGGGCGGCCAGGGCGCCGCCGAGCGGCTGTCCCCCGCCTGGCGCGGGGCACGCGAGCTGGCGCTGTGGGGGCGTCGGCCGGGCGGCCGGGTGCCCGGCACGCTGCGCGGACGCCAGTACGCCCGGGCGTACGAGGACCTGGTCAGAGCCCTGGTGCTGCCGGGGGAGCGGGCCGGCTTCGGGGCCGGGCTGTACCGGCTGGCCGTCCTCGCCCGGGAGGACGGCACGCTGCCCGCCTTCCTCGCCTCCGCGCACGCCCGGCGCACCCTGGAGCGGGTCTGGCGGCTGCCGGGCGCGGAGACCTCGGCCGGGCAGCCGCTGGTCCGCGACGTGCTGGTCGCCGCGGACCTGCTGGAGCAGTGCCTGCGGCCGCTGTCCGCGCCCTGGTACGGCACCGGGCCCGACGGCCTCGGCGGCGCCGACCTGTGCCACGTGGTCGGCGGCGGCCCCGCGGCGCTGCCCGCGCTGGTCGCCCGGTACCTGCACGGGGTGCCGTTCGTGGTCACCGAGCACGGCCTGCACCTGCGCGAGCAGTACCTCGGCCACCGCGAGGCGCCGTACCGGTGGCCGGTCCGGGCGCTGCTGCTGGCGTACTTCCGGGCGCTCACCGAGGAGACCTACCGGCAGGCGGCCCTCCTGACCCCCGGCAGCGCCCACGACCAGCAGTGGCAGCGCCGCTGCGGGGCCGACCCGGCGCGCACCCGGGTGGTGTACGAGGGGACGCCCGCGGTGGTCCGCCCGGCGGCCGGGCCCGAGCCCGCCGTGCCGACCCTGGTGTGGGCGGGCGCGCTGGAGCCGGGGCGGGACACCGAGCTGATGCTGCACGCCTTCGCGCGGGTGCGCGCCGACCTGCCGCGGGCCCGGCTGGTGATCCACGGCGAGGAGGCCGCGCCCGGCTACCGGGCGCACTGCGCGGCGCTCGCCGAGCGGCTCGGACTGGCCGCGGCGGTGGAGTTCGCCGGGCGGCCCGGCTCGCTCGCCGAGGTCTGGGAGGGCGGCACGCTGGCCGTGTTCTCCGCGCTGTCCCAGCGCAGCCCCCGGCTGCTCGCGGACGCGATGCTCAGCGGCCGGGCCGTGGTGTCCACCGACGTCGGGGTGGCCCGCGAGGTGGTCGGGCCGACCGGGCTGCTGGTGCCCGCCCGGGACCCGCGCGCGCTGGCCGGCGCCTGCCTGGCGCTGCTGCGCGACGAGGAGCGGCGCGCCCGGCTCGGGCTGGCCGGGCGGCTGCGGGCGCAGGAACGCTTCGCCGTGGAGCCGGTGATCGGCGCCTTCCGGGAGATCTACCTGGAGCTGGTCTCGCAGTACCCGGCCTTCCCCGGCGGCGGGGCCGGCGGCGCGGCCGGGGAGCCGCCGCGCCCGTTCGCCCGGCCCGCCGAGTACTGGCTCGCCGACGGCCGCCGCGCGCCGGGCGGCCCGGGCGGCCAGGGCGCCCCGGACGAGACGGACGGCCCCGGCGGCCGCCACGACGC
>NZ_JBHVPH010000041.1:0-52683 GCF_042887425.1 Kitasatospora sp. NPDC057940
CGGCCGGGCGGCTGCTGGAGCGCGCCCCCGAGATCCTGGCCAAGGCCGTCGAGCGCTGAGTCGCCTGCGTCACCCGGAGCGCCCGGTCCCGTCGAAGGGGCCGGGCGCTCCGGCATCATGGGCGGGAGGCCGGACCGTCGAGGAGAGCAGGGACACACCGTGGGCAAGCGCGCGCAGCAGGACGGGGACGGGGGCGCCGCCCCACTGCTGGAGCAGGCGGTGCGATCGGTGCTGACGGCCCCGGACGAGACGCTGGACCTCGCCCTGGACACCGGGGCGTCGCTGCTCGCCGCCTCGGCCGGGCAGTGGCCGGCGGTCAGCCGGGCCCTGCTGGCGTACGCGGACACCGCCGTCGGCCGCTGCTGGTCCGCCGGGTGGCGCCCGGCCGACGTGGCCCGGGTGGTCCGGCGCGGGCTGAAGCCCGTCCACCTGGCCCTCGCGGTGGACCTGATCGCCGCCGAGGGCCGTCGGCACGCCGCGGCCGCCCTCGACCGGCGCTGGCACGAGCAGCTGCGCGAGCTGGAGGCCGAGGTGTGGTGGCCCGGTGACGAGCAGTACCTCGGCGCCTTCGCCGACCGGCACCGGCTGGACCGCTTCGCGCTCGCCACCGCCGCCCTGGAGCTGCTGCGGACCTGGGGCCGGCTGCCGCCGATCTCCCCGGTCGGCCCCGCGCCCGGCGGGCGGCCGCAGGCCGAACGCGCCGCCGGCCCGCAGACCGGCGAGCCTCGGATGCTGGCCCGGATCCGCGCGCTGCTGGCCAAGGCCGAGTCCACCGAGTACCCGGAGGAGGCCGAGGCGCTCACCACCAAGGCCCAGCAGCTGATGGCCCAGCACAGCATCGACGACGCGCTGCTGGCCGCCACCCGCGACGACCGGAACACCCCGGCGGCGCTGCGGATCGGCGTGGACAACCCGTACGAGAGCCCCAAGACGATGCTGCTGGACGCCGTCGCGGCGGCCAACCGGTGCCGGGTGGTGTGGGCCAAGGAGTTCGGCTTCTGCACCGTCGTCGGCTTCGACGGCGACCTGGACGGCGTCGAACTGCTCTACACCTCGCTGCTGGTGCAGGCCACCCACGCGCTCAACAAGGCCGGCTCCCGCCGGGACTCGCGCAGCAAGGCGTTCCGGCACTCCTTCCTGGTCGCGTACGCGGCGCGGATCCGCGAGCGGCTGACCGCCGCCACCGAGCGCGCGACCAGCGCCGCCGCGGCCGGCCGGCACCTGCGCGAGGACGGCACCGAGGAGCAGCTGCTGCCCGACGAGCGGCTGCTGCCCGCGCTCGCGGCCCGCTCCGAGGCGGTGGACGACGAGGTCGGCCGACTGTTCCCCAAGCTGGTCTCGCAGCGGGTCCGGGTGAGCGACGGCGTGGGCTGGGCGGCCGGGCGCGCCGCCGCCGACCGCGCCGCGCTGCACGGGCGCGCCGGGCAGATCCGCCGGTAGACCTGATAGAACGTATCCCGCCATGAACCAAGGGGGATCGACGTGACGGAGTCGGCGGCCGAATCGGGATACCGCGACCGGGTGCGCGGGGCGCTGCTCGGCGGGGCCGTCGGCGATGCGCTGGGCTGGCCGGTGGAGTTCCAGCAGCTCCACCAGATCCAGCAGCGGTACGGGCCGGACGGCGTGACCGGGCTGCCGCCCGGCGCCGGGCCGGTCGAAGTCACCGACGACACCCAGATGACCCTGTTCACCGCCGAAGGCCTGATCCGCGCGTTCGTCCGCGGCTGGACGGGCGGCGGCGGCTCGGTGCCGGAGGCCGTCCACGCCGCGTACCGGCGCTGGCTGCTGACCCAGCGCCAGGGCTCGCCGGACACCGCGCCGCAGCCCCGCCCGTACGACGGCTGGCTGCTGACCAGGCCCTTCCTGTACGCGTCGAGGGCGCCCGGCAACGCCTGCATGAGCGGGGTGTCCGAGCACCCGGAGTTCGAGTCGCCGTCCGTGATCGGGCAGCCGGGGCCGATCAACCCGGACTCCAAGGGCTGCGGCACGGTGATGCGCTCGGCGCCGTTCGGGCTGGCCCGGCTGGGCGTCGAGCTGTCCTTCGGGCTGGCCGTGCAGTGCGCCCAGCTCACCCACGGGCACCCGACCGGCTACCTCTCGGCGGGCGCCTTCGCGGCGCTGGTCGAGCGGCTCGCCAACGGGACCGAGCCGTGGGCGGCGGTCGGCGAGACCGTGGAGCAGATCCGCGAGCTGCCGGGGTCCAAGGAGACGGTGCAGGCGCTGGCCCGGGCCGTCCGGGTGGCCCAGGAGTCGCAGCCGACGGCGGAGTCCGTGGAGCGGGTCGGCCTCGGCTGGACCGCCGAGGAGTGCCTGGCCATCGCGGTGTACTCGCTGCTGGCGACCACCCTCGAACCCGACCCGGTGCGCAGCGCGCTGCTGCTGTCGGTGAACCACTCCGGGGACAGCGACTCCACCGGCGCGGTCTGCGGCAACCTGGTCGGCGCCGCGTACGGCGCCTCGGCGCTGCCCGCCGAGTGGGCGGGGGCGGTCGAGGGCCGGGCCGAACTGCTGCGGGTCGCGGACGACCTGCTGGTGCTGTTCGGCAGCCGCGACCCGGCCCACCCGGCGCTCGGCGGGCGCTACCCGGCCTGGTGACGCCCGGTCCTCCCCCGGCTGCTTCGGCCGTTTCGGCTGCTTGGCCTGCGGGTCGGCTCAGGGCGCCTGCGGGTCGGTGACCTGGCCGAGGAACAGCGGCCGCCCGTCGGCGGTGTCGCGGATCAGGAACAGGAACGGCCGGTCGATGTGCAGCTGGACGGACTCCGGCGCGGCCGGCGCCGCCATCACCGCCACCCCGGCGCCGCTGCCGGCCGCCGCGACCGTACCGTCCTCGTCCACCTCGACGGTGGCCTTCTGCACCACCGCGCCCAGGCCGAGCGGCTCCTTGCCGGTGATGCCGGTGAAGTCGGGTGCGTCGAAGGCCGCCCTGACGCCGAGTGAGCGCAGGGCGGGGACGAGGTCGTTGGCCGTGTCGAAGTGGAACCGCGGCAGGGTCAGGTCGACGGACCGCTCGTCGAGCCCGCCGAGGATCCGGTCGAGCTGGGCCTGGTCCAGGCCCTTGCTGAAGGCCGCGTACCCGCCCTGCGCGGGGACGATCAGGTCCATCGCCAACCCGCCTCCGACGTACGGGAGTTCGACGGCCTGCCAGGGTTCGCCGACGATGCCGCCGGAGCCCTCGGCGTACCGGAGGGTGCCGGTGCGGCTCATCGTGCTCACCGACGGGGTGGAGCCGTCCAGCCGGTGGAAGGGGCGCTCGGAGGTGTTGGCGGGCTTGAACCCGGAGGCCCACGCCGCCTTCAGGTAGAGCGCGTCGGTGAGTGCCAGCCGGGTGTCGGCGGTGATCTGCCGCGGGCCGAAGAGCTCCTTGATCCGCCCCTCGGTGGCCTTCTCCACCGCCGCGTTGATGCTCCCGCGGGCACCGGCCGGGTCCCTGGCGAAGTCGACGGGGTGCACGCCGGTGTCGAAGGCGGCGGCGAGCGTGTCCAGGTACTCCGGGGCGACGGCCAGGCCCTGCTGCGTCCACAGGGCGTCGGACCGGCGCAGGACGACCTGGTCGCCGCCGGCCCGGCTCCCGCTGTCCGGCGCGCCGACGGCGAGGGCGTACTGGCGCGGGTCGAGCCCGGTGTGCAGGGCCTTGGCCAGCTCCTCGGCGGTGGCGCCGCGCGCCCCCGGCAGCAGCATCCCGAGCACGCTCGCCAGCCCGGCCGGCGAGACCACGACGTTGCGCCCCGCCCCGTCCGGCGTCGCGGTCAGCGCGTGCAGCAGGTCCAGCCCGAACGCGCTGGTCCCGGCCGCGACCGCCGCCACCTGCCCCGGATCCACCGCCGCCCGGCTCCCCGACGTCGAGGCCCGCACCACCGCGGGCCCCCCGCCCGCCGTACTCCCGCACCCCGCCAGCGCCGGGCCGACGGCCAACCCGGCGGCGAGTAGCAGCCCCGCCCGACGGCGGGAACGGCCATGCCCTGCGACGCTGCGCTTCGTCATGGCCCTTCGACGCACCGCCCCCGAACCCGGTTCCCCGGCGTCAGGGGGGATTTCAGACCTCGACCACCAGTTCCCGGAGGCCCCGGATCACGTAGCCCGGGTTCCACTCGGGTTCGCGGGCCAGGCGCAGGCCGGGGGCGCGGCGCAGGAGGGCGCCGTAGGACTCGGCGAGTTCCAGCCTGGCGAGCGGGGCGCCGAGGCAGAAGTGGATGCCGGCGCCGAAGGTGATGTGGGGGTTGTCGGTGCGGCCGAGGTCGAGGCGGTCGGGGTCGGTGAAGCGCTCGGGGTCGCGGTTGGCGGAGCCGAAGAGGAGGGCGACCTCGGAGCCGCGCGGGATGGTGACGCCGCGCAGCTCGATGTCCTCCAGGACCCACCGTTCGAACAGCTGCAGCGGGGTGTCCCAGCGCATCAGCTCCTCGATGGCGGTGGGCAGGAGCGCGTCGGTCGCGCCGCGCAGCCGGGCGAGTTCGCCGGGGTTGCGGAACAGCGCCCACCAGCCGTTGCCGGTGGTGTTGACGGTCGCCTCGTGGCCGGCGTTGAGCAGCAGCACGCAGGTGGAGATCATCTCCTGCTCGCTGAGCGCGTCGGAGCCCTCCTGGGCCTGGATCAGCGCGCTGATCAGGTCGCTGCCGGGGGCGGTGCGGCGTTCGCGGATGAGGGCGCGCAGGTAGTCGGAGAACTCGGTGCTCGCGGTGACGGCCTTGCGGGCGGCCTCCTCGCTCGGGTTGAGCTCGTACATGCCGGTGATGTCGGCGGACCAGGGCCGCAGCAGGTGCCGGTCGCCCTCCGGCACGCCGAGCATCTCGGCGATCACGGCGACCGGCAGCGGCTCGGCGACGGCGGCGATCAGGTCGCCGCCGCCGGCCGCGAGCAGGCCGTCGACGAGTTCCCCGGCGAGCCGCTGGACGGTCGGCCGCAGGCCCTCGACCATGCGCGGGGTGAAGGCCTTGGAGACCAGCCGGCGGATCCGGGTGTGGTCGGGGGCCTCCAGGTCGAGCAGCCCGAAGTCGTTGAGGGTGTGGAAGGGCTCGTGCGCCGGGTCGGGTTCGGGTCGCCCGAACTCCTGGTGGCTGAAGCGGTGGGTATAGGTGCGCCCGAGCCGCCGGTCGCGCAGGAGCGCGCTGACGTCCTCGTGCCGCGAGACGAGCCACTGCCCGGTCGGCTCGAAGTACGTCACCGGCGCGTGCTCGCGCAACTCGGCGTACGCGTCGTACGGGTGGGCCACGAACGCCGCCGACCAGGGGTCGAACTTCGCCGTCGTCGTCATCGCTCGATCACTCCAGGCCATGAGGGGGGAGCCGGAAGGATCATCGTACGCATGCGGTTCACCCCTTTTTAAGCCCCTTCCTCAGAGCCCCTCCCCCACCAGCCTGCGCACCAGGGCCGGCAGCGCCTGGGAGATCGGCTCGCGGATCACCTCGTCGGCGGCCTCGTCGTACGGCGTCGGCTCGGCGTTCAGGATGATCAGCTTCGACCCCGTCCGCACCGCGTCGTACGGCAACGCGGCCACCGGGAACACCTGGAGGCTGGTACCGACCGCGATGAACACGTCGCAGGCGCGGGCGATCGAGTCGGCCTGCCCGAGCACCTCCTGGTCCAGGTTCTCGCCGAACATCACCGTGCGCGGCTTCAGGATCCCCCCGCACGCCCGGCAGGCGGGGTCCGGCTCGCCCGCCTCGACCCGCCGCAGCGCCTCCGCCATCGGCCCCGTCGCCCCGCAGCCCAGACACTGCACCTCCAGTGCGGTGCCGTGCAGTTCGAGCACCTTGCGCGGGGGCAGCCCGGCCCGCTGGTGCAACCCGTCCACGTTCTGGGTGAGCACCCGCAGCGGCAGCCCCGAGCGCTCCAGATCGACCAGCGCCCGGTGCCCGGCGTTCGGCTCGGCCCCCAGCACGCCCGTCTCCAGCCTCAGCCGCCAGGCCCGCCGCCGCACCTCGGGATCGGCACGGTACGGACCGATGGTGACCAGGTCCTGGGCCGACGGGTCGCGCTGCCAGAGCCCCTGCGGGCCGCGGTAGTCGGGGATGCCCGAGTCGGTCGAGATGCCCGCGCCGGTGAGGACGGCGATCAGGGGGCGTTTCGCGTTCATGCCCCGGACGGTACGGGCGGCCCGGTTCGGGGCGCCAGCGAAAATCCGGGTGCGCCGCGTCAACTGCCGCCGCACACTGGGCCGGTCACCCCACCACTCGCCAAGGAGCCCCGTGCAGGGAGCAGTCAGCGTCTCGCCCGTCCAGATTCCCGAGTTGCTGCTCGGTCTGGCCACCGTCCGACCGGTGTTCCTCTGGGGCGCGCCCGGGATCGGGAAGTCCTCGCTGGTACGGGAGTTCGCCGAGTCGCTCGGCCTGGAGTGCGTGAGCCTGGTCGGCACCCAGCTCGCCCCGGAGGACCTGATCGGCGTCCCGCAGCTGACCCCGGAGGGCCGCTCCCGGTTCTGCCCGCCCGAGCAGATCGCCCGCGACGAGCCGTACTGCCTGTTCCTGGACGAGCTCAACGCGGCGACCCCGGACGTCCAGAAGGCGTTCTACTCGCTGATCCTGGACCGCCGGATCGGCTCGTACGAGCTGCCGCCCGGCTCGATCGTGATCGGCGCCGGGAACCGCGCCACCGACGGCGCGCTCGCCCGGCCGATGGCGTCCGCGCTGGTCAACCGCGTGGTCCACGTGCACCTGCGGGCCAGCGCCGCGGACTGGCTGCGCTGGGCGGCCGGCGCCGGCATCCACCCCTGGGTCATCGACTACGTCACCGACCGGCCCGACCACCTGTGGTCCGCCCCGCCGAAGACCGAGGAGCCGTTCTCCACCCCGCGCGCCTGGCACATGCTCTCCGACGCGCTGCACTCCTTCGGCCCCACCCTGGACGAGGAGACCCTCAAGGTGCTCGCGTACGGGCTGCTCACCCCGCAGCACGCGATCGCCTTCTGCGGCTACGCCAAGATCGTCCGCAACGCGTACGGCCTGGAAGCGATCCTCAAGGGCGACGCCCGCTGGCCGCACCGGCTGGAGGACCGCGACCTGCTCTACTACCTGGCCGACGCCTTCCGCGACCGCCTGGTCAAGGAGCTGCCCGCCAGCAAGGAGCACGCCTCGGGGGCGCAGCGGCAGACCGCCTTCCGGGCCAAGTCGCTGCTGGTGCAGCTGGCCGAGATCTCGGTGGAGGTCGCCCAGACGGTGATCGCCGACGGCGCGGACGGCAATCCGGTGCTGCCCTCCTGGTTCCTGATCGAGGCGGCCCGGGACATGCCCCGGCTGGTCGAGGCCCGCCGGTGAGCCCTTCCGTCCAGAAGGGTGCGAAGAAGCCGGACCCGGGCGCGGAGGTCTTCGCCGCGGGGGTCCGGCTGCTGCGCCGGAACCCGGCCTTCGACGCCGTGCCCGCCGACTTCTGCCGCCGGGACGACTGCGGGCTGGCCCCGCCCGACGGCTGGGCGGTGGTCGACTCCGACGGCACCGTGCACGTCAACCCGCGCCGCCGGGCCGAGCCGGAGGAGTGGGCCTGGGTGCTGGCGCACTGCCTGCTGCACCTGGGCTTCGGCCACGTCCCGGCCGCCCGGGGTGTCCGGGTCCAGCCCGACGCCTTCGAGGAGGCGGCCCGCTGCGCGGTGGTGAACCGTTTCCTCGCGACCTTCCCGGTCGGCCGCCCCCCGGTCGCCCTCCCGCAGGAGTACCCGGGCGGCGACGAGGAGGAGCTGGCCGCCCGCTGGCGCCGCGACGGCCTGCCACCCGCCGTCACCGCCGGGACGGCCGGCGCCGCCGACCACGACCAGCTGCTGGTCGAGTGGCAGGACCATGGCCACACCCCGCAGGACTGGTCGATGGCCTTCGCCGCCGCCCTCACCCGCACCATGTCCGCCGCGATGGACCGGGCCGGCGGCCGTTTCGACCAGGAGACCGGCGAGCGCCTGCCCGAACGGCCGTGGACCAGGGCGCTCGGCTGGTTCGTCTCCTCCTACCCGCTGCTCGGCGGCATCGCGGCCGGCCTCACCGTCGTCGCCGACGCCGAACTGGCCCGCGCCCACGGCATCACCATCGCCGCCGTCAACGCCGAGGCCGGCGAGGTCTACATCAACCCGCTGCGCCAGCAGACCGACGAGGAGTGGCGGTTCATCCTCGGCCACGAGATGCTGCACGCCGCCCTGCGGCACGGCGAGCGCCGCGGCGGCCGGGACCCGTTCCTCTTCAACGTCGCCGCCGACTACGTCATCAACGGCTGGCTGCTGGAGATGGGCGTCGGCGACATGCCGGAAGGCCTGCTGCACGACCCGCAGCTGAAGGGGCTGTCGGCCGAGGAGGTGTACGACCGGATCGTCCGCGACGAGCGCCGGATCCGCCGGCTCGCCACCCTGGCCGGCAAGAACCGCCCGGACATCCTCGGCGCACCGCTGGACCGCGGCCCGCGCGACTACGTGGACCTCGACGACTTCTACCGCCGCGGCCTCCAGCAGGGCTTCGAGCTGCACCGGCGCGAACGCGGGCTGCTGCCCGCCGGGCTGGTCGAGGAGATCCGCGCCCTCGCCCACCCGCCGCTGCCCTGGGACGCCCGGCTGGCCCGCTGGTTCGACGAGTTCGTGCCCCGCCCGGAGCCGGTCCGCAGCTACTCCCGCCCGGCCCGACGGCAGTCCGCCACCCCGGACATCCCCCGGGCCGGCCGCTACCACCCGCCCGAGGAGGTGCCGCGCTGCACCTTCGGCGTCGTCCTGGACACCTCCGGCTCGATGAACCGGGTGCTGCTCGGCAAGGCGCTCGGCGCGATCGCCTCGTACGCGGCCGCCCGGGACGTGCCCGCGGCCCGGGTGGTGCACTGCGACGCCGCACCGCACGACGCCGGGTACGTCCCGGTCGGCGAGATCGCCGGCCGGGTCCGGGTACGCGGGCGCGGCGGCACCGAGCTGCAGCCGGGCGTCGACCTGCTGGAGCGGGCCGAGGACTTCCCGCGCGGGGCGCCCGTGCTGGTGATCACCGACGGCGCGTGCGACGTGCTGCGGGTGCGCCGTGAGCACGCCTTCCTCGTCCCCCGGGGCGCCGGGCTGCCGTTCACCCCGCGCGGACCGGTGTTCCGGATGAGTTGACGGGCGTCCGCCCCTCCCCCGTGGGAGCGGGCGCCCATCCGTACTGCCCGTCCGGGGCACCCGGTCAGGCCAGTGCCGGGCGGGGCGCGGCGGAGCGGCGGGCCAGCGGGGCCAGCGCCGCCAGGTAGCAGACCGAGGCCACCGGGATCAGCGCCAGGTCGACCCCCGAGGCGGCGGTGCCGACCAGCATCAGTACCGGGCTCCACCAGGGCAGCGTCCGGGCCGCGCCCACCGCGGCGGCGACCAGCAGGGCCAGCAGGCCGACGTAGAACAGCAGCGGGCCGATCCGGTAGACGGCGGGCAGCACCCCGGGGACGCTCTGAACGCGGTCGAACATCCGCGACTGCCCGGCCTTGTCCGCCGCCGCCAGGCCGACGTACAGGTCGATCCCGATCTGCACCAGCGAGGCCGCCAGGCCCGCGAACGCCGTCCCGAGCGCGGCACCGGCCGCGAGCCGCCCGGCCGTGGTGCCGCGCGGGGCGAGCAGCCCGCGCAGGGCGAGCAGGACCGGGGCGAACAGCAGCAGCCCGGCGAACATCGCGGTGTGGCCGAGCGTCCAGCCGAGGCCGGGCGCCCGGGAGCCCGGGATCAGCCGGATCCCCCCGTAGAGGGCCATCAGGGCGGGGGCGCCGACGACGGCGTAGGCGGTGCGGCGGTTCTGCTGCAAGGTGTCCATCCGACGATCTCCTGTGGTGATCAGTGGCCCGTGGCCCCTGGCCCGTGGTCCGTTCCGACACCACAGATGCTGTCCGCCGCACCCCTCGTCGCGGATCGCCCGCACCGGCGAACCCGCCGCCTCCCCCGCACGGGGGAGCCCCGGCCCCGCGCGCCCGCCAGGGCCCCGCAGGAGGGCCCCTACCCCTCCCCCGCCACCACCGCGCCGGCCTCGTACGCGAACACCACCGCATGCACCCGGTCCCGCAGCCCCAGCTTGCTCAGCACATTGCTGACGTGCGTCTTCACCGTGTGCTCGCTGACCACCAGCTCGGCCGCGATCTCCGCGTTGGAGAGCCCGCGCGCCAGCAGCCGCAGGGTCTCCTGCTCGCGCAGGGTGAGCTGCTCCAGCAGCCTGGACGGCGGCCGCACCGCCCGCTCGGGCGAGCCCGGGCGGCGGGCGGCGAACTCGCCGATCAGCCGCCTGGTCACCGAGGGCGCGAGCAGCGCCTCCCCGGAGGCCACCATCCGCACCCCGTGCGCCAGGTCGTCCCGCCGGACGTCCTTGAGCAGGAAGCCGCTGGCGCCCGCGTACAGCGCGTCGAAGACGTAGTCGTCGGCGTCGAAGGTGGTCAGCATGATCACCTTGGTGGACGGGAACTCGGCGCAGACCCGGCGGGCCGCCTCCAGCCCGTCCATGACCGGCATCCGGACGTCCAGCAGCAGGACGTCCGGCCCGTGGACGCGGACCGCCTCGACCGCCTCGGCGCCGTCGCAGGCCTCGGCCACCACCTCGATGTCGGGCTGCGCGTCCAGGATCATCCCGAACCCTGCCCGCACCAGCTCCTGGTCGTCCGCGACGACCACCCGAATCGGCTTCATCCGCCCACCTTCTCCACCACGCCCGGCGCCCCCAACGGCAGCCGGGCACTCACCAGGAAGCCCTTGCCCCCCGGTCCGGGTCCGGCCTCGGCCCGCCCGCCGCAGGCCGCCGCCCGCTCCCGGATGCCGACCAGCCCGCGGCCGCCGGACCAGCCGTTCACCGCGCCGCCGGCGGTCACCGGCAACCCGCGCCCGTTGTCGGACACCACGACCTCCAGGGTGTCCCCGGACCGCCGCACCCGGACCGCCACCCGGTCGGCGCCGGAGTGCTTGACCGTGTTGGTCAGCGCCTCCTGCACGATCCGGTACGCCGCCGCCTGGAGGTCGGCGGGCACCGCGCCCAGCCCGTCGGCCAGTTCGAGCTCCACCGCAGGTCCGGCCCGGCGCACCCGCTCGGCCACGTCGGCGAGTTCGGCCAGCCGGGGCTGCGGGGCCAGCTCGGGGCCGGCCCCCTCCTCCTTCAGCACTCCGAGGACGCGCCGCAGTTGGACCATCGCGTCGCGGCCCGTGTCGGCGATGGTGTCGAAGGCGCGGATCGCCCGGTCCGGGTCGGCGTGCACCACCAGCGGCCCGGCCTCGGCCTGGATGATCATCAGTGAGACGGCGTGCGCCAGGATGTCGTGCATCTCCCGGGCGATCCGGGCCCGCTCCTCCACCACCGCGCGGCCCGCCTCACTCGCCGCCCGCTCCCCCGCCTCGCGGGCCCGCTCGGCCTCCAGCCGGGCCAGCCGCCGCTGGGCACGCACCAGCGAGCCGAAGACGAACGAGCCGACCGAGGTGAGCAGGCTGAACAGCATGCCGTTGGGCGAGTGGGTGCCGATCACGTTGGCGACCACCACCACCGCCAGCACCGTCCAGCGCTGCCGGTCCGGGGAGCGCTCCGCCACCGTGTAGATGCCGATCACCCCGGCCAGCGGCACCTGCGGACTCGCCGAGTGCGCCACCACGGACAGCGTCATGAAGGCCACGCTGCCCGCCGCCAGCGCGGCCAGCGGCGCCCGGCGCCGCCAGGGCAGCGACAGCGAGGCGGACACCGCCAACAGGTAGACCCACCACGGCCAGGCCGTGTCGTCGTTGCCGACCGCCCAGAGCGAGATCCCGGCCGATGCCACGGCCAGCAGCGAGTCCAGCACGTACGGACTCAGCCCGGCCGACCAGCTCCGCCAGCGCGCCGTTCGCACCACCGCCGCCCCTCCCCCGGGTCCGGGGGCGCCGCCCCCGCGGAGAAGATCATGCCCTACCGGCAGGACCTCCGGAACGGCCCGGTCAGACACCGTCGACCGACACTCCTCCGGCGCCCGTACGCGCCGTGATGCTGCGCGCCGCCCCCGGCTGCGAGGGGATCCCGAGCTCCACTCCGCCGGCCCCGGCGTGCGCGTCCACCGCGTACGCCTCCCCGGTCGGCACCCTGACCCGCACCCCGCCGGTCTCCGCCTTCGCCTCCACCTTCACGGGCGCCGCCGCGAACTCGGCCCGCACCCCGCCCGTCCGGGTGCTCAACCGGACGGTCTGCGAGGTCAGCCGGGTGGCCTCGACCCCGCCGGTGTCCACCGAGACCTCCACCTCGGCGGCCAGCCCGACCAGCCGCACCCCGCCGGTCTCCTGGGTCACCCACACCTTCGTCCCGGCCGGCACCTGCACGGTGTACCCGACGCCGCAGCCCCGGCAGTCGTACGTCAGCCGCAGCACGCCGTCCTTCACCTCGTGCGTGGTCCGCGGCGCCTCGCCCCGGTAGTTCTGCGCCTCGGTCACGTGCACCGCGTCGCCGCCGGTCACCACGATCCCGCCGGTGTGCGCCTCGACCACCAGTTCCCTGACCGGCTCCGACACCCCGTAGTCCACGGTCCGGTGCTCCTGGTCGTCCCCGAAGGGCAGGCAGGCCGACATCCCGACCAGCACCGCCCCCGTGATCGCCATCGCGCCCAGTACCCGCCTCATGCCCGACCCCCTTCGAAAGCCCCGCCGTCCCGATACGTGAAGCCTCCCCCGGCCGCCCCCTCCCCCGCCTCCCTCACCAGAGCGGTTCCGGCCCCTCCCCCGCACGGGGGAGGGGCAGCTCCCGGGAACGACGAAGGGCCCGGAGGCTTGATGCCTCCGGGCCCTTCGTTTGCTACTGAGTAGCGGGGACAGGATTTGAACCTGCGACCTCTGGGTTATGAGCCCAGCGAGCTACCGAGCTGCTCCACCCCGCGTCGGTGAACACGACTCTACGCGACTTGTGCCGGGGAACCTAATCCGTGCCCCGCAGGGCCCCCGGCGCCCCTACGCCCCGGCCCCCGCAGCGGAAACGCCGCAGGGCGGCCACCCCGCGAGGGGTGACCGCCCTGACAGCCGAACGTCGGACTCAGCCGGTGTACGGGCCGTAGTCGTAGTCGTCCAGCGGGACCGCCTGGCCGGAGCCGGCGCCGAAGGGCGACAGGTCGTAGTCGTCGTAGCCGACGGCCGAGTACATCGCGGCCTTGGCCTCCTCGGTCGGCTCGACCCGGATGTTGCGGTAACGGGGCAGACCCGTACCGGCCGGGATGAGCTTACCGAGGATGACGTTCTCCTTGAGGCCCAGCAGCGGGTCCGACTTGGCGTGGATCGCCGCGTCGGTGAGGACCCGGGTCGTCTCCTGGAAGGAGGCGGCCGACAGCCAGGACTCGGTGGCCAGCGAGGCCTTGGTGATACCCATCAGCTGCGGACGACCGGAGGCGGGGTGACCGCCCTCGGCGACCACGCGACGGTTCTCGGTCTCGAAGCGGCCGCGCTCGACGAGCTCGCCCGGGAGCAGCTCGGCGTCGCCCGACTCGATGATCGTCACGCGGCGGAGCATCTGCCGGATGATGATCTCGATGTGCTTGTCGTGGATCGACACACCCTGCGAGTTGTAGACCTTCTGGACCTCGGCGACCAGGTGGATCTGGACGGCACGCTGGCCCATGATGCGCAGGACGTCGTGCGGGTTGGTGGCACCCATGGTCAGCTTCTGGCCGACCTCGACCGCCTCGCCCTCGCTGACCAGCAGCTTCACACGCTTGGAGACGGGGTAGGCGATCTCGTCGCTGCCGTCGTCCGGGGTGATGACGAGCTTGCGGGTCTTCTCGGTGTCCTCGATCCGCGCCCGGCCGGTGGCCTCCGAGATCGGGGCCACACCCTTGGGGGTACGGGCCTCGAAGAGCTCGACGACACGCGGCAGACCCTGGGTGATGTCGTCACCGGCCACACCACCGGTGTGGAAGGTACGCATCGTCAGCTGGGTACCGGGCTCACCGATGGACTGGGCGGCGATGATGCCGACCGCCTCACCGATGTCGACCAGCTTGCCGGTGGCCAGCGAACGCCCGTAGCAGAAGGCGCAGGTGCCGACGGCCGACTCGCAGGTCAGGATCGAGCGGGTCTTGACCTCGCCGATGCCGTGGCGGATCAGCTCGTCGATCAGCACGTCACCGAGGTCGGTGTTGGCGGTGGCAAGGAGCTTGCCGTCCACCGTGATGTCCTCGGCGAGCATGCGGGCGTACACGCTGGTCTCGACGTCGTCGGCCTTGCGCAGCACGCCGTCCGCACCGACGGCGCCGATCGCCAGCTTCAGGCCGCGCTCGGTGCCGCAGTCCTCCTCGCGAATGATGACGTCCTGGGAGACGTCGACCAGACGACGGGTGAGGTAGCCGGAGTCGGCGGTACGGAGGGCGGTGTCCGCCAGACCCTTACGGGCACCGTGGGTGGAGATGAAGTACTCCAGCACGGTGAGACCCTCACGGAACGACGCCTTGATGGGTCGCGGGATGGTCTCGTTCTTGGCGTTCGACACCAGACCACGCATACCGGCGATCTGGCGCATCTGCATCATGTTTCCACGAGCACCCGAGTCGACCATCATGAAGATGGGGTTCGTCTTCGGGAAGTTCTCGTTCATGGCCTCGGCGACCTCGTTGGTCGCCTGGGTCCAGATGCCGATGAGCTCCTGCTTGCGCTCGTCGTTGGTGATCAGGCCGCGCTCGTACTGACGCTGGACCTTCTCCGCCTTCGCCTCGTAGCCCTCGAGGATCTGGGGCTTGTTCGGCGGGACGACGACGTCGGAGATGGAGACGGTGACACCCGAGCGGGTCGACCAGTGGAAACCGGCCGCCTTCAGGTTGTCCAGGGTCGCCGCGACGACGACCTTGGGGTAGCGCTCCGCCAGGTCGTTGACGATCGCGGAGAGCTGCTTCTTGCCCACCTCGTAGTCGACGAACGGGTAGTCCTCGGGCAGCAGCTCGTTGAAGAGCGCGCGGCCCAGGGTGGTGGTCAGGCGGAACGGCTCGCCGTCGAACCAGGCCGTCTGGCCCTCCTCGTCCACCGGCGGGGTCCAGCCGCGCGGCGGGACGGTGCCGGCCGGCAGGCGCAGCTCGATCGGGGCCTGGACGTCCAGCTCGCGGGCGTCGAAGGCCATGACGGCCTCGGCGGTCGAGGAGAAGGAACGGCCACCGCCCTTCACCGTCTCCCGGTCCGAGGTCAGGAAGAACAGACCGAGCACCATGTCCTGGGTCGGCATGGTGACGGGGCGACCGTCGGCCGGCTTCAGGATGTTGTTCGAGGACAGCATCAGGATGCGGGCCTCGGCCTGCGCCTCCGCGGAGAGCGGCAGGTGGACGGCCATCTGGTCACCGTCGAAGTCCGCGTTGAACGCGGTGCAGACGAGCGGGTGGATCTGGATGGCCTTGCCCTCGACCAGCTGGGGCTCGAAGGCCTGGATGCCGAGGCGGTGCAGGGTGGGCGCACGGTTCAGCAGGACGGGGTGCTCGGCGATGACCTCTTCGAGCACGTCCCACACGACCGGGCGGGCACGCTCGACCATGCGCTTGGCCGACTTGATGTTCTGCGCGTGGTTCAGGTCGACCAGGCGCTTCATCACGAACGGCTTGAAGAGCTCCAGCGCCATGGCCTTGGGCAGACCGCACTGGTGCAGCTTGAGCTGCGGGCCGACGACGATGACCGAACGGGCCGAGTAGTCGACGCGCTTGCCGAGCAGGTTCTGGCGGAAACGACCCTGCTTGCCCTTCAGCATGTCGCTGAGGGACTTCAGCGGGCGGTTGCCCGGGCCGGTGACCGGACGGCCGCGACGGCCGTTGTCGAACAGGGCGTCGACGGCCTCCTGGAGCATGCGCTTCTCGTTGTTCACGATGATCTCGGGCGCGCCGAGGTCGAGAAGCCGCTTCAGGCGGTTGTTGCGGTTGATCACGCGGCGGTACAGGTCGTTCAGGTCGGAGGTCGCGAAGCGGCCACCGTCCAGCTGCACCATCGGACGCAGGTCCGGCGGGATGACCGGGACGCAGTCCAGCACCATGCCGTTGGGCTTGTTGGTGGTCTGCAGGAACGCGGAGACGACCTTGAGGCGCTTCAGCGCACGGGTCTTCTTCTGGCCCTTGCCGGTGCGGATGATCTCGCGCAGGCGCTCGGACTCCTCCGCCAGGTCGAAGGTCTCGAGGCGGTCCTTGAGGGCCGCCGCGCCCATCGAGCCGGAGAAGTAGGTGCCGAAGCGGTCGCGCAGCTCGCGGTAGAGCAGCTCGTCGCCCTCGAGGTCCTGGACCTTGAGGTTCTTGAAGCGGGCCCACACCTCGTCGAGGCGGTCGAGCTCGCGCTGCGCGCGGTCGCGCAGCTGCTTCATCTCGCGCTCGGCACCCTCGCGCACCTTGCGGCGCACGTCGGCCTTGGCGCCCTCGGCCTCCAGCTCGGCCAGGTCGGTCTCGGCCTTCTTGGCACGGGCCTCGAGGTCGGAGTCGCGGCGGTTCTCGATCTGCTGGCGCTCGACCGAGACGTGCGCCTCCAGGGACGGCAGGTCGCGCTGGCGGCGCTCGTCGTCGACCCAGGTGATCATGTAGGCGGCGAAGTAGATGACCTTCTCGAGGTCCTTCGGCGCCAGGTCGAGCAGGTAGCCCAGGCGGGACGGCACGCCCTTGAAGTACCAGATGTGGGTGACCGGGGCGGCCAGCTCGATGTGGCCCATCCGCTCACGGCGCACCTTGGCGCGGGTCACCTCGACGCCGCAGCGCTCACAGATGATGCCCTTGAAGCGGACGCGCTTGTACTTACCGCAGTAGCACTCCCAGTCCCGGGTGGGGCCGAAGATCTTCTCGCAGAAGAGTCCGTCCTTTTCGGGCTTCAGGGTGCGGTAGTTGATGGTCTCCGGCTTCTTGACCTCGCCGTGCGACCACTGGCGGATGTCGTCGGCGGTGGCCAGGCCGATGCGGAGCTCGTCGAAGAAGTTGACGTCAAGCACTGGTCGTCAAGCCCTCTTTCGTAAGTCGAGAGTCGTTCATGTGGTCTGAGGGGGGCCTGGGGGCGGGCCGGCTGCTCGGGCAGCCGGCCCAACCTCCGTCAGACCTCTTCGACGCTGCTGGGCTCGCGCCGGGACAGGTCGATGCCGAGCTCCTCGGCGGCGCGGAACACGTCCTCGTCGGAGTCCCGCATCTCGATGGACTGGCCGTCCGAGGACAGCACCTCCACGTTGAGGCAGAGCGACTGCATTTCCTTGATGAGGACCTTGAAGGACTCGGGAATGCCGGGCTCGGGGATGTTCTCGCCCTTGACGATGGCCTCGTAGACCTTCACGCGGCCGAGGACGTCGTCGGACTTGATGGTGAGCAGCTCCTGCAGCGCGTAAGCAGCGCCGTACGCCTCAAGGGCCCACACCTCCATCTCACCGAAGCGCTGACCACCGAACTGCGCCTTACCACCGAGCGGCTGCTGGGTGATCATCGAGTACGGACCGGTCGAACGGGCGTGCAGCTTGTCGTCGACCAGGTGGTGCAGCTTGAGGATGTACATGTAGCCGACCGAGACCGGCATCGGGAACGGCTCGCCGGAGCGGCCGTCGAACAGCCGGGCCTTGCCGGTGGAGTTCACCAGGCGCTCACCGTCACGGGTGAGGGTGGTGTTGTCCAGCAGGCCGGTGATCTCGTCCTCGCGGGCGCCGTCGAAGACCGGGGTGGCGAGGTTGGTGCCGCCCTGGACCGTGTCGGCGCCGATCGCCTGGAGGCGCTGGGCCCACTCGTCGGCGAGGCCGGAGACGTCCCAGCCCTGCTTGGCGAGCCACCCGAGGTGGATCTCCAGGACCTGTCCCGGGTTCATTCGGGACGGGACACCCAGCGGGTTGAGGATGATGTCGACCGGGGTGCCGTCCTCCAGGAACGGCATGTCCTCGACCGGCAGGATCTTCGAGATGACGCCCTTGTTGCCGTGACGGCCGGCGAGCTTGTCACCGTTGGTGATCTTGCGCTTCTGGGCCACGTAGACGCGGACCAGCTGGTTCACGCCCGGGGGCAGCTCGTCGCCCTCTTCGCGGTCGAAGACGCGGACGCCGATGACCTTGCCGGACTCACCGTGCGGCACCTTCAGCGAGGTGTCGCGGACCTCACGGGCCTTCTCACCGAAGATCGCGCGGAGCAGGCGCTCCTCCGGGGTCAGCTCGGTCTCGCCCTTGGGCGTGACCTTGCCGACCAGGATGTCGCCGGTGACGACGTCGGCGCCGATGCGGATGATGCCGCGCTCGTCGAGGTCGGCGAGGACCTCCTCGGAGACGTTCGGGATGTCCCGGGTGATCTCCTCGGGGCCGAGCTTGGTGTCACGGGCGTCGACCTCGTGCTCCTCGATGTGGATCGAGGAGAGGACGTCGTCCTGCACGAGGCGCTGCGACAGGATGATCGCGTCCTCGTAGTTGTGACCCTCCCACGACATGAACGCCACGAGCAGGTTCTTGCCGAGGGCCATCTCGCCCTCGTCGGTGCACGGGCCGTCGGCCAGCACCTGGCCGGACTCGACCCGGGCGCCCTCGTCCACGAGCACCTTCTGGTTGAAGGCGGTGCCCTGGTTCGAGCGGGTGAACTTGGCGGCGCGGTACGTGGTGTACGTGCCGTCGTCGTTGGCGACGGTGACGTAGTCGGCCGAGACCTCCTGGACGACACCGGCCTTCTCGGCGGTGATGACGTCCGCGGCGTCGACGGCGCAGCGGTACTCCATGCCGGTACCGACCAGCGGAGCCTCGCTCTTCAGCAGCGGCACCGCCTGGCGCATCATGTTCGAGCCCATGAGCGCGCGGTTGGCGTCGTCGTGCTCGAGGAACGGGATCATGGCGGTCGCGACCGACACCATCTGGCGCGGCGAGACGTCCATGTAGTCGATCTCGGTGCCCGGGATGTAGTCGATCTCGCCGCCACGGCGGCGGACCAGGACACGCGGCTCGGCGAAGGTCAGCTCCGTCGTCAGCGGGGCGTTGGCCTGCGCGATGACGTAGCGGTCCTCCTCGTCGGCCGTGAGGTAGTCGACCTGCTCCGTGACGACACCCTCGATGACCTTGCGGTACGGGGTCTCGATGAAGCCGAAGGCGTTGACCCGGCCGTACGAGGCCAGCGACCCGATCAGACCGATGTTCGGGCCTTCGGGGGTCTCGATCGGACACATGCGCCCGTAGTGCGAGGGGTGCACGTCACGGACCTCGAAGCCGGCGCGCTCACGGGAGAGACCACCGGGGCCGAGGGCGGACAGACGGCGCTTGTGGGTCAGGCCCGACAGCGGGTTCGTCTGGTCCATGAACTGCGACAGCTGGCTGGTGCCGAAGAACTCCTTGATGGAGGCGACGACCGGCCGGATGTTGATCAGGGTCTGCGGCGTGATCGCCTCGACGTCCTGGGTGGTCATGCGCTCGCGCACGACGCGCTCCATACGGGCGAGACCCGTACGGACCTGGTTCTGGATGAGCTCGCCGACGTTGCGCAGGCGACGGTTGCCGAAGTGGTCGATGTCGTCGACCTCGACCACGATGTCGCGACCGGTCTGGTCGTTCCACTCGGTCTCACCGGCGTGCAGCTTCACCAGGTACTTGATCGCACCGATGATGTCGGGCTCGGTGAGCACGCCGGAGTCCAGCGACTCGGCGTTGCCCAGCTTCCGGTTGACCTTGTAGCGGCCCACCTTGGCGAGGTCGTAGCGCTTCGGGTTGAAGTACAGGTTCTCCAGAAGCGTCTGCGCGGCCTCGCGCGTCGGCGGCTCGCCAGGACGCAGCTTGCGGTAGATGTCCAGAAGCGCGTCGTCCTGGCCCTGGGTGTGGTCCTTCTCCAGGGTGTTGCGCATGGACTCGTACTCGCCGAACTCCTCGAGAATCATCTCGTTGGTCCAGCCGAGCGCCTTGAGCAGCACGGTGACGGACTGCTTGCGCTTGCGGTCGATGCGGACGCCGACCATGTCGCGCTTGTCGATCTCCATCTCCAGCCAGGCACCACGCGAGGGGATGACCTTGCAGGAGTAGATGTCCTTGTCGGACACCTTGTCCAGGGTGGAGTCGAAGTACACGCCCGGGGAGCGGACCAGCTGCGACACGACGACACGCTCGGTGCCGTTGATCACGAACGTGCCCTTGTGGGTCATGAGCGGGAAGTCGCCCATGAAGACCGTCTGAGACTTGATCTCACCGGTCTCGTTGTTGGTGAACTCGGCCGTGACGAAGAGCGGAGCCGCGAACGTGAAGTCGCGGTCCTTGCACTCGTCAATCGAGTTCTTCGGCGGCTCGAAACGGTGGTCGCGGAAGGTCAGCGACATCGACCCACTGAAGTCCTCGATCGGGGAGATCTCCTCGAAGATCTCCTCCAGACCGGACTTGGTGGGGACGTCCTGACCGTTCTCCAGCGCCGCCTCGACCCGGGACTTCCAGGCCGCGTTGCCGAGCAGCCAGTCAAAGCTCTCGGTCTGCAGGGCCAGGAGGTTGGGGACCTCGAGGGGCTCCTTGATCTTCGCGAAGGAGACGCGGAGCGGGGCGGTGGATGCGGCGGAATTGTTCGAGGCGTTGCGCGGCGCGGCCAAGAGGGGGGTCCTTCCGAGGGCTCGGAGCTCACTACGCGCGTACCAGCCGGGCCTTCACGGGCTTGGTCCCGCCTCCCTCGCCACTGGCCTCCGCCGGGATCGAAATCCCAGGTCAGAGCCGCTTTGCGGAGGCGATGCCAGACCCCTTCAGGGCAACGCAAACTCCGGGCGACGAGTCACGGAGCAGCTAACAGGCAGCGCAAAGGGACAGTGTAGCCAAAGGGCACACTGCTGTCCAGCTCTGATTCGGAAACCGAATCGGAGACTCCTCCCGGTAGCCGGCGGACGCGAACGCCCACCGGGTACTGCACCGGCCCGGGCACTGCCCGGGCCCCATAACTCACGTGGAGTCATTTCCCGCCTGAGCCGCTGGTTATGCATCCAGAGGCAAACCAACCGGGCGGACTCGCGCCTTGAGAATCGCGCGCCTCGCCGGGTTCGTCAAGGGCCCGCAGGCAGTGCGGACCTCGACCCGTCCATCGGCCGAGAGCCCCCCGGCGTTACAGAAGCCGTGGTGGGGGCCACAGTCGATGACGGTGATCACCATACCCGTCCGCACCGACGCTGCCGAGTGGGCTCTCGGCCACACCGGCGCGTCCCGGCCGCGGACCGGCCCCGGGGCCGCCCAGGGCCGCTCAGGGCCGGAAACGCGAAAAAGCCGGGCCGACCACCCACAAGGGTGATCGGCCCGGCTTCAGGCCCCCTCAGAGGGGGCGAGAAGTCACTTGACGGTGACCTTGGCGCCGGCACCCTCGAGGGCGGCCTTGGCCTTCTCGGCAACGTCCTTGGCAACCTTCTCCAGGACCTTGGCACCAGCGGTGTCAACGAGGTCCTTGGCCTCCTTCAGGCCGAGGGAGGTCAGGGTGCGCACCTCCTTGATGACCTGGATCTTCTTGTCGCCGGCACCATCGAGGATGACGTCGAACTCGTCCTGCTCCTCGACGGCCTCAACGGCGGCCGGGCCACCGGCGGCGGCAACGGCGACCGGGGCGGCGGCGGTGACGTCGAACTTCTCCTCGAAGGCCTTCACGAAGCCAGCGAGCTCGATGAGGGTGAGGTCCTCGAACTGCGCGAGCAGCTCGTCCTGGGACAGCTTCGCCATGATGGCGTCCTTCCACTAAATCGGCAGGTGATGCCGTATGTACGGGTGGGGCGGGCACGGGCCCGCAGCGAGGCGTGAGCCTGCCGATTACTCGGCGGCGGCGTCCTCGGCGGCGGGAGCCGGCGTACCGGCACCGCCCTGCTCGACCTTGTCGCGCAGCGCGTCCACAGTGCGGACGAGCTTCGACGGCAGGGCCTGGAAGAGCGCGGCAGCCTGGGACTGCTTGGCCTTCAGGGCACCCGCCAGCTTGGCGAGCAGCACCTCGCGGGACTCGAGGTCCGCGAGCTTCTTGATCTCATCGGCGGACAGCGCCTTACCGTCAAGGACACCGCCCTTGATGATGAGAGCGGGGTTCTCCTTGGCGAAGTCACGCAGAGCCTTCGCCGACTCCACCGGGTCACCGGTGACGAAGGCGACAGCCGTCGGACCGTTGAACAGGTCGTCGAGCTCCGAAATCCCGGCCTCGTTGGCCGCGATCTTGGTCAGCGTGTTCTTCACCACGGCGTACTCGGCGTTCTCGCCGAGCGAGCGACGCAGGGTCTTGACCTGCTTCACCGAGAGACCGCGGTACTCGGTCAGCAGCGCCGCGGAAGAGCCACGGAACTTGTCCGTGATCTCGGCGACGGCAGCAGCCTTGTCGGGCCTTGCCATAGGCTTACGCCTCCTTCCGTGATGTCGAAATCCGGCCGACCGCGAAAGTCGACCATTCACGCCTCGAACCGGCCGGACGGAAGGAAAGCCTGCGGAAAAGCAGATGAGCCCCGGTGCGCAGGGCGCACGGGGCTCGAAACGACCTCAACGGATGTTCGCGTGAACGCGGACCCGGAAGTCGAAGCTCCAGACACACCTGCGCGGGCTGCCTGCGACGAAGCGCAGATCCTTCGGCCACCGAATCCCTCGCGAGCACGGTGACAACCAGCGGTCTTTGGCTTCGGTAACAGTAACCGGACTCGGCCGTCCGGGGCAAATCGCCCCTGAACGGCCGATCCCCGCCGGGCCGGCCGTGCCGGACGGGGCTCAGCGGGCCAGTGGGGAGACCGTCCGGGGCCCGGTGTCCACGGTGTCCGCCTCGGCCGGGGCCTGCACCGAGAGCAGGGCGCCGGCGAAGTCGGAGTAGAGGATCGAGTCGTCCGCCCGGCCGCTGTCACCGCTGCCGGTGCGCTGGAGCCGGACCAGCTGGTCCTTGTCGTTGAGCCAGAGGTCCACGGTGAGCGAGATCGAGCCGCCGGGGGCCAGCGCGGCCCGCAGGCCGTCCCGGCGGGCCTGGGTCAGCTGGGTCTGGGCGGCGGCGTAGCGCTCGGCGGTGGTGGTGATCCGGTAGTGCTCGACCGTCGAGTCGTCGAACTTCTCCTCGCCGACGAACCGGGGGTCCACCCCGTCGGCGGTGGCGGCGGCCAGCGCCTCGACCGGGTTCAGCAGGTCGATCAGCCCCGCGTACGGGACCTCCCGGTGGCCGTCCTGGTCCGGCGGGACGGAGAAGCGCTCCCAGTGCCGGCCGCCCTGGCGGGCCGCGGTGGCGGCGTCACCGCCCTGGTAGGCGACGGTGTCCACGACGATCAGCTGCTCGGCGTCGGCCGGGGTGGAGCGCTTGATCTGGAGCGCCGTCTTGGGCTGCCAGAACAGCGGCCCGGCCCCGGCGTCCGCTCCCAGCCGGTAGTTGACCTTGGCCCGGCGGGCGGTCTGCATGGCCAGCTGGGCGGAGACCAGGACGCCGTGCGGCGAGCGGTCGCTGGGCTTGGCCGCCTCGGTCGACGAGGAACTGGTCGGGGTCGGGCTGCCGGAGGGCGTGGCCGGCGTGCCGCCACCCCCGCTGCATCCCGCCAGCCCGGTCGCCAGCAGGACGACCGCGGCCAGCGCCGCCAACCGCCGTCGTCCCGCCATCGTCTGGTCCCCTCTCGCCCGGGCGCCGCGTCGGCGGCTTTCGTTCCGGCCACCTTGCCACCCTGCCCCGGATCAACCGGTGGCGCCCCCCTTGCCCAGCTTCGCCAGCTCGGCCAGTTCCACCGTGTCGGCCGCCTCCGGCACCGTGGCGGTGACCGGCGTGCCGTAGTCCGAGTAGAGGACCGTGGACTTGAACGCGCCCGCCTTGGTGTCACCGGTCGCGCTCCGCTGGACGACCAACTGGTCGGCGTCCACCCAGAGGTCGATCCGCTCGCTGGTGAGGCCGCTGGCGGCCAGCTTCTCCTTGGCCTTCTCGAGCTGCTCCGGAGTCACGCCCTTGCCGGCCATCCCGGCGATCTTGTCGGCGTCGAGCTCACCGGTGTAGTGGGTGGTGGCCTTGCCGTTCAGCTGCTCCTGCCCCACCTCTTTCGCGTTGCCGGTCGCGATCAGCAGCCGGACGCCCTCGACCGGGTCCGTGTCCTTGAGCTGGTCGGCCGTGCCACTGGCGGTCTTGGCCAGGTCGTCCTTGCTGTAGTGCAGCCAGTGCCGACCGCCGAGGGCGTCGACCACTCCGCCGCCCAGGCGCAGGTACATCGCGTCCTTGGTGTAGCGGTAGGACACGGTCTGGCCGCCGGTCAGGGACGAGATGGCCTTGCTCATCGCAGAGCCCGACAGGTCCTGGGCGAGCTCGCCCTGGAGGCCGTCGGCCCAGGAGACGGCGCCCTCGCCCTTGACGGCGATGTCGCCCACCGTGGCCGACTGGGTGACCTTGGCCGACTTGGCGGCGCCGGTCTTCTGGACGACCTGCTCCAGGAGGACGGCCGGGGTCGCCTTGGTGTGCGTCGCGGCGGCCGGCACGGCCGCCGCCCCGGTGGTCGGCGCCGAAGCGGCGTCCTTGCTGCCGTCGTTGTTGTTGCAGGCCGTCGCGGTCAACGCCAGAGCGGCGAGGACGACGACGGTGGCGGTCTTGCGGGTTCCAGCCATGAATCCCCCTGCCGGCCCCGGGCGCACCGCGCCCGGGGCCGGCCGTTCGATACGGAGGGAGCCGTGTCGGCTCCGGTGCGCGGGCTCGGCGGATCAGCCGAGCAGTTTGAGGAGATCGGTCTCGCTGCCGAGGTCGGTGGCGGCGGGGGCGTCGATCTTCGCGGCCTTGCCGAGGTCCGCGTACTTGACGGTGACGGCGTCGTGCTCGCCGTTCTTGTCGCCGTACTCCTGGTACTGGACGAGTTCCTGCCGGCCGTTGAGCCAGAGGTCGATGGTGAGGGTCCTGCCGTCCTGTTCCAGGGACTTCTGGACGGCCGTGCGCTGGTCGGCCGTGAGCGCCGGCATGCCGGCCACCATGGCGGAGGCCTCCTCGACCACCCGCAGGTGGGTGACCTGGACGCCGTCCAGGCTCTCCTGGCCGACCTTGGCGGGCTTGCCGCTCTGCGCGGCGAGCCCGAGCTGGGCGACGGGGTTGAGCAGCTGGCTCATCAGCAGGACGCCGTCGCCGAGTTCGTTCGAGGCGGGCAGCTTGATCCAGTGCTTGCCGCCCATGGCGGCGGCCTCGGTGTCGCCGCCGCCGAGGTAGCCGTCGGTCCCGATCACCCGGAACCGGATCTTCTTGGTCTCCACCTCGCCCGTCAGGTCGACGGCCGTCCGGTTCGGGTCCTTCCAGTCGGCGTCGCCGCTGCCCGCGGTGTGGGTCGAGCCGTCCGGGGAGACCATGGTGACCTTGCCGTTGCCGGCCTTCTGCATCACCAGGGCGGAGGCGGCCAGCGCGGCCTTGGGGTCTCCGGCCGACGCCGCGTCGCCGCTCTTGGCGTCGCCGCCCTTGCTGCCGCAGGCGGTGACGGCACCGAGCAGCACGGCCGCGGTGACGACGGTCGAGGCGAGGCGCGCAGCGCGCATGAAGTCCCCCGTGAGATCCGAACGATCCGATGAAGAACCGATTTTCGGCTTCTTCCACGCGGACTCTAACGGATCGCCAGATGCCGCACGCGCCGGACGGCCCCCTCACGTCACCCGGTTTCGGCCGGGGGCGTGTCCCCTTCTCCGGGGGTCGAGACATCCGTCGTGGTCACCGTGGTGCCGTCGCTCCCCCGGGCCGTCTCCCGCAGTCTCAGCAGCCGCTCGCCGGGCCCGACCCAGACGTCGTAACCGATCGCCGACACCCCTCGCCGGCGGTACCAGTCGACCACCGCGGCGAGTCGCGCGGGGGTCAACTCCTGGTCCGCGCCGAAGTATTCGGCCACCGGCGTGGTGCCCTGGTAGTGCGCCACGGTCATCCCGGCCAGCTGCTCGCCGCCGAGCGAGCCGAGCTTCCCGGCCTGCGCGATCTGGTACGCGCGGCTGCCCGGGTTGGTGACCAGGGCGGTCATCCAGCCGCCCGCGTAGCCGCCGGGGCCGGTGGTCGCCCGCGGATCGAGCGACTCGGCGCCGTCCCGGTCCGCGTGCTTGGGCGCGGCGCCCTGGTAGCCGAGGTCGAGTGCGCCGTCCCTCAGGGTCAGCTGCCCGGTGCCCTGCTCGTCGGTGACGGTCAGGGCGCCCTCGTCCCGGGTGCCCCAGGTCAGGGTGCCGCTCGCGGTGCGGCGGCCGGCCGGGCCCTCCTCGACCACGTCGATCCGGGCGCCGCCGGCGTCGTCCAGCGCCTGGGCGGCGGCGAGCACCACCTGGCGGGGCGGTACGGGCGCGGGGTCGCCGTCGGGGGTGCGGGTTCCCGGGGCGGCCAGCAGGCTGCACCCGGTGGTGGCACCGATCAGCAGCAGGGTGGCCACCGCGACGGCGGGGCGAAGGGTGGGCGGCACGGCACGCTCCGACGGTCACACGTTCTGCACATGATCTGACCGGCAGAGCGTACGACGCTTCGGGCAACCGTTCCCATCCACCCCTGTCCCGATCCGGAAACGACTGCGGGCCCGCACCCCCGGTGAAGGGGGTGCGGGCCCGCTGTGCAGACTGCTTCAGAGCCGATCGGCTCAGACCGCGGCCGGGTCCTCTTCGACGAAGAGGTTGCGGGTGCGGTTCGGGTCCACGGGGATGCCGGGGCCGATCGTGGTGCTGATGGCGGTCTTCTTGATGTAGCGGCCCTTGGCGGCGGACGGCTTGGCGCGGAGCACCTCGTCCAGCGCGGCGGCGTAGTTCTCGACCAGCTGCTCGTCGGTGAAGGAGGCCTTACCGATGATGAAGTGCAGGTTCGAGTGCTTGTCGACGCGGAACTCGATCTTGCCGCCCTTGATGTCGTTGACAGCCTTGGCGACGTCCGGGGTCACGGTGCCGGTCTTCGGGTTCGGCATCAGACCACGGGGACCGAGCACGCGGCCGAGGCGGCCGACCTTGCCCATGAGGTCCGGGGTGGCGACGACGGCGTCGAAGTCCAGACGGCCCTTGGCGACCTCGTCGATCAGCTCGTCGGAGCCGACGATGTCGGCGCCCGCAGCACGCGCGGCCTCGGCACGGTCACCGGTCGCGAAGACCAGGACCCGAGCGGTCTTACCGGTGCCGTGCGGGAGGATCACGGTGCTGCGGACCATCTGGTCGGCCTTGCGCGGGTCGACGCCCAGACGCATGGCGACCTCGACGGTGCCGTCGAACTTGGTGGTGCTGGTGGCCTTGGCGAGGCGGATGGCCTCGAGGGGGGCGTAGAGGCGGTCGCGGTCGACCTGAGCGTCCGCGGCCTTCAGAGCCTTGCTGCGCTTCACTGCTGCTCCTGAATGGTGATGGGAGTCGTGGTATCACGGGCCTGCGCAGGCCCTACCACAGGGACGAAAAGAGCTGGTCAGCCCTCGACGGTGATGCCCATCGACCGGGCGGTGCCGGCGATGATCTTCTCCGCCGCGTCCAGGTCGTTGGCGTTCAGGTCGGGCATCTTGGTGGTCGCGATGTCGCGGACCTGGGCGCTGGTGAGCTTGGCGACCTTGGTCTTGTGCGGCTCGCTGGAGCCCTTGTCCACACCGGCGGCCTTCAGGATGAGGCGCGCGGCCGGCGGCGTCTTCGTGATGAAGGTGAAGGAACGGTCGTCGTAGACCGTGATCTCCACCGGCACGATCATGCCGCGCTGCGACTCGGTCGCAGCGTTGTAGGCCTTGCAGAACTCCATGATGTTGACGCCGTGCTGGCCCAGCGCGGGGCCGACCGGCGGCGCCGGGTTGGCCGCACCGGCGTTGATCTGGAGCTTGATAAGCCCCGTGACCTTCTTCTTCTTGGGAGGCATGTCTCTCCGGGTCCTTCCGAGAGGTGAGTGCTGGTGTGTGCGGAACCGGGGCGACACCCGGCCGCCAACACACACATCGAACCAGGCTAACGCCTTAGCGCCGCTGGACCAAAACGGATCCGGGGCAGGGCCCTCGGCCCCGCCCCGGATCCGAAGACCGTGGGACTAGTTCTTCTGGATCTGGTCGAAGGAGAGCTCGACCGGGGTCTCCCGGCCGAAGATCTCGACCAGGCCCTTGACCTTCTTCGAGTCGGGGTTGATCTCGTTGATGGTCGCCTGCAGCGTCGCGAACGGACCGTCGGTGACGGTGACCGAGTCGCCGACCTCGAAGTCCAGCACCTGGATCTCGCTGGGCTTGATCGGCGAGGGCTTGCCGGCCTCCTTGGCCGCCTGGCGCTCGACGTCCGGGGCGAGCATCTTGACGACCTCGTCCAGGGTCAGCGGGTACGGGTCGTAGGCGTTGCCGACGAAGCCGGTGACACCGGGGGTGTTGCGTACGACGCCCCAGGACTCGGGGGTGAGGTCCATGCGCACCAGGACGTAGCCGGGGAGCTTGTTCTGGCGGATGGTCTTGCGGTCGCCGTTCTTGATCTGGACGACCTCCTCCTGCGGCACCTCGGCCTGGAAGATGTACTCCTCGACGTTCAGCGAGACGGCGCGCTGCTCCAGGTTCTGCTTCACCCGGTTCTCGTAGCCGGCGTAGGTGTGGATCACGTACCACTCGCCCGGCATGAAGCGCAGGTCCTCGCGGAACTTGGCGACCGGGTCGACCTCGACGGCCTCCTCAGCCTCGGCCTCCTCGGCGTCGGCGTCGGCCTCGGTCTCCTCGGCGGCGGGCTCCACGTCGTCCTCCACGTGCAGCGCCGCCTCCTCGGCGGGCTCGCCGGCCTCGGCCTCGTCCTGCGCCTCGACCTCGTCCTCGTCGCCGTCCACGGCGTCAACGATCTGCTCGGCGGACTCGGCTTCGTCAGCCAGCTCGGCCGCGTCCAGCTCGGCGGCGACATCCGCCTCGCGGACGGTCTCGTCGGCGTCGTACAGGGGGGACTCAGACACGGTGGCTGCTTCTTTCCTGGAGATGGTGAAGGTGGCGCGCTCCGGGGCCGGCTCCGGCGGGCTGCCGCTCGCGCGGGCGCCAGGAGAGGACTCGGAGACTTCAACAGTACCGAGTCCACGGTAGCGGCCGCGTACGTCCGGCGCAGACAGCGCGACCCGGGCCGATGATTCGGCCCGGGTCGGGAGACTGCTACGGAGGTGGGACGGCCAGGTCAGCCGAAGACCAGGAGGCTCAGCTTGGAGAGGCCGTAGTCGAGGCCGGCCACGAAGCCCATCACGACCACCACGAACACGACGACGACGGTCGTGTACTGGGTGAGCTCGCTGCGGGTGGGCCAGACGACCTTGCGCAGTTCGGCGATGATCTGGCGGTAGAACAGGCCGATCCGGGCGAACGGGCCCATCTTGCCGCGCTTGCCGGACTTCTTGTCGCCGGCGCGGGCGGCGCGCTTGCGCTCGCGGCGCGAGAGCGACTTGTCCTCGCCCTCGGCGGGCGTGGTCTCGGCAGCGCCGTCGGCCCCCTCAGGGTTGCCGCTCTCAGGCGTTGCGGTGGAGCCCGTGGTCTCCGTCACTCGTCCTCACCTGAATCCGGGTCCGGCCGAGCGGCTCGCGCCCGATGGGGCACGAACGGCCGGCTACAAGCGGTGCTGATTCGGCCCTCTCCGCATCAAGCCCGCTCGCTCTGTGGAGCGAACGGGCTGAAAACGGATCAAGCAGCAGGGCAAGAGGGACTTGAACCCCCAACCGCCGGTTTTGGAGACCGGTGCTCTACCAATTGAGCTATTGCCCTACGGGGTCTCGCGACTCCGTAGCGACCAACCTACCGCATCTCCCCCGGCTGTCTGCACAGCTGGTGAAGCTCCGGTTCTTTCTCGGCGGGCCGTCGAGCAGTGAGCATACGTGGTCGAGGGGTGTTTGGTCGAACCTCTTCTTCCGGGAGCACCGGTTGTCCGGCATATGTCCGGCATGCCCGCATGATCACCGACGGATCGACGGGCGCCGCCATGTGGACGGTCCGGTACGGATGGTGAAACCGCGATGCCCGGTCCGTCCCGGTTCTGCGACGATGCAGGCATGAGCGCTTCCACCCCGCAGCCCGACCGTTCCATCCGCCCCGCCGACCGCCGGGTCTCCGCCCGGATCGGTGCGATCGCCGAGTCCGCGACCCTCGCCGTGGACGCCAAGGCCAAGGCCCTCAAGGCGGCCGGCCGTCCGGTGATCGGCTTCGGAGCCGGCGAGCCCGACTTCCCCACCCCGGACTACATCGTCGAGGCGGCCGTCGAGGCCTGCCGCGACCCGAAGAACCACCGCTACACCCCGGCGGGTGGCCTGCCCGAGCTGAAGTCCGCGATCGCCGCCAAGACGCTGCGCGACTCCGGCTACGAGGTGGACGCCTCCCAGGTGCTGGTCACCAACGGCGGCAAGCAGGCGATCTACGAGGCGTTCGCCGCGATCCTGGACCCGGGCGACGAGGTCATCGTCCCGGCCCCGTACTGGACCACCTACCCGGAGTCGGTCCAGCTCGCCGGCGGCGTCCCGGTGGAGGTCGTGACCGACGAGACCACCGGTTACAAGGTCTCGGTCGAGCAGCTGGAGGCCGCCCGCACCGAGAACACCAAGGTGGTGCTCTTCGTCTCGCCGTCCAACCCGACCGGCGCGGTGTACACCGAGGCCGAGGCCGAGGCGATCGGCCGCTGGGCGCTGGAGCACGGCCTCTGGGTGCTCACCGACGAGATCTACGAGCACCTGGTGTACGGCGACGCCTCCTTCACCTCGCTGCCGGCCCTGCTGCCCGAGCTGGCCGACAAGTGCGTCGTGGTCAACGGCGTCGCCAAGACCTACGCGATGACCGGCTGGCGGGTGGGCTGGGTGATCGGCCCCAAGGACGTCATCAAGGCCGCGACCAACCTGCAGTCGCACGCCACCTCGAACGTCTCCAACGTCGCCCAGCGCGCCGCGATCGCCGCCGTCAGCGGCGACCTGTCCGCCGTGCACGAGATGCGCACCGCCTTCGACCGCCGCCGCAAGACCATCGTGCGGATGCTCAACGAGATCGAGGGCGTGTACTGCCCCGAGCCGGAGGGCGCGTTCTACGTGTACCCGTCCGTCAAGGGCCTGCTGGGCAAGGAGATCCGCGGCCGGCGCCCGGAGAGCTCCGGCGAGCTGGCCTCGCTGATCCTGGACGAGGCCGAGGTCGCGGCCGTCCCGGGCGAGGCCTTCGGCACCCCCGGCTACCTGCGGTTCTCCTACGCGCTCGGCGACGCCGACCTGGCCGAGGGCATCGGCCGGCTGCAGAAGCTGCTCGGCGAGGCCCGCGACTGACACCCGTCGGCGTCCGCTGACGCCCGCTGACACCCGCGCTCCACGTCGGGTACCGCCCTCTTTCACCCCTTCGGGGGACGGAAGGAGGGCGGTTCCCGTTTGGGGGTCCGATGCGGCAGTATCGGCGAATGGAACGCCTGTTGAATCCGCGAGACGTCAGGGACCTCCCGAAGGCCCACCTGCACCTGCACTTCACCGGCTCGATGCGGCCCGCCACCCTGCTGGAGCTGGCCGACAAGCACGGCGTCCGACTGCCGGAGGCGCTCAGCTCCGGCGAGCCGCCGCAACTGCGGGCCACCGACGAACGCGGCTGGTTCCGCTTCCAGCGCCTGTACGACACCGCCCGCTCGGTGCTGCGGGACGAGGAGGACATCCGCCGGCTGGTCCTGGAGACCGCCCAGGACGAGCGGCGGGACGGCTCCCGCTGGCTGGAGATCCAGGTCGACCCGACCTCGTACGCGCCCCGGCTGGGCGGGCTGATCCCCGCACTGGAGCTGATCCTGGACGCCGTGGAGAACGCCGCCACGGCCACCGGGGTGGGCATCCGGGTGCTGGTCGCGGCGAACCGGATGAAGTCCCCGATGGACGCGCGGACGCTGGCCCGGCTCGCCGTCCGGTACGCCGACCAGGGCGTGGTCGGCTTCGGCCTCTCCAACGACGAGCGGCGCGGCCTCGCCCGGGACTTCGACCGGGCCTTCGAGATCGCCCGCAAGGGCGGGCTGCTGGCCGCCCCGCACGGCGGCGAGCTGGCCGGGCCCGAGTCCGTCCGGGACTGCCTGGACGACCTGGGCGCCGGCCGGATCGGCCACGGCGTCCGCGCCGCCGAGGACCCCCGGCTGATGGAACGGCTGGCGGACCGCCAGATCACCTGCGAGGTCTGCCCGTCCTCGAACGTCTCGCTCGGCGTCTACGAGCGCCCCGAGGACGTCCCGCTGCGGCGGCTGTTCGACGCCGGCGTGCCGCTGGCCCTGGGCGCGGACGACCCGCTGCTGTTCGGCAGCCGGCTGGCCGCCCAGTACGACCTGGCCCGCGACGTCCTCGGCTTCGACGACGCCGAACTCGCCGAGCTGGCACGGCAGTCCGTCCGCGGCTCGCGCGCGCCGGAGGCCGTCCGCAAGGAGCTGCTGGCGGACATCGACACCTGGCTGGTCAGCGGCACCTGAGGCGTGCCTCGCGGACCGGGCCTAGAGCTTGACGCCGATCATCACCGGCTCGTTCACCAGCTCGACCCCGAAGGCCTCGCGGACGCCGTCCCGGATCTCCCGGGCCAGCGCCAGCAGGTCCTCGGCGGTGGCCGCGCCGCGGTTGGTGAGCGCCAGGGTGTGCTTCGTGGAGAGCGTCGCCGGGCCGCTGCCGTAGCCCTTGCCGAAGCCGGCCCGGTCGATCAGCCAGGCGGCCGAGGTCTTGGTGCAGCCCTCCGGCGCCGGGTAGGCGGGGGCGTTCTCGGTGCCCGGGCGGGTCCGGAAGGACTCGTACTGGGCGGCGGTGAGCACCGGGTTGGTGAAGAAGGAGCCGGCCGACCAGGTGTCGTGGTCCGCCGGGTCCAGCACCATGCCCTTGCCGGAGCGCAGCCCCAGCACCGCGTCGTGCGCCCGCTCCAGCGGCACCCGCTCGCCCTGCTCGACGCCGAAGTGCCTGGCCACCTCGGCGTACTTGACCGGAGTGGAGAGCCCCTCGTGGTCGGCCAGGGCGAACCGCACCCGCAGCACCACGTAGCGGTCCGGCTCGGCCTTGAAGCGGCTGTGCCGGTAGGAGAACGCGCACTCGGCGTTGGGGAGCGTGACCACCTCGCCGGCCGTGCGGTCGTAGGCGACCACCTCGGTGATCGACTGGGCGACCTCCTGGCCGTACGCGCCGACGTTCTGCACCGGGGTGGCACCGGCCGAGCCGGGGATGCCGGCCAGGAACTCGACGCCCGCCAGGCCGTGCTCGCGCACCGCGCGGGCGACCGCCTCCGACCAGACCTCGCCGGCCGCCAGCTCCAGCACGGTGCCGTCCAGGGCGAAGCCGGTGGTCGCGATCCGCAGCACGGTGCCGGGGAAGCCGGCGTCGCCGATCACCAGGTTGGAGCCGCCGCCGAGGACCAGCAGCGGCTCGCCGGCCTCGTCGGCCTCGCGGACGGCGGCGATCACCTCGTCGTCGGTGTGGGCGGTCACCAGGCGGCGGGCCGGGCCGCCGAGCCGGAGCGTGGTCAGCGGGGCGAGGAGGGCGTCGTTTTCTACCAGCACGCCCACCAGCGTACGGGTGCGGGGGCGGCCGCCCGGCCGCCCCCGCACCCGCACCCGGATCGGCCGGTCAGGCCTTCGAGGCCTCGGCGGGGACGGGCGCCGCGTCCTCGGCCCGCTCGGCAGCGGTCTGCTCTGCACCGACCCGCTCTGCACCGGCCCGCTCCGGCTCCACGGCGGCCGGCTCGTCGGCGACGGCCGCGGGCTTCACCCGGCGCGGGAGGAAGAACGCGCAGACCGCCGCGACCGCCACCACCCCGGCGCCGACGTACAGCGCGGGCACCAGGCCGTCGATGAAGGACTGCTCCGACGTGTACCCGCCCTGCGCCGAGAACACCGCCGAGAGGACGGCCACGCCGAGCGCGCCGCCGACCTCGCGCAGCGCGTTGTTGGCGCCGGAGGCGATGCCCTGCTCCTCCGGCCGGACGCTGTCCATCACCAGGGCGGCGGTCGGGGCGAAGTACAGCGACATGCCGATGCCGCAGATCACCACGGCGGGGATCTCGGCGGCGTAGTCGTAGCCGGTGCTGCCGCCCGTGATCGCCGCGTACATCGCCAGGCCGGCGCCCTGCAGCAGCAGCCCGGTGACCACGATGGGGCGGCCGCCGAAGCGGTCGGCCAGGATGCCCGCGATCGGGGCGACGATCAGCGGCATGCCGGTCCACGGGAGCATCCGGATGCCGGCCTCCTGCGGGCTGTAGCCGCCCACGCTCTGCAGGTGCTGGCTGATCAGGAAGATCGAGCCGAACATCCCGAGGAACATCAGCAGGCCGGAGGCGTTGACGGCGGAGAAGGCCCGGCTGCGGAACAGCCGCATCGGGAGCATCGGGTGCTCGGCCCAGCGCTGCTCGTACAGCACGAAGGCGGTGAGCAGCGCGACGCCGCCGATCAGGGAGCCGAGCACCAGCGGGCTGGTCCAGCCGTCCGGGTTGCCGCGGATCAGGCCGAGGACGACGCCGAACAGGCCCAGGCTGACCAGGATCGTGCCGACCGCGTCCAGCGCCGGGTTGGCGCCCCGGCTCTCGCGGAGCTTGAGGGCGGCGAGCGGGATCAGGACGAGGCCGACCGGGACGTTCACCCAGAAGATCCACTGCCAGGAGAAGTGCTCGGTGAGCGTCCCGCCGACCAGCGGTCCGGTGGCGACGGCCAGGCCGTTGACGCCCGCCCAGATGCCGAAGGCGAGGCCCCGCCTGGCCGCCGGCACCGCGGCGGTGAGCAGGGTGAGGGTGAGCGGCATGGAGACCGCGGCGCCGGCGCCCTGGACGGCGCGGGCGGCGATCAGCGCGCCGATGCCCGGCGAGAGGGCGGCGGCGGCGGAGCCGGCGGTGAAGAGCGTGAGCCCGACCAGGAAGATCCGGCGGCGGCCGAACCGGTCGCCGAGCGCGGCGCCGAACATCAGCAGGACGGCGAAGGACAGGGTGTAGGCGCTGACCGTCCACTCCAGGTCGGACAGCCCGCCGCCGAGGTCCTCGCGGATGGACGGCAGCGCGGTGGTGACGACCAGGTTGTCCAGGCTGGCCATGAAGCCCGCGACGCTGGTGATCACCAGCGTCCAGACACCGAGCCGTCCGAGGCCCTGTTCTTCCGTTCTCTCCGACATGACTTCCCCCCAGGGGTCTTAGATAGTTATTGATCACTAACTTTTGAGGCCCGAAAAAAGGCCGCACGGACTCCACCGTGCGGCCCGCTACTCCCCGCCCTCGCCGTGCTCTCCGTGCTCTTCGCGCTCTTCGCGCGCTTCCTGCTCTTCGTGCTCTTCGTGCTCTCCGAAGCCCAGGCCGCTCCAGATCCGGTGGTCCCGGGGGTACCCCAGCGCCACCAGCGTGTTGATCAGCATCCCGTACGCGAAGAACTCCGCGGCGCCCTGCACGTCACCGCCGATCCGGTTCCTGACCCGCTCGAACAGCTCCTCCCAGAGCCTCCGGGCGGTCTCCCCGATCTCGTCCTCGCCGGTCGTCCGGGCCGCGAACACCGAGACGTAGAGCTGCATCTGCATCATGAGCTGCTCGCTGTCCGCGACCAGGCCCAGGTACGCCTCGGACATCGCCTGGGCGGCCGCCGGCCCGGTCAGCCCGACCGAGGCCTCGTCGAAGACCTTCCAGGTCTCCTCGATGCAGCGCTCGGCGGCGGCCGTGAAGATCGCCTGCTTGCCGGGGAACAGCCGGAACAGGTACGGCTGCGAGACACCCACCCGGCGGGCGATCGCCTCGGTGGACGTCCCCCGGTAGCCGCTCCTGGCGAATTCGATCACCGCGGCGCGAACGACGCTCTCGCGCCGCTCCTCCGCGCTCATCCGCATGCTCGTCCTCGCCATGGGAGTCAAGTTAGTGGCCAATCACTATCTTCGCAAGGCCGACGGGCGCGGCGGGAATCCCGTCGAACGGGCCCCGCCGCAGCCGAAAGAGGGGCCTCAGGCGAGCCGGACGACCGCCCTGGACATCCCGAGCACCTTCTGCCCGCCGGTGGTGGCCAGCAGGTCGACCTGCACCTTGCGGTCGTCCAGCAGCTTGGCGACCTTGGCCGACACCTCGACCACCGCGCCGACGCCGTCGTTCGGCACCGGGACGGGGCGGGTGAAGCGGACGCCGTACTCGACCACCGCGGCCGGGTCGCCGACCCAGTCGGTCACCACCCGAATGGCCGCAGCCATGGTGAACATTCCGTGCGCGATGACGTCCGGCAGGCCGACCTCCACGGCGAACTTCTCGTTCCAGTGGATCGGGTTGAAGTCGCCGGAGGCACCCGCGTACCGCACCAGGGTGTCGCGGGTCACGGGGAAGGACTGCGCCGGCAGCTGGGTGCCGACCTCGACCTCGTCGTAGCTGATCGCCATCGTGTTCACTTCCCCGTCTCGTCGGCGGCCCGGGCCACCAGCGTCATGACCGACGTCACCACGTGCTCGCCGATCGCGTCCGACACCTCGCCACGCACGGTGAGCACGTCGTTGCCCGCCAGCGACTTGATGTTGTCGATGGTGACCGCGACCGTCAGCCGGTCGCCGGCCAGCACCGGGCGGGAGTAGGAGAACTTCTGGTCCCCGTGCACCACTCGGCTGTAGTCCAGGCCCAGCTCCGGGTCCTCGACCACCTGGGAGGCCGCCTGGTAGGTGATCACGAACGGGAAGGTCGTCGGGGCGATCACGTCGGGGTGGCCCAGCGCCTTCGCCACCGCCGGATCGGTGAACGCCGGATTGGTGTCCCCGATCGCGATCGCGAACTCGCGGATCTTCTCCCGGCCGACCTCGTACGGCTCGGTGGGCGGGTAGGTCCGCCCGATGAAGGAGGGGTCGAGTGCCATGGGGCAACTCCTCGGAAGCACGGTGGATCCGGCGGCCGTTGCCGCCGGCGGGGCGCGCATGGGTGCATACGCGAAAAACTCCGGGCCGCACCCCCTGAGGGATGCGGCCCGGAGCTCAAGACCTGTCACACAGGCCCGATGCCCTGCGAGAGGGTCAGCGGGTCTCGCGGTGCGCGGTGTGCGAGTTGCAGCGGGGGCAGTGCTTCTTCATCTCAAGACGGTCCGGGTCGTTACGCCGGTTCTTCTTGGTGATGTAGTTCCGCTCCTTGCACTCCACGCAGGCCAGCGTGATCTTCGGGCGGACGTCGGTGGCAGCCACGGGAGTGCCTTCCTGGGACAACGAATAAGAACACAACAAGAGTAGCCGACCGGGAGTGCGATCTCCCGACCGACTACGCGGGGTAGCGGTGACCGGACTTGAACCGGTGACACAGCGATTATGAGCCGCTTGCTCTACCAACTGAGCTACACCGCCACAGTGATCCGCAGCACAACCGAAGCCGACTGCTTTTCACCAGAGCCCCCATGCGGAATCGAACCGCAGACCTTCTCCTTACCATGGAGACGCTCTACCGACTGAGCTATAGGGGCGAACGAGGAAGAGATTACACGTTCCGCGCCCAGAGGTGAAATCCGTATCCCGACGCGAAGACCGCAGGTCGGCGAGGTGAACGGACGGACGATCCAAGGCCCCGCGTTCGATCGGCCCACCAGCCGCACGGCCCGACCCGATACGACTATTGCCCGCCTCCGAGCGCCCCGCCCCCACGCGCCATAGGCTCGATCCTCATTGACGGGGACGGCCCGGGGCGTCAGAACGACCCGGGATCAGGACGACCCGGGATCAGGACGGTCCGACCGACCGGACGGGCCAGCGCGGGAAGGAGCCTGCGATGGACAGCGCAGCCGCCGACGGACCGCACTCCGGCTCCGGCCCGACAGCCAACCCGCTCGGGCACGGGCCGGTCCTCCTGCTCACCGGCGCCCGGTTGGCCGACGGGCGGGTGGTGGACGTCCGGATCAGCGGTGACCGGATCCAGGCCGTCGGCACCGTCGGCAGCCTCGGCCCGCTACCCGCCCTGCCCGGCGCGCCCACCATCACCACGGGCGCCAGGATCGACCTCAAGGGCTATCTGCTGCTGCCGGCCCCCGCCGAGGCGCACGCCCACTACGACACCGCCTTCTCCGCCGCCCTCGCCGACCCGCCGCCGGAGAGCCCCTCCGACCTCACCCGGCGGGTCACCGAGGCCGCGCTCGCCTCGCTCGGCTACGGCGCCACCGCCCAGCGCACCCACGTCCGGATCGGCGACGTGCACGGGCTGCGCCGGCTGGAGGCGGTGCTCACCGCCCGGCAGGCGCTGCGCGGCCTGGCCGAGCTCCAGGCGGTGGCGATGCCCCGGCTGCTCACCGGCCGGGCCGGCGCCGACGGCCGGGCGCAACTGCGCGAGGCGCTCAAGCTGGGCGCCACCGCGGCCGGCGGCTGCCCGGAGCTGGACCCGGATCCGGCCGGGTACGTCCAGGTGCTGCTGGAGGCCGCCCGGGAGGCGGACTGCTCGGTGGACCTGCACACCACGGCCGGCGATCCGGCCCAACTCGCCCGACTGGTCGGCGCGTTGGCCCCGCTGCGGCCGCGGGTGACGCTCGGGCCGTGCGGGGCGCTGGCCCGGGGCGCGTCCACGGTGCTGGCGACCGGCGGGGTGCGGGTGGTCTGCCTGCCGCAGAACGGCGGCTGCACCGGGCTGGAGGGCCGGTCGACGGGGCTGCGGCCGGGCCTGCTCCGGGAGTTGACGGCGGCCCGGGTGCCGCTGGCGGCCGGCAGCGGCGCGCTGCGGGACCAGTCCAACCCGGTCGGCCGGGCGGATCCGCTGGAGTCGGCGTACCTGCTGGCGGCGGGCGGGGAGTTGGACCTGGAGGCGGCGTACGACGCGGTGGCGAACCAGGCCCGGGCGGCGCTCGGGCTGCCGCCGGTCCGGGTGGACGCCGGGTTCCCGGCGGAGCTGCTGGCGGTGCGCGGGGACAGCCTGGCCGGGGCGCTCGCGGGCGGCCACAGCCGGCTGGTGGTGCACAGCGGCCGGGTGGTCAGCCGGACGAGCGCGGTGCGGGAGTTCGCGGACACCGTGGCGTTGGCGCTGCCCCGGCAGTCCGGGAGCACCGGCGGGGGCTGAACGGCCCCCCTGGAAAGTTCAAGGGGCGCGCGACGGATGTCGCGCGCCCCTCCCCCACCTGCTGGCCGCCGTTCAACGGCGGCTGGAGCGGTCCGGGCCTCCCCCACATTGGAGCCGGGCCCGCTCGGTCAGCACTGACGCTACGCCCACGGACCACCGCTCCGGGCCTGCCTTGACGCTCCCCTGTCGGCCTCCGGCCCGCTCTTGACGGGTCGTTGACGCGGCGGCGGCCGGGGCGGCGCTCAGGGCTCGTACCGGTACCCGATCCCCGGTTCGGTGATCAGGTGCCGCGGGCGGGCCGGATCGCGCTCCAACTTGCGGCGCAGCCCGGCCAGGTAGACCCGCAGGTAGTTGCCGCGCGCCTCCTGGGCCGGCCCCCACACCTCGCGCAGGATCTGCCGCCCGGGCACCAGCCGGCCCGGGTTGGCCACCAGCAGGGCGAGGATCCGCCACTCGGTCGGGGTGAGCCGCACCGGGCCCCGCGGGCCGGTCACCGTGGTGGCCGTCAGGTCGACGGTGTGGTCGCCTATCACCGGTCGCCCCAGCGGGGCACCGCCCAGCGGCCGGCGCAGCACGGCGCGCAGCCGGGCCAGCAGTTCCTCCATCAGGAACGGCTTGGTGAGGTAGTCGTCGGCGCCCGCGTCGAGGGCGCCGACCTTGTCGGCGGCGCCGGACCGGCCGGAGAGCACGATGATCGGCATCGCGCTGTGGGTGCGCAGGCCGCGCAGCACGTCCATGCCGTCCAGGTCCGGCAGGCCGAGGTCGAGCAGCACGGCGTCCGGGGCGGAGTGTGCGGCGCGGTCCAGCGCCTCGCCGCCGCTGGCGGCCGTCCGCACGGCGTACTGCCGGGCGCTGAGGTTGATCCGCAGCGTGCGCAGCAGGGCCGGTTCGTCGTCGACGATCAGGATCTCGCTCATGCGGCCACCTCGCTCCGCCCGGCGGTCGCTTCGCGGGACACGTACCTGTCGGCGGTTCGTTCAGTTCGTCCACTCATGAACGGGCTCCTCCCGAGTGGCGGCGGGCAGGGTGAGCAGCATGGTGGTGCCGCCCCCGGGGGTGTCCTCGACCTCCAGGCTGCCGCCCATGGCCTCGGCCAGACCGCGGGAGAGCGCGAGGCCGAGGCCGACACCGGTGGTGTTGTCGGTGTCGCCGAGGCGCTGGAAGGGCAGGAAGACCCGGTCGCGCTCCTCGGGGGCGATGCCGGGGCCGCGGTCGATCACCCGGATCTCGACCAGGTCGGCGTGGTGGCTGGCGGTGACCAGGACGGGCGCGCCGGGCGCGTTGTAGCGCAGCGCGTTGGTGATCACGTTGGCGAGCACCCGCTCCAGCAGCGGCGGGTCGGCGAGCACCGGCGGCGCGGTGTCCAGGTCGAGCGGCTGGATCGGGGCGTACGGGTCGGGGAGGCTGTCGAGCGCCCGGGGCAGGATCTCGTCGAGGTGGGTCTCGGTGAGGTGCAGGGTGAGCGCGCCGGCCTGGAGGCGGCTCATGTCGAGCAGGTTGTCGACCAGGCGGGTGAGCTTGACCAGCGACTCGTCGGCGGTGGCGAGCAGTTCGGCCTGGTCCTCGGGCGAGAACTCGACGTCGGGGCTGCGCAGCGAGCCGACCGAGGCGAGCGCCGCGGCGAGCGGGGTGCGCAGGTCGTGGCTGACGGCGGCGAGCAGGGCGGTGCGCATCCGGTCGGCGGCCTTGATCGGCTCGACCTCGGCGGCGACCATGGCGAGCCGGTCGCGTTCCAGCGCGACGGCGACGTGCGCGGCGAAGGCGGTGAGGACGCGCTGGTCGGCGGCCGGCAGCCGGCGGCCGGTGAGGACCAGGACGGCGTCCGCGCCGACCGGCACCTCGGTGGTCTCGCTCTGCCCGTCGGAGTCGTCCTGGTGCTCGGCCTCGGAGTGGGCGAGCACCTCGTCGTCGGCCCGGGAGAGCAGCGCGACGGCCTGCATGCCGAAGGCCGTCCGGGACTTCTCCATCAGGGCGGACAGGGCGTCGGCGCCCCGCAGCACGCTGCCGGCCAGGGTGGAGAGGGTCTCGGCCTCGGCGGTGGCACGGGCGGCACGGCTGGTGAGCCGGCTGGCGTGGTCGACGATGGTGGCGACGGCGAGCGCGACGGAGGCGAAGACGATCAGGGCGACGATGTTGTTGGTCTCGCCGATGGTCAGGGCGTGTATCGGCGGGATGAAGTAGTAGTTGAGCAGCAGCGAGGCGGTGACCGAGGCCAGCAGGGCGGAGACCGCGCCGCCGAGCAGGGCGACGATGACCACGCCGAGCTGGAAGATCAGCGCGTCGGTGGTGAGGTTGATGCTCTCGTGCGCCTGGGACAGGATCGCGGTCAGCAGCCAGGGCACCACGAGGCCGGCCGCGTAGCCGGCGATGGTGCGGCGCCTGGAGTGGCGGCGGCCGAGCGAGGGCAGCCGGCCGCGGCCGGTGAACTCGTGGGTGACCATGTGGACGTCGATGTCCTCGGATTCGTCCACGGTGGTCTCGCCGATGCCGGGGCCGGTGAGGAAGCGGTTGATCCGGCCGCGGCGGCTGGTGCCGAGCACCAGCTGGGTGGCGTCGTGGGCGCGGGCGAAGGTGAGCAGCGCGGTGGGGATGTCGTCGCCGACCACCACGTGGTAGCTGCCGCCGAGGGTCTCGACCAGCTGGCGCTGCTGGGCGAGCGCGCCGGAGGAGGCGCCGGCCAGGCCGTCGCTGCGGGTGACGTGGACGGCCAGCAGGTCGCCGCCGGCGGTGCGGTCGGCGATCCGGGCGGCGCGGCGGATCAGGGTCTCGCCCTCGGGGCCGCCGGTGAGGGCGACCACGACGCGTTCGCGGGTCTCCCAGACGCGGTCGATGTTGTGGCTGGCCCGGTAGTCGCGCAGGCCCTCGTCGACCCGCCCGGCCACCCAGAGCAGGGCGAGTTCGCGCAGGGCGGTGAGGTTGCCGACCCGGAAGTAGTTGGAGAGCGCGGCGTCCACCTTCTCCGCCCTGTAGACGTTGCCGTGGGCCATCCGGCGGCGCAGCGCCTGCGGGGCCATGTCGACGAGTTCGATCTGGTCGGCCCGGCGGACCACCTCGTCCGGGACGGTCTCGCGCTGCGGGATGCCGGTGATCTTCTGGACGACGTCGTTCAGCGATTCCAGGTGCTGGATGTTGACGGTGGTGATGACGTCGATCCCGGCGGCCAGCAGTTCCTCGACGTCCTGCCAGCGCTTGGCGTGGCGGCCGCCGGGGATGTTGGTGTGCGCCAGTTCGTCGACCAGCACGACGGACGGACGGCGGGTGAGCACCCCGTCGAGGTCCATCTCGTCGAACTCGGCGTCGCGGTAGGAGCGTTGGACACGCGGCAGGACCTCCAGGCCGTCCAGCATGCCCTCGGTGTGGCGGCGGCCGTGGCACTCGATGTACCCGACCGCGACGTCGGCCCCGCGCTCCTGTCTGCGCCGGGCCTCGTCCAGCATCCGGTAGGTCTTGCCGACCCCCGGGGCGGAACCGAGGTACACCCTCAGCCGGCCCTTGCGGATGCCGGTGCCGGGGGTGAGGTCGCGGGCCATGGGCACTGCTCTTTCGTTCCTGCGAGGGCTGCCGCCAGGGCGTCCTCGGGCCGGGGTCGGGACGTACGGCGGCCGACCCGGGCGCGGGGGTGGTGCCCCGGCCCGGGTCGGCCTGTTTCACGGATCCAGCCGTTGACCTGTCGCTTCTGTTCCGCCGGTCATTCCTGTTCCGCCGGTCACTTCTGTTCCGCGAGGGCCCGGTTCAGCAGGAGGACGTTGACGCCCTCCTGTCCGAGGAAGCCGAGCGAGCGGCCTTCGGTGTACTTCTCGACCAGCTTCCGCACCGCGTCCGCCGACAGGTTCCGGGTCTTGGCGACCCGGTTCACCTGCTCCTCGGCGTAGGCGACCGAGATGTACGGGTCGAGGCCGGAGCCGGAGGCGGTCAGCGCGTCGGCCGGGACGCTCTCCGGGGCGACGCCGTCGAACTCGGCGGCGGCGGCACGGCGGTCGTTGACGGCCTTCAGCAGGTCGTCGCTGTTCGGGCCGAGGTTGGAGGCGCCGGACGAGGACGAGTCGTAGCCGGTCCCGGCCGCGGAGGGGCGGGGCTGGAACCACTTCGGGTCCGGCTGCGCCTCCTCCTTCGGGTCGTCGGGGTTCTTCTTCGGGAGGTTGAAGTTCTGGCCGATCAGGCTGGAACCGACCTCCTTGCCGTCGGACTTCACGAGCGAGCCGTTGGCCTTCTCGGTGAAGGCGACCTGGCTGATCCCGGTGACCAGCAGCGGGTAGGCGATCCCGAGGATCGCGGTGAGCACCAGCAGCGCCCGCAGTGCGGTGAAGTGGGTGCGGACGGTCGTCGGCAGGGGCTTGGACATCGGATTCTCCTCTCTCAGCTCAGGCCGGGGATGAACTGGACGATCAGGTCGATCAGCTTGATGCCGACGAACGGCACCACCAGACCGCCGAAGCCGTAGACCCCGATGTTGCGGCGCAGCAGGGAGCTGGCGTCGGACGGGCGGTAGCGCACGCCGCGCAGGGCGAGCGGGATCAGGCCGATGATGACCAGGGCGTTGAAGATGATCGCCGAGGTGATCGCGGACTGCGGGCTGTGCAGGCCCATGATGTTGAGGTGGCTCAGGCCCGGGTAGACCCCGGCGAACATCGCGGGGATGATCGCGAAGTACTTGGCCACGTCGTTGGCGATCGAGAAGGTGGTCAGCGCGCCACGGGTGATCAGCAGCTGCTTGCCGATCTCGACGATCTCGATCAGCTTGGTCGGGTTGGAGTCCAGGTCGACCATGTTGCCGGCCTCCTTGGCCGCCATGGTCCCGGTGTTCATGGCCACGCCGACGTCGGCCTGGGCGAGCGCGGGGGCGTCGTTGGTGCCGTCGCCGGTCATCGCGACCAGCTTGCCGCCCTCCTGCTCCTTCTTGATCAGCGCCATCTTGTCCTCGGGGGTGGCCTCGGCGAGGAAGTCGTCCACGCCCGCCTCCTCCGCGATCGCCTTGGCGGTCAGCGGGTTGTCGCCCGTGATCATGATGGTCTTGATGCCCATCCGGCGGAGCTCGTCGAAGCGCTCCCGCATGCCCTCCTTGACCACGTCCTTGAGGTGGATCACCCCGAGGACGCGGGCCGGCTTGGCGCCGACCTTGGTGGCCACCACCAGCGGGGTGCCGCCGGCCGCGGAGATCCCGTCGACCAGGGCGGAGACCTCGTTGCCGACCGAACCGCCGTTCTCGGTCACCCAGTTGGTGACCGCGCCAGCCGCGCCCTTGCGGACCTGGTGGACCGCCTCGGCCTCGTCCAGGTCGACGCCGGACATCCGGGTCTGGGCGGTGAACGGGACCCAGGTGGCGTGCGTCAGCTCGCCCTGGGCGCGGGCCCGCAGGCCGTACTCGGTCTTGGCGAGGACCACGATCGAGCGGCCCTCCGGGGTCTCGTCCGCGAGCGAGGACAGCTGCGCGGCGCTGGCCAGCTCCTCGGTGGACACGCCCGGGGCGGGCAGGAACTCGGCGGCCTGGCGGTTGCCCAGGGTGATGGTGCCGGTCTTGTCCAGCAGCAGGGTGTTGACGTCGCCGGCCGCCTCGACGGCCCGGCCGGACATCGCCAGCACGTTGCGCTGCACCAGCCGGTCCATGCCGGCGATGCCGATCGCGGAGAGCAGCGCGCCGATGGTGGTCGGGATGAGCGCCACGATCAGGGCGACCAGGACGATCATCGACTGCGGGGCGCCCGCGTAGGTGGCCATCGGCTGCAGGGTCACCACGGCGACCAGGAAGACGATGGTCAGCGAGGCGAGCAGGATGTTCAGCGCGATCTCGTTCGGCGTCTTCTGCCGGGCGGCGCCCTCGACCAGGGCGATCATCCGGTCGATGAACGACTTGCCGGGCTCCGAGGCGATCTTCACCACGATCCGGTCGGACAGCACCTTGGTGCCGCCGGTCACCGCCGAGCGGTCACCGCCGGACTCCCGGATGACCGGCGCGGACTCGCCGGTGATCGCCGACTCGTCGACGCTCGCGACGCCCTCGACGACGTCGCCGTCGCCGGGGATGATCTGCCCGGCCTCGACCACCACGTGGTCGCCGAGCCGCAGCGCGGTGCCCGGCACCTCCTCCTCGGCCTGCGTGGCGGGCCAGTCGGTGAGCCGGCGGGCGACGCTCTCGGTCTTGGTCTTGCGCAGGGTGTCGGCCTGGGCCTTGCCGCGGCCCTCGGCGACGGCCTCGGCCAGGTTGGCGAAGATCGTGGTGAGCCAGAGCCAGACGGTGATGGCCCAGGCGAACACGGACGGGCTGGCGATCGCGGAGACGGTGGTGACCACCGAGCCGACCTCGACCACGAACATGACCGGGTTCTTGACCATCACCCGGGGGTCGAGCTTCTTCACCGCGTCCGGCAGGGACGCGACGATCAGCTTCGGGTCGAGCAGGCCGCTGGCCACTCTGTGCTGCGCGGCGGGCTCGGCCTTGTCGGCCGGTGCGGGGTTGAGCGTAGGGGTGGACATCAGGAGAGACCTTCCGCGATCGGCCCGAGAGCCAGGGCCGGGAAGTAGGTGAGGCCGACGACGATCAGGATGACGCCCGACAGCAGGCCCACGAACAGCGGCTTGTGGGTGGGCAGGGTGCCCGGGGTGGCCGGGACCGGCTGCTGCTGGGCGAGCGAACCGGACAGCGCCAGGACGAAGACGATCGGCAGGAGGCGGCCGAAGATCATCGCCAGGCCGAGCGCCGTGTCGTACCAGTCGGTGTTGACGGTGATGCCGCCGAAGGCCGAGCCGTTGTTGTTGGCGGCCGAGGTGAAGGCGTACAGCACCTCGGAGAAGCCGTGGGCGCCCGAGTTGAGCATCCCGGCCCGCTCGCCCGGCAGGGCCATCGCCAGGCCCGTGCCGACCAGCACCAGGGTCGGCGTGGTGAGGATGTACAGCGAGGCGAACTTCATCTCCCGGCCGCCGAGCTTCTTGCCCAGGTACTCGGGGGTGCGGCCGACCATCAGACCGGCGACGAACACCGCGACGATCGCCAGCACGAGCATGCCGTACAGGCCGGAGCCCACACCGCCGGGCGCGATCTCGCCCAGCATCATGTTGAAGACCGTCAGCCCGCCGCCGAACGGCGTGTACGAGTCGTGGAAGGAGTTCACCGCGCCGGTCGAGGTCAGCGTGGTCGAGGCGGCGAACAGGCCGGAGGCGGCGATGCCGAAGCGCTGCTCCTTGCCCTCCATCGCGGCGCCCGCGGCCTGGAGGGCGGTGCCCTGGTGCTGCGACTCGGCGAAGGTGAGCAGGGCGGTCGAGGCGACCCAGAACAGGCCCATCACGGCGAGGATCGCGTAGCCCTGGCGGTTGTCCCCCACCATCCGGCCGAAGGCCCGCGGCAGCGCGAACGGGATCAGCAGGATCAGGAAGATCTCGACCAGGTTGGAGAAGCCGGTCGGGTTCTCGAACGGGTGCGCGGAGTTGGCGTTGAAGAAGCCGCCGCCGTTGGTGCCGAGCAGCTTGATGACCTCCTGGGAGGCCACCGGGCCGCCCGGGATCTTCTGCACCTCGCCGCTGAGCGTGGCCACCTCGTGGAAGCCGTGGAAGTTCTGGATCACGCCGGAGGCGGCCAGGACCAGGGCGAAGACGATCGAGATCGGCAGCAGCAGGCGCAGGTTGATCCGGGTGAGGTCCACCCAGAAGTTGCCGACCCGGTCGGTCCGGTTGCGGGTGAAGCCCCGGATCAGCGCGCCGACGACGGCGATGCCGACGGCCGCGGAGACGAAGTTCTGCACCGCCAGGCCCGCCATCTGCGCCAGGTGGCCCATCGCGGACTCACCGGCGTAGGACTGCCAGTTGGTGTTCGCGACGAACGAGATCGCGGTGTTCCAGGCCTGGTGACCCTCCATCTGCGGAACGCCCAGGTTCAGCAGCAGGTAGCCCTGGAGGCGGATCAGGCCGTAGAGGAAGAGGACGGAGACGGCCGAGAAGGCCAGCACCGAGCGGAGGTACACCGGCCAGCGCTGATCGGCGTCGCCGTCGACGCCGATCACCTTGTAGATGCCGCGCTCGACTCTGAGGTGCTTGGTGGTGGTGAGGAGCTTGGCGATGTAGTCGCCGAGGGGGCGGTAGCACAGGGCCAGGGCCCCGACCAGGGCCAGGGCCTGCAGCCAGCCCGCGAGAGTGGATCCCATGTCAGAACTTCTCCGGGAAGATCAGCGCCACGACGAGATAGCCGACGAGCGCGACGGCCACGATCAGACCTGCGATGTTCTCCGCGCTCACAGCTTCTCCACCCCCCGCGCGATCAGGGCGATGACGGCGAACACGGCGACCGTGACACCGACGTAGATGAGATCGGACATGGGCTCCACCAGAGCGGTTCGGGAGACTGCCGCGGGCGGGCCGGGGGCTTCGCGCGGCGCCGGCGGACGACCGGCAGATGCAGCAAAGCAGCCGTCAGAGGCGCGTTATGGCTCCCTGACGCCCTCCATACGGGTGACTGCGGGACGTTGACGCGACCTTGACGCCCGCTTCACCGGGCCGTGACCGTCGTCATCAGGCCGTGATCGGCCCGGCGCCGGAACGCCGGAAGCCCCGGGATTCCGGGGCTTCCGTACGGGTGGGGGTGCGGGTTGGTGCGGGGGGCCGGGCCCGACGGAGGCCGGGGGGCCTGCTACTGCTCCCGTCAGACCTTCTCCGGCGCCGGGAGCCGCTCGTACCCGCTCCCCGGGGCCGGCTCGCCCCGGCGCACCGCGCCGGGCGCCCGGCGCGACGGGCCGCCCGCGCGCCCGGAGGAGGTCAGCTGCCACGGCACGCTGATCACCATCACCCCCGCCGTGAACAGCAGCCGGCTCTTCAGCCACAGCGCCGACTGGTTGTGCAGCAGGTGCTCCCACCAGCGGCCGACCACGTACTCCGGGATGAACACGGCGACCGCCTCCCGGGGGCTGCCCCGGCGGTGCTCCCGCACGTACGCCAGCACCGGCTTGGTGATCTCCCGGTACGGCGAGTCCAGCACCTTCAGCGGCACCCGGACGCCGGCCTCCGTCCACTGCCGCTCCAACTCGCCGGTGGCCTCCGGCTCCACCGCCACGGTCAGCGCCTCCAGCGAGTCCGGCCGGAACGCCTCCGCGTAGCCGAGCGCCCGCAGCGTCGGCTTGTGCAGCTTGGACACCAGCACGATCCCGTGCACCCGGGCGGGCCGCGCCGACTCGGCCTCCGGGTCGTCCACCGCCAGCTCGGCGGCGACGCCGTCGTAGTGCCGGCGGATGCCGCGCATCATCAGCCACAGCACCAGCGCGGCGACCACGGCCAGCCAGGCGCCCTGGGTGAACTTCGTGAGCAGCACGATCACCAGCACCAGCGCGGTGACGACCGCGCCGAAGGCGTTGATCACCCGGGAGCGCAGCGCCGAGCGGCGCACCGCCGGGTCGGTCTCGGTGGCCAGCGCCCGGTTCCAGTGCCGGACCATGCCGATCTGGGACAGCGTGAAGGAGGTGAAGACGCCCAGGATGTACAGGTGGATCAGGCTGGTGACGTTCGCGTCGTACAGCCAGAGCAGCCCGCCGGCCACCACCGCGAGCGCGATGATGCCGTTGGAGAAGGCCAGCCGGTCCCCGCGGGTGTGCATCTGCCGGGGCAGGTAGCGGTGCTCGGCCAGGATCGAGGCCAGCAGCGGGAAGCCGTTGAAGGCGGTGTTGGCGGCCAGGATCAGCACCAGCGCGGTGACCGCCTGGATCGCGTAGAACAGCACGCTGTGGTCGCCGCCGAAGATCGCCGCCGCGAGCTGGGCGATCACGGTCTGCTGGGGCGTGCTCGCGCAGTCGCCGGGGAAGCCGGTCAGCCGGCAGGCGCCGCCCTCGGTGATGTGCACCTTGGCGATCAGCGCGAGGGCCGTGATGCCGGCGAACATCACCACGGCCGTGGTGCCCATCACGGCCATGGTGCGCGCGGCGTTCCTCGCCTTCGGCGCCCGGAAGGCCGGGACGCCGTTGGAGATCGCCTCCACCCCGGTCAGCGCCGTACAGCCGGAGGCGAACGCCCGCAGGCCCAGCATCAGCAGGCCGAGGCCCGCCACCGTGTCCTTGCCGTCCTCCGGGAGGATCCCGTACGAGGCGCTGGACGCCACCGGCGCATCGCCGAGCGCGACCCGGACCAGCCCGGTGACCACCATCAGCAGGATGCCGCCGATGAACAGGTACGTCGGCGCGGCGAAGGCCTTGCCGGACTCCCGGACGCCGCGCAGGTTCACCGCCATCAGCAGCAGCACGAAGCCCAGCGCCAGCCAGACCCGGTGACCGGCCAGCGAGGGCAGCGCCGAGATGATGTTGTCCACCCCTGAGGCCACCGACACCGCGACCGTCATCACGTAGTCGACCAGCAGCGAGGCGGCCACCACCAGACCGGAGTTGGCGCCGAGGTTGCGGGACACCACCTCGTACGAGCCGCCGCCGCTCGGGTAGGCGTGCACCACCTGGCGGTAGGACATCACCACGACCGCCATCAGCGCGACCACACCGGCCGCGACCCACGGGGTCAGGTAGAGGAAGGCGGCGCCACCGACGGTGAGCACCAGCAGGATCTCCTGGGTCGCGTAGGCGACCGAGGAGAGCGGGTCGGAGGCGAAGATCGGCAGCGCCAGCCGCTTGGGCAGCAGCGTCTCGCCGAGCTCCTCGCTGCGCATGGCCCGGCCGATGACGAGGCGCTTGAGCGCCTGGGGCACGTTGAACACAAATGTGAGGTTAGGTCGGGAAAACGCAACGGAATTCGTTGCGGAGATCGCCCAACACCCACCAGATCAAAGGCTTTCCCGCAGGTCAGAGCAGCTGCGGGCGGGTGAGTGCCGGGCGTATCGAGGGCGTCAAGGCCGCCCCGTTAAGACCGTGTCAAGATGCCAGGTTGTTATCGGGCGTCCAGGGTGTGGACGCCCCCCGGGGCGCCCTCCCCCAAGCCCGCTCGTCCGCCCGGCACCTCAGCGGCGGCGGCCCGGGTCACATCCGCATCCGCAGCCGGCAGACCACCGCGTCGGTGTGCCGGCGCAGCGCGCGGTCGATCACGGCGCCGCGCCGGTTCTGCAGCGCCCGCTGCCACCAGCGGGCCGGCTCCACCTCCGGGATCAGCACCGTCAGCCGGTCGTAGACGTGCTCCTCGCCGAGCCGGTTCACGAACGCGGCGATCGGCTGGCCCAGCCGGCGGCGGTCCTCCGGGATCTCCACCAGCGGCACGCCCGGCTGCCACAGCTCCCAGTCCCGCCGCAGCGCCTCCGCCTCGGCCTGCTCGTGCACCACCGTCACCGCCAGCACCTCGTCGCCGAGCGACAGCGCCGCCGACAGGCCGTCCCGGGTCAGCCGGGTGATGGCCGTCACCGGCACGACCACCAGGCTGCGCTGGCGGGTCACCGCGCCCGGCACCCGGCCCAGCTCCAGCCGCTCCCCGATCAGCCCGTAGCTGCGGTGCACCGCCTCGAACAGCACCACCAGCAGCGGCAGCGCCACCACGATGCCCCAGGCGCCCTCGGTGAACTTGGTGCCGTGCCGGTCACCACCACCGTCGCGACCCCGGTGAGCAGCGCGCCGAACCCGTTCAGCACGGCCTTCCACACCCAGCCGGCCGGCCGGTGCACGGACCAGTGCCGGACCATGCCGACCTGACAGATCGTGAACCCGACGAACACGCCGATCGAGAACAGCGGCACCAGGCTGTTCACGTCCCCGCCCGAGCCGACCAGCAGCGCCGCCGACACCAGGGCGAGGAACAGCACCCCGTGCCGGTGCACCTGGCGGTCGGCCCGCAGCGCGAACACGTGCGGCAGGTGGTTGTCCCGGGCGAGCAGGTGCAGCAGCACCGGCAGCCCGCCGAAGGAGGTGTTCGCGGCCAGCCCGAGCAGCACCACGGTGGCGAACTGGACGACGTAGAAGGCCGCGCCGTGGCCGAGCGAGGCGTCGGCGAGCTGGGCCAGCACCGTGACGCCCTCCACCGGCTGGAGGTGGAAACGGCCGATCAGCACGGCCAGCCCGATCAACATCACGCCGAGCAGGGCGCCGAGCGCCACCTCGGTGTGCTGCGCCCGCTTCACCCGCGGGGTCCGGAACGACGGGACGGCGTTCGCCACCGCCTCCACCCCGGTCAGCGCCGAGCACCCGGCCGCGAACGCCTTGAGCAGCAGCAGCGCGCCGACGGTCGTGGCGTTCTCGGCCAGCGTCGAGGCGTGGCCCGCGGCGGCCGCGGTGCTCGCCGGGCCGTCCCGGAACAGGCCGACCACGATGATCGCCAGGATCGACACCACGAAGACGGCCGTCGGCGCCATGAACCAGCGCGCCGACTCGGCGATCCCGCGCAGGTTCACCGCCGTCACCAGGGCCAGCACGCCCAGGCACAGCCAGACCCGCTGGTCGTACAGGCTCGGCACCGCCGAGGTCAGCGCCGCCACCCCCGCGGTCACCGAGACCGCCACGTTCAGGATGTAGTCGATCACCAGCGAGGCGGCCGCGGTCAGCGCCGTTCGCCGGCCCAGGTGCTCCTTCGCCACCGCGTACGAGCCGCCGCCGTCCGGGAACGCCGCGATCACCTGCCGGTACGACGCCACCAGCACGCCCAGCAGCACCGCGATCGCCACCGTCACCGGCAGCGTGAAGCCCAGCCCGTACGCCCCGGCCGCGGCCAGCACCAGCACGATCGACTCCGGCCCGTACGCGACCGAGGCCATGGCGTCCAACGACAGCGCCGCCAGGCCGCCCAGCGCACTCAGCCGGTGCCGCTCGTCGCCCGCGCCGGTGTCCGGCGGTTCGGGTTCGGCCGTGACGGCCGGGGTGGTGATGGCGCTGGGCATCGGACGGAACCTCCGCGATCGGTTGTTCCTCCGATCCTGCGGGCCGCACCCCTGCCCTTCCCCCGACCCCTACGCGTTCCTGACGCCGTCCCAGGAACCATTGACGGGCCCTTGACGCACCGCGGCAGAGCTCATGGCGGGGGGTGGCGGGGATGGGTGGGCCGCTGTCCCGGCGGGCGCCGGTTGGGAAGACGACCAGCTCTTGCGAAGAACCCCCGGCGCGCCCTACGCACACCCGGGACACCACCACAATCACGCTGAACGGCCCCACCCACCCCCGCACCCACTCTGCTGCCTGCTACCCGTAATTGCAAGCAATGCGCAATAAGTGTCCCCGCCGCCGACCGGCAGCACCGCGGCCTTCACGCGCCGGGAAACGACAACGGCCCCCGATCCGCGTTTCCGCAGATCGGGGGCCGTTCTCTGTCCTGTGGCTGGTGCAGGGTTCGAACCTGCGTAGCTTACGCGGCAGATTTACAGTCTGCTCCCTTTGGCCGCTCGGGCAACCAGCCAGGATCTTGTCCCCCGGGGCGTCCGCCCCGTTCGACGTCGTAAACAATACCTGATGCCAGGGGGTGCTCCGCCACTCGATAGGTCACGTGATGATCAAGGGCCACGGCGTGGCTGTCGGGGGCGGGGGCGGGGTGCCGCTGGATAGGCTGGGGAGGCGGACGCCCGGTGGGGCAGGCCGTGTCAGTGAAGCCAGAACATCAAGGAGACCAACACCCATGGCCGACTCCAGTTTCGACATCGTCTCGAAGGTCGAGTGGCAGGAGGTCGACAACGCGATCAACCAGACCTCCCGTGAGATCGCCACCCGTTTCGACTTCAAGGGCGTCGGCGGCGAGATCAGCCGCTCCGGCGAGAAGATCGAGATGAAGGCCAACGGCGAGGAGCGCGTGAAGGCCATCCTGGACGTCCTACAGGGCAAGTTCATCAAGCGCGGACTCTCGCTCAAGGCCCTGGACGCCGGTGAGCCGCAGCTGTCCGGCAAGGAGTACAAGATCTTCGCGGACATCAAGGAGGGCATCTCCACGGAGGATGCCAAGAAGGTCGCGAAGATCATCCGCGACGAGGGCCCGAAGGGCGTCAAGGCGCAGGTCCAGGGCGACGAGCTGCGGGTCAGCTCGAAGAGCCGCGACGACCTGCAGACCGTACAGGCACTACTCAAGGGCAAGGACCTGGACTTCGCGATCCAGTACGTGAACTACCGCTGACCCCCGGAGGGTCGTGCGGCAGGGCCCCGCCCCCCCGCGCGGGTGCACCCCCGGGGGGGGGCCACCCC
>NZ_JBHVPH010000042.1:0-51632 GCF_042887425.1 Kitasatospora sp. NPDC057940
CTGCAGGGGGGACCCTGTGGGAGAGTAGGACGCCGCCGAACAATCATTCACAGAGAACCCCCATCCGGGAAACCGGATGGGGGTTCTTTGCATTTGTGGAGTTGTGGCCTGGTGGCCGGCTCCGCTCCGATCCGATGGGCAGCGACAAGGCGACACGGCGCCGGGGGCGGGACGCGCGTCGGCGGGGTGCAGGGCGCGCAGCCCCCGGGGTGTCGAATGCGTGTTCGTGGGGGCGCGTCGGCGAGGGCGGATGAGGGAAGAACAGGGGAAGAGGTCGCCTCTCGGATGCCGTGGAGGACCGATGCGCCGGAACGGACGGGTGGCGGATGCCCTGCTCGCGTTGCTGAGCCGGGACTGGCTGGGAGTGCCGGTCGCGGTGCTGGTGGTGGGTGTGGGGGCCTGGCTGGTCGGGGGCGGTACGGGATGGCTGGTGGCGCTCGGGTGCCTGGTGGTGACCGTGGGTGTGGTGCTGGCGGTCGGTGCGATGCGGCATCTGGTGCTGGTCGGCCGGGGCGCGGGGGCAGGCGGGCCGCCGGGGCGGCTGGTCGGGGTGGGCGGGCGCCGGATGCACGTCCTCGCGGAGGGGGTTGCCGGGGACGGGCCGACGGTGGTCTGGATGCCGGGCGGACACGCGCCGGGCGAGGAGTTCGGGCAGTTGCACGCGATGATGGCGGCCCGGACCCGCTCGGTACTGGTCGACCGGTTCGGCTCGGGTTGGAGTGACGTCGGGTCCTTCCCGAGGACGACGGCGGCCGAGGCGGAGGAGTTGGTGGCCGCGCTGGAGGCGGCGGGGGAGCGGGCCCCGTACGTGTTCGTCGGCCATTCCTTCGGCGGGCTGCTGGTCGCGAATGCCGCCAGGCGGCGGCCGGACGTGGTGGCCGGACTCGTGCTGCTGGATCCGACGCCCCTGGAGGTCATCGCCTTCGCGCCGCCCAATCGGCTGGTCACGGGCATGCGCCGGGAGTTCCTGCTGACGGCGGTGCGGCACCTGTTCGGTGTGCACCGGGTCCGCGGCCGTGGCGGCCGGACCGGCCAGTACTGCGCCAGCGCGTCGATCTTCGCGGAGCTCTCGCCCGTCGGCCTGGCGGAGGTGGGCTGGGAGACGGTGGTCTACGACGGGGACCTCGGCGACCTGCCGCTGGTGCTGGTCATCCCCCGCGACCTCACGGGTGGGGATTCGGTGCTGGCCGCCGCCGGGGACGCCGCCGAGGCCGAGCGGATCGCCCGCTTCTACCTCGGGGCCCGGACCCGCTACCTGGCGGCGTCGACCGCGTCCAGGGTGGTGCACACGCCGACGGGCACCGGCCACGACTTCCCGACCGAGGAGCCCGGGTTCGTGGTCGGGGTGGTCGCGGATCTGGTGAGCGAACTGCGCACCCTCAGCTCATGACCGTGCTCAGCCCATGACCGTGCTCAGCCCATGACCGTGCTCAGCCCATGACCGTGCGGGCGGAGCCGCTCCGGACGGGGCGGCGGCGGGAGAACGCGCCCAGGTCCACGACGTTGCCGGTGTGCTCGCAGCGGTAGCGGACCGGGTCGCCGTCATGGTCGTGGCCGGCCTCGACCAGGTCGATCAGGGTCGCGAGGTAGCGGCCCACCAGCGGGGCGTTCTTGAACTGGTTGCCGCTCGTACCCATGGCGACGTAGTAGCCGTCGAGGGCGGTGCGGTCGTAGATCGGGGTCCAGTCGTCGGCGGCGTCGTACACGCCCGCGATGCCGACGGGCCGGTTGGGGACGGTGATCCCGGGGAAGCGGCGGGCCGCGCGGGTCACCTGGGTGCGGAAGTGGTGGGCGGTGGGGCGCGGGTCGGCCTCGTCCGGGTCGTCGATCCACTCCGCCGGGTCGCAGTCGGGCTGGGTGCCGCCGATGAGCAGGCGGCCCCCGGCGGCCGGGCGCAGGTAGGTGCCGAGGTCGACGTCGGCGACGACCGGAAGCGACCCGGAGCCGACGGTGGAGTCGGCGGTGTGGTCGGCGGTGGAGCCGACGGCGGGGCCGGCAGTGAGGCCGGTGGTGGAGCTGTCGGGCGCGGCGATCTGGTGGACCTCCTCGCGCAGGGGGCGCACACCGATGGTGAAGTCGCTGCCGACACCCGCCAGCCGGTTGAGGCCTCCCGACCACGGGCCGGCGGCGTTGACCACGACCGGCGCGGCGATCCGGGCCCCGTCGGCCAGCCGGAGGCCCGTCACGCGGTCCGCGTGCCGGTCGACGGCCACCACGGTGCGGTGGAACAGGAAGCGCGCACCCAGTTCGCCCGCCGCGTCGGCGAGGTTCTGGGCCGCGAGCTGCGGGTCGTCGACGAACCCGGCGTCCGGGGTGAACAGGGCGCCGAGCTCACCGGCCGGGCCGTCGAAGAAGGCGTCGTCGTCGACGGGCTTCGGCGGCCAGTACCGCCCGGTGTCGATCCCGGGCAGGCGCTCGCGCAGGGCGGCGGTGTCCCACCGTTCGTACGGGACGCCGGCCAGGTCGAACAGGGCCGTGGTGTCGGCGGGTTCGGGGAAGGGCGGGTCGAGCAGCACGGCGCCGGTGCGGTGGAAGGCAGCGAGCGGGCGGCGGTCGGTGGCGAGCCGGAGGTGCTCGGGCCAGGACGCCCACAGGTGGAGGGACTCCCAGGCCGTGGCGACGCCGTCGAAGGTGGAGTAGTTGAACCGGACGATCGCGCTGGACGCGCCGGTCGATCCGTGGCCGGCCGCGCCGGCCTTGTCCACGACGACCACCTGCCGTCCGGTGCGGGCGAGTTCGAGGGCGATGGCGGTGCCGATCACCCCGGCCCCGACCACCACCGCGTCGGGTCGGTCGACGGTCATCGGGACCTCCGGGAGGGCGGTGGGCCGGACAGGCGGGGGACGGCGGCGAGGAGCTCCCGCGTGTAGGGGTGCTGCGGGTCGCGCAGGAGGGCGTCGGTGGGGCCCGTTTCGACGATCCGGCCGCGCTGCATGACCGCCACCGTATCGGAGACGTAGCAGACCGCGGGCAGGTTGTGGCCGATGAACAGCATGGACAGGCCGAGCCGTTGCCGGAGTTCGCGGATCGTGTTGAGGATGGACGCCTGCACCGAGACGTCGAGGGCCGAGGTGATCTCGTCGGCGATCAGGAGTCCGGGTCCGACGGCCAGGGCGCGGGCGACGGCGACCCGTTGGCGCTGGCCGCCGGACAGCTGCCGGGGCAGGCGGCCGGCGAGCCGGGGGTCCAGTCCGACGAGGTCGAGCAGTTCGGCGACGCGCTCGGCACCGGCGTGCCGGTCGAGCCGCTGGAAGACGGTGGCGGCCTCGACGAGGGTCTGGCGGACGGTCATCCGGGGGTCGAGCGCGGTGTCCGGGTCCTGGAGGACGATCTGGACCAGGCGGCCGAGCCGGCGCCGGGCGCGGACGGTGCGGACCCGGACGTCCTGGCCGTCGACGAGGACCCGGCCGTCGTGCACGGGGGCGAGCCCGACGATCGCGCGGGCCAGGGTCGACTTCCCCGAGCCGGACTCGCCGACGAGCCCGAGCGTGGTGCCGGCCGGGACCTCCAGTGAGACGCGGTCCACGGCGGTGACGGGGCCGCGCGGGCCGTGGTGGCGGACGGTGAGGTCGCAGAGCCGCAGGTCGGTCATGACGGGTCCGCCTCCACCTGATGTTCCGGCACCTGTTCCGACGTCGCCTGGTCCGTTTCTGCCGGCGGCGGTGGGGGGTTCCAGCAGGCGACCTGCTGGAGCGCGTCGACGCTGTCCAGCCGCGGAGCCTCCCGGGCGCAGCGGTCCAGCCGGTACGGGCAGCGGGGCTCGAACGGGCAGCCCGGGGTGGGGGCGATCGGGTCGGGCGGTGTGCCCGCCACGGTGGGCAGCGGCCGGTCGCGGTCCGCGGTGAGGTCGGGCACCGAGGCGACCAGGGCCCGGGTGTAGGGGTGCCGGGCGGCGGTGGCGAGCCGGTCGGCGGGGAGGGCCTCGACGACGGAGCCCGCGTACATCACCAGGACGCGTTCGCAGAAGCCGCTCACGAGCGCGATGTCGTGGCTGATGAACAGGACGGCGGCGGAGGTGTCCCGCCGCAGGTCGGAGAGCAGTTCGGTGATCTGCCGCTGCACGGTGGTGTCGAGTGCGGTCGTCGGTTCGTCGGCGATGATCAGGCCGGGCCGCATCATCAGGCCGGCGGCGATCATCACGCGCTGGCGCTGGCCGCCGGAGAGCTGGTGGGGGCGTGACCGTAGCAGGCTGGGGGGCAGGGCCACCCGTTGCAGGGCGTCCGCGGCATCGTGCAGGGCCTGGGTGCGGCTCGTGCCGAGGTGGGTGCGGGGTGCCTCGGTGAGCTGGGTGGCGATCCGGAGTGACGGGTTGAGCGCCGTGGCCGGGTTCTGGAAGACCATCGCCAGGCCGGTCGCGAGGTGCTGGTCGCGCTGCTTCGGCGTCATGGCGTCCAGGTCGGCGCCGAGCAGCCGGAGGGTGCGGTGGGAGACCCGGGCGCGTTCGGGGAGCAGGTCGGCGATCGCGAGTGCGGTGAGCGACTTGCCGGAGCCGGACTCGCCGACGAGTCCGACGATCTCGCCCGGCCGCAGGGCGAGGCTCACGCCGCGGACCGGCCGGATCGTGCCGTCCGGGGTGGGGAGTTCGACGCTCAGGTCCTCGACCTGGAGGACGAGGCCGTCCTCGGCGGGCCCGCTCGGCGCACTCGGCGCACTCGGCGCACTCGGCGCACTCTGCGCGCTCGGCGCGACCGGACGCCGCGATGTACGGCCCGCCGGGGTGCGTCGGGCGGCGCCTCCGGCCAGGACCTCGCCGAGCAGTTGGAACGTCACCGCGGCGTAGAGGATGGCCAGGCCGGGGGCGAGGGCGGGCAGCGGCTGGGCGTAGATCCGGTCGAGCCCCTGGTTGAGCAGTTGCCCCCAGTCGTAGCCGGGCGGTTGGACGCCCAGGCCGAGGAAGCTCAGCCCGGAGAGCGCGACCAGGGAGGTGCCCGCCGCCGTGGTCGCGGTCAGCAGCAGCGGTTCGGCGATGTTGGGCAGGACGTGCCGCCACAGCAGCCGGTGCCGGCGCAGGCCGAGGACCCGGGCGGAGGCCAGGTGGTCGGTGCCCGCGACGGCGGCGGCGAGGGTCTGGGCGAGCCGGGCGAAGCCGGGTACACCGGCGACGGCGAGGGCGAGCACCGCCCCGGCGGCGCCCGCGCCGAACACGACCGCGAGGAAGAGCGCGACCAGGAGCGCGGGGAAGGCGAGCAGGAGGTTGATCAGTGCCGCGAGCAGCCGGCGGGCGCGGGGGCCGACGACGGCGGTGGACGTGCCGAGGAGGATGCCCGTGCTCGCGCCGATCGCGGTCGCGGCCAGCGCGAGCAGCAGGGAGGGCCGGGTGGCGGTGAGGACCCGGGCGAGCAGGTCCCGTCCGAGGTTGTCGGTGCCGAAGGGGTGGGCGGTGGAGGGGCCTTGCAGCACCGCCGAGGGGTCGGGCTGGTCGGCTGCCGCGCCCCAGACGAGCGGGCCCGCCAGCGCGAGCACGATCAGCGAGGCCAGCATGGCGGTGGCGGCCCAGGCCGTGGGCGAGCGGAGGTACCTGGTGGGAAGGGGCATCGGCACCTCAGCTCTCCCGGATCGTCGAGCGCGGGTCGAGCAGTGCCAGCAGCACGTCGACCAGGAGCGCGGCGAGCAGGACGGTCGTGCCCAGGATCAGGACCATCGCCTGGATCACGGGGTAGTCCTGCGAGCTCACGGACTGGGCCAGGGCCGAACCGATGCCGGGCCAGGCGAAGACCTTCTCCACCAGCACGGTGCCGGCGATCAGGGCGGGCAGCAGGCCTCCGGCGACGGTGAGCGCGGCGGTGGCCATGTTCGGCGCCGCGTGCCGCAGGTAGCGGCGCGGCGGTGACAGCCGCTTTCCGCGGGCGGTGCGCATGTAGTCCTCGGACAGCACTTTCAACGCCTCCACCCGGACGATGCGCACCAGGACGGCGGTGGGCGCCACGGAGAGCGCGAGGACCGGCAGGACGAAGGATCCGGCGCCCGCGGTGCCGGCCACCGGCAGCAGCTGGAGGCCGACGGCCAGCAGCGCGCTGAGCCCGGCGGCCAGGACGAAGTCGGGGATCCCGGCCAGGCCGGCGGTGAGCGTGGTGAACGCCAGCTCGCTGCGCGGGTGCCGGCCGTCCCGGGTGCGGACGGCGGCGAGCAGGCCGCAGGGCAGGGCGACGGCGAGGGTGACGAGGAAGGCCAGGCCGGCGATTTCGAGGGTGGCCGGCAGCCGGGTGCGGACGAGCTCCGCGACCGGTGTCGAGGTGACCAGCGAGGTGCCGAGGTCGCCGTGCACGAGGCCGTCGACATAGTGCCGGTACTGGGTCAGGAAGGGTTCGTCGAGCCCGAGTTGGTGGCGGCGTGCGGCCACCAGGGCGGGGGAGGCGTCGACGCCGAGCGCCGCGCGGACCGGGTCTCCGGGTACCAGGCGGATCATCGCGAACGAGGCGGTGAGCACGACCCCGAGCGAGAGGAGCAGCCGGGCGGTGCGCCGGCCGAGGAACACCGTCCAGGGGTGTCGCAGGAGACGGGGCACGGGATGGCGTGGCGGGGGCGGCGAACGGCGGGGCACGGTCACGCGGGTTCCCCCGGTCATCGGTGCAGGCGGAGGCTGGTGGGGATGACCTGGCCGCCGAAGGTCGTGGCGAAGGTGGTGCTGCGCCCGTACACGGTGCTGCGGCCGTCGGCGATCGGCAGGGCGTCGGCGGAGCGGAGGAGCGCGGCGGAGGCCTGGTTCCAGGTGGTGCAGCCCGCGGTGTCCGGCTCCCGGAGGGCCTGGGCGACCAGGGCGTCGTATTCGGGGTTGGCCACGCCCGCGAAGTTGAGGCCCTGGGCGGGGGGCGGGCCGGAGAAGAACGGGATGAAGCCGACGGGCAGGGCGAAGCCGGGGGAGGTGCCGACGACGACGTCGAAGTCGCCGGTCTGGTACATGGCGTTGACGAGGGCGGGCAGGCTCTCGGTGACGAGCTTGACGTCCGCGCCCAGGGCCGTCCAGGAGCGGGCCATGAGCTCGGCGACGGGTGCCAGCGTCGGGCCGAGGTCGGGGCTGGTGATCAGGCGCAGCCGGAGCGGTCGGCCGTCCTTGGTGAGCCGGGCGTCGGCGGCGCGGGTCCAGCCGGCGGCGCGCAGCGCCGCGGTGGCGTCCTGTGCGGGCAGGTTGGCGGCGGCGAGGTCGGCGTGGCAGACGGCGCCCTGGGCGCCGAAGTCGGTGGCGGGTGTGCCGGTGCCGCCGACGGCGACGTTGGCGAGCCCCTGGCGGTCGAGGGCGGCGACCAGGGCCCGGCGCAGGGCCGGGTCGGCGAGGGGGCGGCCGGGGCGCTGGTTGAAGAAGGTCAGCCCGATGACGGTCGCCGCGTCGGCGGTGGCCAGGCCGTGGTCGGTGAGCCGGGCGCGGTCGGGTCCGTTGACGCTCGCGATGTCGATGCCGCCGGTGAGCAGCAGGTTGGCGGCGGTGGAGGCCTGGGGCACCACGGAGATGACGATGCGGGCGGGGAGGCCGGGTGCCGCGGTGGTGGCTCCGGCGGGCCCCCAGGTGTAGCCGTCGCGCACGGTGAACTCGTACGGCCCGCCCGGGGTGTAGTGGGTCAGCACGTACGGTCCGGTGCCCTGGGTGGAGCGGTCCAGGGACTGGGGCCGGTCGAGGCCGGCGGGGCAGACGATCGGCAGCAGTCCGAGTGTGCGGGTGAGGAACGGGAAGGGGGCGGTGGTGGTCGCCGTCACGGTGCCGGTCGGGTCGTCGGCGCTCGCGGTGAACGGGACGGTGGGCAGGACGGTCTGGGCGCCGGCGAGCTGGTGGGCAGGGTCGGCGGCGTAGGTGAGCGCGCGGGCGACGGCCGTGGCGGTGAGGGGGGTGCCGTCGGAGCAGGTGGTTCCCGGGCGGAGGGTGAAGGTGGCCGTGGTGGTGGTGGCCTCCCAGGAGGAGGCCAGGCCGGAGACCAGGGTGGCGTCGGCGGCGACGTTGACCAGCGAGTCGTAGGCGTAGCGGGCCGCAGCGGCGCCGAAGGCCGTGTACGGGTTGAAGCTGGGCGTCTCGCTGGCGGCCGCGATCCGTACGGTCCCGCGGTCCACGAGGGGACCGGTCGTGGAGGAGGGGGCGACGCTGCCGCAGCCGGTGAGTGCGCCGGCCGTGACGGCCGTGGTGGTCAGGGCAGCCGCCAGCGGGACCGGTAGAGGGCGACGGGGCATGGCGTCATGGTGCCACCGAGTGCTGGTGCTGGCGAGTCAACTCACCTGTACGGCAAGCCTGTTCGAAAGCTCTGGGCCGTGTGGCGCCTTGGCGGGCGGAAGGGGTCACGGGTGGCGGGGGCCGATCCGGTTCACCCGTTCGGGGGGTGCCGTGGCCGGTTGTGCGCGGACTGGGGTGGCCGGGCGGCGCGTCCTCGGCAGGATGGCGGGATGACGACGAATGAACCGGGTCGGGAGATCGGTCGGCTGGCGGACCGCTACTGGGAGTTCCTGTTGGAGCGTGACCCGCTGCTGCGGGCCCGGCAGGGGCTCCCGGTCGAGTCGCTGCCGGGGGTGTCGCCGGCCGAGGCCGAGGAGCGGGCGCGGTTCGCCGCGGGCGTCGTGGAGCGGGTCGGGGCGGTGGTGGAGGGGGGCCTGGCGCTCGACGGCGCGGAGCTCTGCGGCGCCGATGCCGATACGGCCGCCTTCCTCGTGGGGTCGGCCGAGCAGGAGCTGCGGGCCCACCGCTGCTACTGGCTGACGCCAGCCGTCACGCCGTACCAGCTGTTCCCGTTGTCGCAGTACGTCGATGCCGTCCTGCGGCCCCACCGGTTCGACCGACCTCCGGACGCCGAGCGGTACTTGGTGCTGGTGCGCGAGCTGGCCCGGGTGGTCGGCTCGATCGGCGACAAGGTGGCGGGGCAGGCCGCGCGCGGTTTCCGGGTGCCGGCGCCCGCTCTGCCCGGGGTGCGGGCCACCCTCGCGGGCCTGCGGGCGTCGGCGGCGGAGCGCGTCGAGGTGGACGAGGGCCGGCTCGGCGGGCTGGGGCCGGCCGAGCGCGGGCGGGTCCGAGACGGCGTGCGGCGGCTGGTGGAAGCCGAGTTGCTGCCGGCCTTCGACGGTCTGCTCGCCGTCGTCGACGGTCCGGACCGGCTGCGGGAGGCGCCGCAGGCCGTGGGCTGGGCGCGGTACGAGGGCGGTGAGGAGGCGTACCGGGAGTTCGTCCGGACGTACACGGGCGGTGGGACGTCGCCCGAGCGGCTGCACGAGCTCGGCCGCGAGCAGTGCCGCGAACTGGCCGAGCGGATGCGGGAGGTCCGTACCGCCCTCGGATTCCCGGGTCCCGAGGAGGAGTTCCACGAGCGGCTGCGGAGCGAGCCCCGGCTGTACGCCCGCACGCCGGAGGAGGTCGAGGCCCGCTACCGCGGCTACCTCGACCGGCTGGCCCCGTTGCTGCCGCGGTGGTTCGCCGCGCTGCCGGACGCCCCGTACGGGCTGGCCCGGTTGGATCCGGCGCTGGAGGCGGGGCTGACGTTCGGGTACTACCAGCAGCCCACGGCGGCGGACCCGGTCGGACGCTACCGCTACAACGGCGCGGGGCTGGAAGGGCGGTCGCTGCTGGGCGCGGCCTCGCTGATCTACCACGAGCTGGCTCCGGGCCACCACTTCCACCTGGCCCGCCAGGCGGAGAACCGGGCGCTGCCCCGGCTGCGCCGTGAGGTGGCCGGGTTCGGCGCGTTCAACGAGGGCTGGGCCGAGTACGCGGCCGGTCTGGGCTGGGAGATGGGCCTCTACGACGACCCGTGGGACGCGTACGGGCGCCTGGCGCAGGAGCGGTTCACCGCGCAGCGCCTCGTCGTCGACACCGGGCTCAACCTCGGCACCATGGGGCTGGAGCAGGCGCGGGACTTCATGCGCGCCAACTCCACCGAGGCGGACGCCCAGATCGCCTCGGACCTGCTGCGGTACTCGACGGACCTGCCGGGGCAGGCGCTGTCCTACCGGGCGGGGTATCTGGAGTTCGTCCGGCTGCGGGAGGGGGCCGAGGCCGGCCCGGGCGCCGGGTTCGAGGTGCGGGCCTTCCACGAGGCGGTCCTGGGCGGCGGCGGGCTGCCGTTCCCGGCTCTGCGGCGGCGGGTGGCACGTGAACTCGACGGGCCCGATCAGTGAAAAAAGAATATAATTGGATTATCGGGTGGGCATTTGTTCGTTAATCCGAGCTACAAAAAAGGGCCGGGAGCACTCGCATGAGTGAAACCGGGTGGGAAGGTTTGGCTTCGATGGACCCGGCTCGACTACGGTGAAGCGAGAGCGGGCGGTTGATCCATCGAGTACGGAATTCATCCCGGCGGGAAATCCGGCGGAGAACGTCGAATTCCGGATTCGGGTGCTTCCGTCCGCCTAGTCGTGCGGTGCTCCGGTGCGTCCACAGTTGCCCGGGGTCCCTGTCATACGTCCGCGTAGAGAGGATGGAGCAACATGCCGCCCCTAGTACCGCCCTTCCTGGTCGGCCTCATCGTCGCGCCACTGGCCAAGCGTCTCCTCAAGCCGCTGGTGCGAGGCGTCGTCAAGACGTCCGTCGGCCTCGTCCTCGAGGTGAAGAAGGCGGCCCACGAGGCCGGAGAGAACATCCACGACCTCGCGGCCGAGGTGGCCGCCGAGGTGGTGGCCGCGCAGGTCTCCGCCGGCGACGGCGCAGCCCCCTCGGGTGACGGCCAGCGCGCCGCCGAGGGCGCCGCCCCGAGCAGCGGGAAGGACGAGGCCGCCGCCCGGGCCGAAGCCGAGGCGAGGACCCCGAAGATCCGCGTGGGCGCCGGCGCCGGCAAGGTGCACTGACGGCCTGTCCGGCGACCCTGGCCGCCGTGTGAGTGCACGTTCCGGTCGATCCGGAATGCGGCTCCCGCGCGGCGGCCGGCTGCTGGCCTTTCGGTAGCAGCAGTTTCCCCTCAAGAATTCCCACTTCGTCGCAGCGATCCCGTCGTGCCCGTGACGGCCTTTCCCGCGACCTCCGCAAACAGGTGATCGTACACATGCCCTCTCTGCTGGGTGCCGCAGCCGGATACCGCTCCGTGGACGTGGACGCGGACGTGCGCCCGCGCTCGGTCATTCCGGGCCGGCAGCGCTGGGACGTCAAGCTGGTCCTCGGGCGGCCCCGGACGGCCGAAGTCCTCGCCGCGGCCCTGCGGCGCGTCCCCGGGATCAGCGAGGCGCAGGCCAGCCCGGTCACCGGCGGGGTCCTCGTCCGGCACGACGCGCGGGTGAGTGCCGCGGACGTCGGCCGGATCGTCCGCAGAGCCGTCACCCTGGTCGCGCAGGGCCCGGCCGGCGCGGGACGCCGGGCGCCCGACCGGCCCGGCGCCGAACCGGCTCCGCGGGTGGACCGCGGCATCGTCGTGCGCCCCGTGCTCGCCGTCGGGGGCGGCGTGGCGGCCGCCGTCGCGCTGGTCCGCGGGTCGGCGCTGAGCAGGCAGTTGGTCGCGCTGGGCGGTGTGGCGGCGGCGACCGCAGCGGTGGCCCGGAAGGCCTGGCGCCGGACGGTCGACACGACCCGGGAGCTTTCCGGGGCCGGAGCCGCACGCCACCCCCTGCTGGAGATCGTCGGGCCGCACCGCCGACGGCTGCGCCGCGCCTGCGCGCTCTCGGTCGCCTGCCAGGTCGCGGAGATGGCGCTGGGCACCTTCCTCGGCTGGACGGGACTGGTGCTCATCAAGGGCCAGGCAGGTCCGTTGGTCAGCCTCGGCCTGACCACCGCATCCGCCCAACTCCTGGGCCTGGCAGGGATGGTGGCAGCCGCCTGCGCCGCCGTGGCGGGCCTGTCGTACACCTCGAACCTCCAGTGGCGCGCGCTCGGCCAGGGCATCGAACACGACTGGCGCAGCCGCACGTACGCCCATGTCCAGCACCTCGAACTGCGGTACCTGGAGGGCGAGCGGACCAGCCGGGTGGCCGGTGCGCTCACCGAGGACGTCGGTCAGCTGGGCGCCTTCTTCGCCACCTCGGCCAACGACGTGCTGCACCTGGGGACCAGCCTGGCCATCCTGGTGCCGGTGTTCCTGCTGATGGCGCCGCAGATCGCCTGGATCGCCCTCCTGCCCATCCCGGTCATCGCCTGGCTGTCGCTCCACCATCAGGACAGGGTCGCGGCCGACTACGCCGTCTCCGGCGAGCACCGGGCCGGGCTGCACAGCCAGCTGGTCAACACCCTGGAGGCCGGAGCCACCGTCAAGAGCTTCTGCACCGAGGACTACGAGGCCGAGCGGATCGACCGGCTGAGCGCGGTCGCCCAGGACAGCCGGCACCGGACCGACCGGAGCACGCTGCGCCACGTCGAGACCGTCCGGGTCTGCACGACCGCCTCCATGGCGGGCACCCTGCTGATCGGCGGCCGCGCGGTGCTCAACGGCACGCTGCGCTTCGAGGTGTTCAGCCCGTTGATCGGGCTGCCGCAGATGGTGCTGTTCCGGATGAGCCGGCTCGGCGGCATCGTCGACCAGTACCAGCGCACCCTGGCCGCCTACGACCGGGTCCAGCGGCTGCGCGCCCTGCCGGTGGAGGCCGAGGGCACCGGCGGGCCGCTCGACGTCGAGGCGGTGAAGGGCGAGATCGTCCTCGACGGCGTGACCTTCGCCTACCCGGGCCGGCCGCCGGCGCTGGAGGACCTCTCGCTGACCATCCCCGCCGGGCAGGTCACCGCCCTCGTCGGCGCCACCGGCTCCGGCAAGACGACCATCGCCAAGCTGCTGATGCGCTTCCAGGACGCGGAGTCCGGGAGCGTGCTGCTCGACGGGCGCGACGTGTCCGACGTGCCGCGCCGCGACCTGCGCCACGCGATCGGGTTCGTCGCCCAGGACCCGTTCCTCTTCGACGGCAGCATCGCGGACAACATCCGCTACGGCAGCTTCGCCGCCTCGGACGAGGCCGTGGTCGAAGCGGCCGCGACGGCCGAGGCGCACACCTTCATCGCGACGCTGCCGGACGGCTACGACACGGTGATCGGCGAACGCGGCGCCGCACTGTCGGGCGGCCAGCGGCAGCGGATCGCCCTGGCCCGCGCGATCCTCAAGAACGCGCCGGTCGTGATCCTCGACGAGGCCACCTCCGCCGTGGACAACGAGACCGAGGCCGCCATCCAGCGCACGCTCCGCGGCTTCGCGGCCGACCGCACGATGGTCATCATCGCCCACCGGCTCTCCACCGTCCGCCACGCCGACCGGATCTACGTCATGGACAAGGGCGGAGTGGTGGCCGAACAGGGCACCCACGACGAACTCCTCGCCCGGCACGGACTCTACGCATCCCTCTGGCAGCTCCAGGCCGGCGAACTCGCCGCCTGACCGCAGCAGCCGCGCCACACCCGCCACCCGCCCGCCGACCGCGTGACGCCACCGCGGTCGGCGCGCCCCGGCGCGCCCTCACGCCTGCCCACATTCCCGGAGGTACCCCCATGTCCCGTCGCGACGGCGACACCCTTGCCCTGACAGCGGCCCAGCGTGAGATCTGGCTGGCCGAACAACGGGCCCGCACGGCGATCCCCGGTTACCGCATCGGCGACTACCTGGAGATCCAGGGGCCGGTCGACCCGGAGTTGTTCGAGACCGCGCTGCGCCGGGTGGTCGACGAGGTCGACGCGCTGCACGTGGGTTTCGTCGACGGCGCCGAGGGCCCGCACCAGGTCGTCCGCGCGCACACGCAGTGGGAGCCCGCGCGGGTCGACGTCAGCGGGGAGGCCGAACCGCTCGCGGCGGCCCGGGACTGGATGGAGCAGGACCGGCTCCGGCCGCTGGACCTCGCACGCGACCCGCTCTTCCGCTACGCGCTGATCACGCTGGCGCCGGACCGGTCCGTCTTCTACCAGAGCTACCACCACCTGGTGATGGACGGCTTCGGGTACTCCGCCGTGGGCCGGCGGGTGGCCCAGGCGTACACGGCGCTCGCCGAGGGGCGGCCGGTGCCGCCGTCCCCGTTCGGCTCGCTGGGTGACCTGGTCGCCGTCGACGAGGCCTACCGCGACTCGGAGCAGTACCTCGCCGACCGTGCCTACTGGACCGGACGGTTCGCCGACCGGCCCGCGCCGGCCAGGCTGTCGGACCGCCTGCCGGGCAGCCCGTCCGCGCGGCTGCGACGCATCCCGCAGGCCGGACCGCAGCGCCCCGGGGCCCTACGCGAAGCGGCCGAGCGCCTGGGGGTCCGCTGGTCCCGCGTCGTGCTGGCGGCGACGGCGCTGTACGCACACCGGCTGACCGGGGCCCGGGACGTGGTGCTCGGCCTGCCCGTCACCGGCCGGGCGGGCGACCCGGTGCTGGCGGCGACGCCCGGCGCGGTGTCGAACCTCGTGCCACTGCGTCTGTCGGTGCGGCCGGACCTGTCGTGGTCGGAACTGGTCGAGCAGGTGGACCGGGAGGTCGGCGCCGCGCTGGAGCACCAGCGCTACCGCGGCGAGGACCTGCTCCGGGAGCTGGGGCAGGCCGGCACGATCGAGACGGCGTTCCCGCTGATCGTCAACATCGCCTCCTTCAGTGCTGCGCCGGACTTCGCCGGGCAGCCCAGCACGGCGCACACCCTTCAGATCGGCGGCCTCACCGGCGACCTGGCGATCTGGGTCGCGGGCGGACGCGAGGAGAGTGGTCCGAGGATCGAGCTCCTCGCCGCCGCGGAGGTCCATGAGGAGAGCGAACTCCTCGCCCACCAGCGGCGGTTGCTCGCCCTGCTGGACACCCTCGCGGACTGCGACCCGCAGCAGCCGCTCGGCCGGATCGGCCTGGTCGGGGCCGACGAGCAGCGCGAACTGCTGACCCTCGGCACCGGAACCGGTACCGGCATCTCGACGGAAGCCCCCACGGCCCTGCTGCCGGAGCACTTCCGGGCCCGGGTGCGCGAGACGCCGGGCGCCGTCGCGGTGGTCTCCGGCGAGGAGACGCTGACGTACGCCGAACTCGACGCCCGCGCCAACCGCCTGGCGCACGCCCTGATCGCCCGGGGCGCCGGGCCCGAGCAGTCGGTGGCGCTGGCCCTGCCGCGCTCGGCCGCACTGGTGGTGGCGATCCTGGCCGTGCTGAAGACCGGGGCGGCCTACCTCCCGGTGGATCCGGAGCACCCGGCCGCCCGGATCGCGTACCTGCTCGACGACGCCCGGCCGGTGCTGCTGGTGACCGACGCCCGCACCGCCGGCCGGCTGCCCGGATCCGGCCCCGCCGAGCGGCTGGTGCTCGACGACCCGGCCACCGCCGCCCGGCTCGCCGACGGCCCGGCGGCGGAACCCGCGGTGGCCGTCGACCCGCGCCACCCCGCCCAGCTCGTCTACACCTCCGGCTCCACCGGGCGGCCCAAGGGCGTGGTGTCGACGCACGGGGCCCTCGCGCACCTCTACGTCCACCAGTGGCTGGAGCTGTTCCAGCCGCTGCTCGGCGACGGCGCCCGGGTGGCCCTGACCACCTCGGCGGCGTTCGACGCCTCCTGGGACCAGCTCTTCGGCCTCTTCGCCGGGCACCAGCTGCACATCCCCGGCCTGGACACCTGGACGGACCCGGACGCCTTTGTCGACTACGCCGTCCGGCACCGGATCGACTTCGTCAACGCCACCCCGTCCTATCTGCACGTCCTGCTCTCGCACGGCCTGCTGGGCAACGCGGAACACCGCCCGGCGGTGCTCGTGGCGGGCGGCGAGGCCGTCCCCGACCAGCTGTGGGCGCAGCTGCGCGACGCCGACGGCGTGGCCTGCTTCAACTTCTACGGGCCCTCCGAGTGCACCGTCGACGCGGCCGTCGCGTCGGTGGCGTCGAGCCCGCGCCCGGTGATCGGCCGCCCCGTCGCGGGCGCCCGGCTGTACGTGCTGGACACCGCGCTGCGGCCGGTGCCCGCCGGGGTGCCGGGCGAGCTGTACATCGCCGGTACGGGCCTCGCCCGCGGCTACCTCGACCGGCCCGGCCTGACCGCCGGGCGGTTCGTCGCCGACCCGTACGGGCCGGCCGGCACCCGGATGTACCGCACCGGCGACCGGGTGCGGTGGGGCGCGGACGCCCACCTGGACTTCCTCGGCAGGTCGGACGACCAGGTGAAGATCCGCGGCTTCCGGATCGAGCCGGGCGAGGTCGAGGCCGCGCTCGCCACCCACCCCCGGGTCGCGCAGAGCGCCGTGGTGGCCCGGACCGACGACGAAGTGCGACTGGTCGCCTACGTCGTCCCGACCGCCGGGGAGCGGGTCGAGCCGGACGGGCTCCGGGCCCACCTGCGCGAACGGCTGCCGGAGCACCTGGTGCCCGGCGCGTTCGTCCTGCTGGACGGGCTCCCGCTGACGCCCAACGGCAAGCTCGACCGCCAGGCGCTCCCGGCCCCCGGCCCGGCGCCGGTCACCGCCGGACGGGCCCCGCGCAGCGCGGCCGAGCAGGTGCTCGCCGGGCTGTTCGCCGACGTCCTCGGCGTGTCCGGGGTCGGAGCGGACGACAGCTTCTTCGACCTCGGCGGGCACTCGCTGCTCGCCACCCGGCTGGTCGCCCGGGCCCGGTCGGTGCTCGGCGTGGAACTGGCCCTGGCCGACCTGTTCGACGCGCCGACGGTGGCGGAACTGGCGGCGACCGTGGACCGGGCCGGCCGGGCGCGGCCCGCGCTGTCACGACGCGAGCGGCCCGACACGGTGCCGCTGTCCTTCGCCCAGCGCCGACTGTGGTTCCTGCACAGCATGGAGGGGCCCGGCGCCACCTACAACGTGCCGCTGGCCCTGCGCCTGTCCGGGCACCTCGACCAGCAGGCCCTGGAAGCCGCGCTGGCCGACGTCGTCGAGCGGCACGAGAGCCTGCGCACCGTCTTCCCGCTGGTCGACGGCGAGCCGTGCCAGCGCGTGCTGGACCCCGACACCGCCCGGCCCCGGCTGCGCGTCACCGCGGTCGCCGCGGGCGACCTGCCGCAGCGGCTGGCGGAGGCGGCCCGGCACGGCTTCGACCTGGCGGCCCAACCCCCGCTGCGCACCGAGCTGTTCGAGCTGGGCGCGGACGAGCACGCCCTGCTGCTGGTCGTGCACCACATCGCGGGCGACGGCTGGTCGATGGGCCCGCTGGCGCGAGACCTGACCGCCGCGTACGCCGCACGGGCGACGGGCGGGAAGCCCGAGTGGGCCCAACTGCCCGTCCAGTACGCCGACTACACCCTGTGGCAGCGGGAGCTGCTCGGCGCGGAGAACGACCCGGACAGCCTCCAGAGCCGGCAGCTCGCCGCCTGGTCGCAGCGGCTCGCGGGGCTGCCGGAACAGACCGAGCTGCCCTTCGACCGGCCCCGGCCGGCCGCGATGTCCTTCCGGGGAGCGCAACTGCCGGTCCGGCTCGACGCCGACCTGTACCAGGGTCTGCGCGAGCTCGCCCGGGGCGGTGGCGCCAGCCTGTTCATGGTGCTCCAGGCCGGGCTGGCCGCCCTGCTGGGCAAGCTGGGCGCCGGCACCGACGTCCCGATCGGCACCCCGATCGCCGGGCGCACCGACGAGGCCGTGGACGAGCTGGTCGGCTTCTTCGTCAACACCCTCGTGCTGCGCACCGACCTGTCCGGCGACCCGACCTTCACCGAACTGCTGGGCCGGGTCCGGGCCGGCGCGCTGGCCGCGTACGCGCACCAGGACCTGCCGTTCGAGCAGCTGGTGGAGGCGGTGAACCCGACCAGGTCGCTCGCCCACCACCCGCTCTTCCAGACCATGCTCGCCCTGCAGAACGCGCCCACGGGCACCTTCGACCTGCCGGGGCTGCGGGTGACGACCGATCTGGTGCACACCGGTACGGCCAAGTGCGACCTGACCTTCATCCTGACCGAACGGCCCGGCGAGGACGGCCTGTCGGGCGTGCTGGAGTACAGCACCGACCTCTTCGACGCGGCCACCGCGGCGGGGATCGTCGAGCGCTGGCTGCGCCTGCTGCGGGCCGTGGTCGCCGACCCGGGCCGCCGGATCGGCCGGATCGACGTGCTGTCGCCGGACGAGCTGCGCGAACTGCTGCCGTCCGTGGCGGGTGCCGAGGAGGACACTCCGCAGAGCACCATCACCGCGCTCGTCGAGGAGCGGGTGCGGGCCGACCCGGCGGCGGTCGCGGTGGTGTGCGGCGAGGTCGCGCTGACCTACGGCGAGTTGAACGCCCGGGCCAACCGGCTCGCGCACGCGCTGATCGAGCGGGGTGTCGGCCCGGAGCAGCTCGTCGCCCTGGCGCTGCCGCGCTCGGCGGAGCTGGTGGTCGCCGTCCTGGCCGTTCTCAAGGCGGGCGGTGCCTACCTGCCGGTGGACCCGCAGTACCCGGCGGCCCGGATCTCCTACCTGCTCCAGGACGCCCGCCCCGCACTGATGCTGACGACGCGTCAGATCGGTGACCTGCCCGGCGCGGAGTCCGTGGACCGGCTCCTGCTGGACACCGCCGACCTGGACGGCCTGCCGGACACGGACCCTGTCGTCGCGGTCGATCCCGGTCACCCGGCGTACGTCATCTACACCTCGGGCTCCACCGGGAAGCCCAAGGGCGTGGTGGTCCCGCACCGCAACGTGGTGCGGCTGTTCCGGACGACGGAGGAGCTGTTCGGCTTCGCCGCCGACGATGTCTGGACGCTCTTCCACTCCTACGCCTTCGACTTCTCGGTCTGGGAGCTGTGGGGTCCGCTGCTGTACGGCGGCCGTCTCGTGGTCGTGGACTACGAGACCAGCCGCTCGCCCGGCCGGTTCCTGGAGCTCCTCGCCCGGGAGCGGGTGACGGTGCTCAACCAGACGCCGTCCGCCTTCTACCAGCTGATGCAGGCCGACGCCGAGCACCCGCACGAACTCGCCCTGCGGACCGTGGTGTTCGGCGGCGAGGCCCTGGAGCCCGCCCGCCTGGCGCCCTGGTACGAACGGCACCCGGACGACGCGCCGCGGCTGGTCAACATGTACGGCATCACCGAGACCACCGTGCACGTCACCTACGCCGCGCTCGACCGCTCGGCCGCGACTGCGGGGGCGGCCAGCGTGGTCGGCGCCGCCATCCCCGACCTGCGCGCCTACGTGCTGGACCCCCACCTGCGGCCGGTGGCCCCGGGCGTGCCCGGCGAGCTGTACGTGGCGGGCGCCGGGCTGGCGCGCGGTTACCTGAACCGGCCGGGCCTGACCGCCGGGCGGTTCGTCGCCGACCCGTACGGACCGCCGGGCAGTCGGATGTACCGCAGCGGCGACGTGGTGCGCCGGACTGCGGAAGGCAGCCTGAGCTTCGTCGGCCGGGCCGACCAGCAGGTGAAGGTGCGAGGCTTCCGGATCGAGCTCGGCGAGATCGAGGCGGCGCTGGCCGCGCACCCCGGCGTCGCCCAGGCCGCCGTCCTCGCCCGGCAGGACCGCGCCGACGACACCCGCCTGGTCGGGTACCTGGTGCCGGCCGCCGACGCGGCCCCGCGCTCGGCCGAGCTGCGCGCGTACCTGCGCGAGCGGCTGCCGGAGTACATGGTGCCCTCGGCGTTCGTCGAACTGGACGCGCTGCCGCTGACCACCAACGGGAAACTGGACCGCCGGGCGCTGCCCGCACCGGAACTCGTCTCGACGGGAGCGGGAGCCGGGCGCGCACCGCGCACCCCGCAGGAGCAGATCCTCTGCGAGCTGTTCGCCGAGGTCCTCGGGGTGGCCGAGGCCGGCGTCGAGGACAGCTTCTTCGACCTCGGCGGGCACTCGCTGCTCGCCACCCGGCTGGCCGCCCGGGTCCGCGCGACCCTCGGGGTCGAGCTGGAACTGCGCACCCTGTTCGAGGCGCCGACCCCGGCCGCGCTGGCCGCCGCCCTCGCCGGCGCCCGCCGCGCCCAGCTGGCCCTGGCGCCCTACCCGCGCCCGGAGCGGACCCCGCTGTCGTTCGCCCAGCGCAGGCTGTGGTTCCTGCACCAGCTGGAGGGCGCCAGCGCCAACTACAACATCCCGCTGGCCTGGCGGCTGACCGGACCGCTCGACCGCGAGGCGCTGACGGCGGCGCTGGCGGACGTGGTGGCCCGGCACGAGAGCCTGCGCACGCTCTTCCCGTCGGTGGACGGCGTGCCGTACCAGCAGGTGCTGGACGTCGTGGCGGCCCGCCCCCGGCTGCACCTGCGCCGCACCACCGAAGCGGAGCTGGACGCCGTCCTGGCCACGGCGCTGGCCTGCCGGTTCGACCTGAGCACGGACCTGCCGCTGCACACCGAACTGTTCGAACTGGCGCCGGACGAGCACGTCCTGCTGCTGGTGGTCCACCACATCGCGGGCGACGGCTGGTCGCTCGGCCCGCTGGCGCAGAACCTGACCGCCGCCTACGCGGCGCGCCGCCGGGGCGAGGAGCCGTCCTGGGAGGCGCCGGCCGTCCAGTACGCCGACTACACGCTCTGGCAGCACGAGCTGCTGGGCGACGCCGCCGACCGGGACAGCCTGTTCGCCCGGCAGGCGGACTACTGGACCGGGCAACTGGCCGGCCTGCCGGAGCAGATCCAGCTGCCCACCGACCGGCCCCGCCCCGCGATGGCCTCGCACCGGGGCGACTTCGTGCGCAGCGGGCTGGACGCGCAGCTGCACCAGGGCCTGCGCGAGCTGGCCCGCGCGCACGGCACCAGCCTCTTCATGGTGCTCCAGGCGGGGCTCTCGGCCCTGCTCGGCAAGCTGGGTGCGGGCGAGGACATCCCGGTCGGCAGTCTGATCGCGGGCCGGACGGACCAGGCGCTGGACGAGCTGGTCGGGTTCTTCGTGAACACGCTGGTGCTGCGCACCGACACGAGCGGGGACCCGACCTTCGCCGAGTTGCTGGGCCGGGTCCGGGACACCTCGCTGGCCGCGTACGCCCACCAGGAGCTGCCGTTCGAGTACCTGGTCGAGGCCCTCAACCCGGCCCGATCGCTGTCCCACCACCCGCTGTTCCAGGTCATGCTGGTGCTCCAGAACGCCCCGAGGGCCGACTTCACGCCGCCCGGGCTGGAGATCGGCGAGGTCAAACTGACCACGACCACCTCCAAGCTCGACCTGATCTTCTCGATGTCCGAGCGGCACTCCGAGGACGGCGCCCCCGAGGGGATCGACGGATTCGTCGAGTACGCCTGCGACCTGTACGACCGGGCGACCGTCGAGACGGTGATCGCGCGGTGGGTGCGCCTGCTCACGGCGGCGGTCGCCGACCCGACGCGACGGCTCAGCCGGCTCGACCTGCTCTCCGCCGAGGAGCGGCGCGCACTGCTGCCGGCGGGGCCGGTCCCCGCGGCGACGGCCCAGACCACCGGGCTGCCCGCGCTGTTCGAGGCCCAGGCGCGGGAGCGGCCGGACGCGGTCGCGGTGGTGTGCGGCGAGGCCGCGCTGACGTACGGCGAGCTGAACGCCCGCGCCAACCGGCTCGCCCACGCGCTGATCGGCCGGGGCGTGGGACCGGAGCAACTGGTGGCGCTGGCCCTGCCGCGCTCGGCCGAGCTGGTGGTGGCCGTCCTCGCCGTCCTCAAGACCGGCGCCGCGTACCTCCCGGTCGACCCGGACTACCCGGCCGCCCGGATCGCCCACCTGCTCGACGACGCCCGGCCCGCGCTGCTCCTGACGGACCGCCGCAGCGGCGACCTGCCGGGCGCGGACGGGGTCGACCGGCTCGTGCTGGACACCGCCGACCTGGACGGCCTGCCGGACACGGACCCCGCGGTCGCCGTCGCACCCGACAGCGCCGCCTACGTCATCTACACCTCGGGCTCCACCGGGAAGCCCAAGGGCGTGGTGGTCCCGCACCGCAACGTGGTGCGGCTGTTCGACGCCACCCGGCACTGGTTCGACTTCTCCGCCGAGGACGTCTGGACGCTCTTCCACTCCTATGCCTTCGACTTCTCGGTGTGGGAGCTGTGGGGCCCGCTGCTGCACGGCGGCCGACTGGTCGTGGTGCCGTTCGACGTCACCCGCGCACCGGAGCGGTTCCTGGAACTCCTCGCCCGCGAGCGGGTGACGGTGCTCAACCAGACGCCGTCCGCCTTCTACCAGCTGATGCAGGCCGACGCCGAGCACCCGCGTGAACTCGCCCTGCGCACGGTGGTGTTCGGCGGCGAGGCCCTGGAACCCGCCCGCCTGGCGGCCTGGTTCGAGCGGCACCCGGCCGGTGCGCCGCGGCTGGTCAACATGTACGGCATCACCGAGACCACCGTGCACGTCACCTACACGGAACTGGACGGCACCCACACCGCCGGCCCGGCGAGCGTCATCGGCACCGCGATCCCCGACCTGCGCGCCCACGTGCTCGACGCGTACCTCCAGCCGGTGCCCCCCGGGGTCGTCGGCGAGCTGTACGTGGCCGGCGCAGGGCTGGCGCGCGGCTACCTGAACCGGCCGGGCCTGACCGCCGGGCGGTTCGTCGCCGACCCGTACGGGCCGCCGGGCAGCCGGATGTACCGCAGCGGCGACCTCGTGCGCCGACGCGCCGACGGCGCGCTGGAGTACGCGGGCCGGGCGGACGACCAGGTGAAGGTGCGCGGCTTCCGGATCGAGCTCGGCGAGATCGAGGCGGCCCTGGCCCAGCACCCGCGGATCCGCCAGGTCGCGGTGATCGCCCGGCAGGACCGGGCCGACGACACCCGGCTGGTCGCCTACCTGGTGCCCGTGGCCGGGGCTGCCGTCGAGCCGGACGAGCTCCGCGCCCACCTGCGCGAGCGGCTGCCGGACCACATGGTGCCGGCCGCGTACGTCGCCCTCGACGCCCTGCCGCTGACCGGCAACGGCAAGCTCGACCGGCGCGCCCTGCCCGAGCCCGACACCACCGGCGCCCCGGCCGGCCGGGCTCCGCACACCCCGCAGGAACACGTCCTCGCCGGACTGTTCGCGGAGGTGCTGGGGGTGTCACAGGTCGGCGCCGACGACGACTTCTTCGCCCTCGGCGGGCACTCCCTGCTCGCCACCCGGCTGGTGGCCCGCGTGCGCGCGACCCTGGGCGTCGAGCTGGAGCTGCGCAGCCTGTTCGAGACCCCGACGGTGGCAGGCCTGGCCGCCGGCCTGGGCGGGGCCGACCGGGCACGGCTCGCCCTCGGCCGCGCGGAGCGGCCCGACCGCGTACCGCTGTCGTACGCGCAGCGGCGGCTGTGGTTCGTCGACCAGCTGGAGGGCGCCGGCGCGATGTACCACATCCCGCTGGCCTGGCGCCTGACCGGCGACCTGGACCAGGACGCGCTGCGGGCGGCGCTCGGGGACGTCGTCGCCCGCCACGAGAGCCTGCGCACGGCCTTCCCCCAGACCGACGGCGTGCCGTACCAGCAGGTCCTGGACGCCGAGACGGCCCGGCCGCACCTGTCCGTCACCCGGACCGACGAGGCGGGCCTGCCCCAGGCGCTGACCGAGGCCGTGGGCCGCGGATTCGACCTGGCGGCCGAGGCGCCCGTGCGCGCCGAGCTGTTCCGGCTGGCGGCGGACGCGTACGTGCTGCTGGTGGTGATCCACCACATCGCGGGCGACGCCTGGTCGCTGGGCCTGGTGTCCGCCGACCTGTCCACCGCGTACGCGGCGCGGTTGCGCGGCGAGGAACCGGCCTGGGCGGACCTGCCGGTGCAGTACGCCGACTACACCCTGTGGCACGACCGGCTGCTCGGGGACCGCGCCGACCCGGAGAGCCTGTTCGCCCGGCAGGCGGACTACTGGACCGGGCAGCTGGCCGGCCTGCCGGAGCAGATCCAGCTGCCCACCGACCGGCCCCGCCCCACGGCCGTGTCCAGCCGAGGCGGACACCTCGCCGTCGAGCTGGACGCCGAACTGCACGAGGCGCTGGTCCGCCTGGGCCGCGAGCGCGGCGCGAGCGTGTTCATGGTGCTCCAGGCGGGGTTCTCGGCCCTGCTCGGCAAGCTGGGTGCGGGCGAGGACATCCCGGTCGGGAGCCTGATCGCGGGCCGGACGGACCAGGCGCTGGACGAGCTGGTCGGGTTCTTCGTGAACACGCTGGTGCTGCGCACCGACACGAGCGGGGACCCGACCTTCGCCGAGCTGCTGGGCCGCGTCCGGGACACCTCGCTGGCCGCGTACGCCCACCAGGAGCTGCCGTTCGACCACCTGGTCGAGGCCCTCAACCCGGTCCGGTCGTCGGCCCGTCAGCCGCTGTTCCAGGTGCTGCTCGCGCTGCAGAACGCGCCGCGCTCCGCCTTCGAGCTGCCCGGCCTGGCCACCGAGCTCGTGCTGGTGCAGTCGCCCACCGCGATGTTCGACCTCTCCTTCCACCTGCTGGAGCGCGGCGGCACCGGCGGGGCGCCGGAGGGCATCATCGGCCACGTCGAGTACGCCACCGACCTGTTCGACCGGGCCACGGTGGAGGCCCTGCTCGCCCGCTGGCTGCGGCTGCTCGCGGCGGCGGCGGCCGAGCCGGACCGGCCGCTGAGCCGGATCGACGTCCTCACCGCCGAGGAACGGCACGAACTGCTGGCCGGGCGCAACGACACCGGGTGCCCGTACCCCGGCACCGGCCCGGCCGCGCTGTTCGAGGCGCAGGTCAGGGCCACTCCGGAGGCCGAGGCGGTGGTGTTCGAGGACACCGTGCTCACCTACCGGGAGCTGAACGCCCGCGCCAACCGGCTGGCCCACGCGCTCATCGGGCGCGGGGTGGGGCCGGAGCAGACCGTCGCCCTGTGCCTGCCGCGCTCGGCGGAGCTGGTGGTGGCCGTCCTCGCGGTGCTCAAGACCGGCGCCGCCTACCTGCCGGTCGACCCGGAGTACCCGGCCGGCCGGATCGCGTACATGCTGGAGGACGCGCGCCCGACCGTCGTGCTCGACGACCTCGCGGCCGTCGACGCGCCCGGGACGTACCCGGACACCGACCCGCTGGTCGCACCGGACGCCCGGCACCCGGCGTACGTCATCTACACGTCCGGCTCGACCGGCCGGCCCAAGGGCGTGGTGATGCCCTCCGGCGCCCTGACGAACCTGCTGCACTGGCACCACCGCGCCGTCGGCGGCGGGACGGGCACGCGCACCGCGCAGTTCACCGCGCTCAGCTTCGACGTCTCGGTGCAGGAGATGCTCTCCGCGCTGCTGTTCGGCAAGACCCTGGTGGTGCCGACCGACGAGCAGCGCCGCAGTGCCGAACTCCTGGTCCGGTGGCTGGAACACCACCGGGTGGCGGAGCTCTTCGCCCCCAACCTGGTGATCGAGGCACTGGCGGAGGCGGCCGAGGAGCACGGGCGGGACCTGCCGGACCTGCGGCTGATCGCGCAGGCCGGCGAGGCGATGCGCCTCGGCGGTGGGCTGCGGCGCCTCCAGGCCCGCGGGCCCGGCCGGGTGCTGCACAACCACTACGGCCCGGCCGAGACCCACGTGATCACCGCCTTCCCGCTGCCGGTCGACCCCGCCGACTGCCCGCTGCCGGTGCCGATCGGCCGTCCGATCGCCAACTGCCAGGTGTACGTGCTGGATTCGGCGCTTCGACCGGTCGCCCCCGGCGTCACCGGCGAGCTGTACCTGGCCGGGGCCGGGCTGGCCCGCGGCTACCTCAACCGGCCGTCCCTGACGGCCGGGCGTTTCGTCGCCTGCCCGTTCGAGGCGGGCGGCCGGATGTACCGCACCGGCGACCTGGTGCGCTGGCGCGCCGACGGCGAGCTGGAGTTCGCCGGCCGGGCGGACCACCAGGTGAAGGTGCGCGGCTTCCGCGTCGAGCCCGGCGAGATCGAGGCGGAACTGGCCGCCCACCCCGGCGTGGCCCAGGTCGCGGTGCTCGCCCGCGAGGACCGGCCGGGCGACACCAGGATCGTCGCCTACGTCGTGCCCTCGGCCGAGACCGGGACCACGGCGCCGGTGCTGGCGTCGTACCTGCGTGAGCGGGTGCCGGACTACCTGGTGCCGTCGGTGTTCGTGGTGTTGGCGGCGCTGCCGTTGACGCCGAACGGGAAGCTGGACCGGGCGGCTCTGCCCGCGCCGGAGGTGGGCGCCGTCGGGGTTGGCCGGGCGGCGCGGACGCCGCAGGAGCAGATCCTGTGCGAGCTGTTCGCGGAGGTGCTGGGCCGGGGCCAGGTCGGTGTCGAGGACGACTTCTTCGACCTGGGCGGGCACTCGCTGCTGGCGACCCGACTGGTCTCCCGGGTCCGGGCGACCCTCGGGGTCGAACTGGAACTGCGCCGCCTGTTCCGGACGCCGACACCGGCCGGGCTCGCGGCCGGGCTGCACGACGCCGCCACCGCGCGGCAGGCGCTGGTGCCCCGGCCGCGCCCAGAACCGCTGCCGCTGTCCTTCGCCCAGCGCCGCCTGTGGTTCCTGCACCAGTTCGGGGCGCCCAGCGCGACCTACCACATGCCGCTGGCACTGCGGCTGACCGGCGACCTCGACCGGGAGGCGCTGGGAGCGGCGCTGACGGACGTGGTGGCGCGGCACGAGAGCCTGCGCACGGTGTTCCCGCACACCGAGGGCGTCCCGCGCCAGCGCGTGCTGAGCGCTGCGGAGGCGACGATCCGGATCCCGGTGCGCCGGGCCGACGAGTCGGAGCTGCCGGGGCTGCTGAGCGAGGCGGCGGTGCGCGCCTTCGACCTGACGGCGGACCTGCCCGTCCGGGCGCAGCTGTTCGCGCTCGCCCCGGACGAGCACGTCCTGCTGGTCGTCCTGCACCACATCGCCGGCGACGGCTGGTCGATGAGCCCGCTCTCCCGCGACCTCGCGACCGCGTACACCGCCCGCCGGCGCGGCGACGCCCCGGGCTGGGCGCCGCTGCCGGTGAGCTACGCGGACTACACCGTCTGGCAGCACGAGATCCTCGGCGAGGAGTCCGACGCGGACAGCGCGTTCGCCCGCCAGGTCGGCTACTGGAGCCAGGCGCTCGCCGGGCTCCCCGAGCAGCTCGCGCTGCCCGTCGACCGGCCCCGGCCGGCGGTCATGACCTACGGCGGCGACCTGCTGGACATCCGGCTGACCCCCGAACTGCACGCGGGGCTGGCCGAGTTGGCCCGGCGGTCGGGGAGCAGTCTGTTCATGGTGCTCCAGGCGGGCCTGGCGGCGCTGTACACCCGGCTGGGGGTGGGGACGGACATTCCGATCGGGAGCCCGATCGCGGGCCGGACGGACGAGGCGCTGGACGAGCTGGTCGGGTTCTTCGTCAACGCGCTGGTGCTGCGGACGGACACGAGCGGTGACCCGAGCTTCCGCGAACTGCTGGGCCGGGTGCGGGAGACGGCGCTGTCGGCCTTCGCGCACCAGGACGTGCCGTTCGAGCACCTGGTGGAGGCGCTGAACCCGGCGCGGTCGATGTCGCTCCACCCGCTCTTCCAGACCGTGCTGGCCCTGCAGAACGCGCCGATGGGCGACTTCGAGCTGCCCGGGCTGACGGTCTCCGGGGTGCCGGTGCCGACCGGGACCTCGCGGGTCGACCTGACCTTCGGCCTCGTGGAGAACCGCGGGCCCGACGGCACGCCGGCCGGGCTGACCGGGGAGGTCGAGTACAGCACCGACCTCTTCGACCGTTCGACGGTCGAGGCCCTGGTCGCCCGGTGGGCCCGGCTGCTGGCGGCGGTCGCCGCCGATCCGGACCGGCCGATCGGTGCGATCGAGCTGCTGTCCGCCGAGGAACGCCGCGAGCTGCTGCCCGCCGTCGAGCCACGGGCGGCCGGGGTGAGCCTGCCGGAGGCGTTCGCCGCGCAGGTGGCGGCGACGCCGGACGCGCTCGCGTTGGTGTGCGGCGGTGTCGAGCTGACGTACCGGGAGTTGAACTCCCGTGCGAACCGGTTCGCGCATGCGCTGATCGCCCGGGGCGTGGGTCCGGAGCAGTTGGTGGCGGTGGCGTTGCCGCGTTCTGTGGAGTCGGTGGTGGCCGTCCTGGGTGTGTTGAAGGCGGGTGCCGCGTATCTGCCGGTGGACCCGTCGTACCCGGCGTCGCGGATCGCGTACATGCTGGAGGACGCGTGCCCGGTGCTGGTGATCGACGATCCGGCGCTGGTGGCCAAGGCGGCCGAGGTGTCCGAGGCATCTGCGGCGTCCGCCTGGCCGGACACGGATCCGGTGGTCGCGCTCGACGTCCGGCAGCCGGCGTACGTGATCTACACGTCGGGTTCGACCGGTCGTCCCAAGGGTGTGGTGGTGAGCCACAGCGGGGTGTCGGGTCTGGTGGCGGCGCAGGTCGAGCGGCTCGGCGTGGCGCCGGGCAGTCGGGTGCTGCAGTTCGCCTCGCCCAGTTTCGACGCGTCGTTCTGGGACCTGTGCAGCGGGCTGCTGACCGGTGCCGCCCTCGTGCTGGCGCCGGCGAAGGCTCCGTTGGAGGCTCTGACGGACCGTCGGCTCGGCGTGACCCATGTGACGTTGCCGCCCTCGGCCCTGGCGGCGCTGGACGGCGCCGATGTCACGGCCGGCACGCTGGTGGTGGCGGGTGAGGCGTGCCCGCCGGAGCTGGTGGCGCGGTGGGCGCCGGGGCGGCGGATGGTCAACGCGTACGGGCCGACGGAGACGACGGTGTGCGCGACGATGAGCGACCCCCTCGCACCCGGTTCGGGCGTGCCGCCGATCGGCCGTGCGGTCGCGGGCTTCCGGGTGTACGTGCTGGACGAACGGTTCCGCCTGGTGCCGTCGGGTGTGGCGGGGGAGTTGTATGTCGCGGGGCCGGGTCTGGCGCGCGGGTACCTGAACCGGCCGGGCCTGACGGCGGGTCGGTTCGTGGCCTGCCCGTTCGGGGCGGCGGGCGGCCGGATGTACCGGACCGGGGACGTGGTGCGGCGCCGGGCCGACGGAGAGTTGGAGTACGTCGGCCGGGCGGACCAGCAGGTGAAGGTGCGCGGCTTCCGCGTCGAGCCCGGCGAGGTCGAGGCCGTCCTGACCGCGCACCCCGGGGTCGCCCAGGCCGCCGTCCTCGCCGACGGCGACCGGCTCGTCGGCTACGTGGCCCCGCGCCCCGGCGCCGATGCCCGCCCGGCGGCACTGGCGTCGTACCTGCGTGAGCGGCTGCCGGACTACCTGGTGCCGTCGGCGTTCGTGGTGTTGGCGGCGCTGCCGTTGACGCCGAACGGGAAGTTGGACCGGGCGGCGCTGCCGGAGCCGGAGGCCGGCGTCGTCGGGGTTGGTCGGGCGGCGCGGACGCCGCAGGAGCAGATCCTGTGCGAGCTGTTCGCCGAGGTGCTGGGCCGGGACCAGGTCGGTGTCGAGGACGACTTCTTCGACCTGGGCGGACACTCGCTGCTGGCCACCCGGCTGGTCTCCCGGATCCGTTCGGCCCTGGGGGCCGAGGTCGGGCTGCGCGCGCTCTTCGAGGCGCCGACGGTGGCCGGCCTGACGGCACGGCTCACCGAGGCCGACCGGGCCCGGCCCGCACTGGCGCCGTACGAGCGGCCGCAGACGGTACCGCTGTCGTTCGCGCAGCGCCGCCTGTGGTTCCTGCACCGGATGGACGGAGCCGCCGCGGCCTACCACATCCCGTTGGCGCTCCAGCTGACCGGGACGCTCGACCGGGTGGCGCTGGACGAGGCGTTGGCCGACGTGGTGGCCCGGCACGAGAGCCTGCGGACGGTGTTCCCGGAGCTCGACGCCGTGCCGTGCCAGCGGATCCTCGACCCGGCTGCGGCCCGGCCCCGGGTCCGGGTGACCGAGGCCGCGGAGGACGAGCTGCCGCAACGGCTCGCCCACGCGGCGCGGCTCCCGTTCGACCTCGCGGCGGAACCGCCGCTGCGCGCCGAACTGTTCGCGGTCGCGCCGGACGAGCACGTGCTGCTGCTGGTCATGCACCACATCGCCGGTGACGGCTGGTCCACCGGCCCGCTCGCCCGCGACCTCGCCGAGGCCTACGCCGCCCGCTGCCAGGGCCGTGCGGCGGACCGCGACGCCCTGTCGGTGCAGTACGCCGACTACACGCTCTGGCAGCGCGAGCTGCTCGGCGACCCGGAGGATCCGGACAGCCGGTTCGCCGGACAACTCCGCTACTGGGCCGAACAGTTGGACAGCCTCCCGGAGCGGATCCCGCTGCCCGCCGACCGGCCCCGGCCAGCCGTCGCCGGCTACCGGGGAGCCACCTTCGGCCTTGAGCTGACCCCCGAACTGCACGCGGGGCTGGCCGAGTTGGCCCGGCGGTCCGGGAGCAGTCTGTTCATGGTGCTCCAGGCGGCGTTGGCGGCGTTGTACACGCGGCTGGGTGCGGGGACGGACATTCCGATCGGGAGTCCGATCGCGGGTCGTACCGACGAGGCGCTGGACGACCTGGTCGGGTTCTTCGTGAACACGCTGGTGCTGCGCACCGACACGAGCGGCGACCCGAGCTTCGGTGAGCTGCTGGAACGGGTGCGGGAGACCGCGCTCGCCGCCTACGCGCACCAGGACGTGCCGTTCGAGCATCTGGTGGAGGTGCTGAACCCGTCCCGCTCGCTCGCGCACCACCCGCTGTTCCAGACGATCCTCGCGGTGCAGAACGTGCCGATGGGTGAGTTCGCGCTGCCCGGCCTCCAGGTGTCCGCCTTCGCCGTGCCGACCGGGACGGCCAAGTTCGACCTCGGCTTCAACCTGAGCGAGCGGTTCGGCCCCGACGGCAGCCCGGACGGGATCGTCGGCGTGGTCGAGTACGCCACCGACCTGTTCGACCGCTCGACGGTCGAGGCCCTGGTGCGGCGCTGGACGCTCCTGCTGGAGGCGGTCACCGCCGATCCGGACCGGTTGATCGGGGGGATCGACCTCCTCGACCCCGACGAGCGGCACCGGTTGCTGGAGCGGGGCAACGCGACTACCCGCGAGGTGGGCGCCGTTCCGGTGCCGCAGGCGTTCGCGGCGCAGGTGGCGGCGACGCCGGACGCGCTCGCTCTGGTGTCCGGCGGTGTCGAGCTGACGTACCGGGAGTTGAACTCCCGGGCGAACCGGTTCGCGCACGCGCTGATCGCGCGTGGGGTCGGTCCGGAGCAGGTCGTGGCGGTGGCGCTGCCGCGTTCCGTGGAGTCGGTGGTGGCCGTCCTGGGTGTGCTGAAGGCGGGTGCCGCGTATCTGCCGGTGGACCCGTCGTACCCGGCGTCGCGGATCGCGTACATGTTGGAGGATGCCTGCCCGGCGCTGGTGGTCGACGATCCGGCGCTGGTCGCCGAGGCATGTGAGGCGTCTGCCTGGTCGGAGGCCGATCCTGGGGTTGCCCTGGATGTTCGGCATCCGGCGTATGTGATCTACACGTCGGGTTCGACCGGTCGTCCCAAGGGCGTCGTGGTCGCGCACGGTGGCGTGGCGAGTCTGGTCGCGGCGCAGATCGAGCGGTTCGCGATCGATGCCGGCAGTCGGGTGCTGCAGTTCGCCTCGCCCAGTTTCGACGCGTCGGTGTCGGAGATCTTCACGGCGTTGCTGTGCGGTGCGGCGTTGGTGTTGCCGCCGGCGGCGGAGCCGGTGGCCGCGCTGACCGATCCGGGGCTCGCGGTCACCCACGTGACCGTGCCCCCGTCCGTCCTGGCGGCCCTGCCGGAGGGCGCGGTGAGGGTGTCGACGTTGGTGGTGGCGGGTGAGGCGTGCCCGCCGGAGCTGGTGGCGCGGTGGGCGCCGGGTCGGCGGATGGTGAACGCGTACGGTCCGACGGAGACGACGGTGTGCGCGACGATGAGTGACCCGCTCGCGCCTGGGGCGGGTGTGCCGCCGATCGGTCGGCCGATCGCCAACGCGCGGGTGTATGTGCTGGACGAGCGGTTGCGGCCGGTGCCGCCCGGTGTGCCGGGGGAGTTGTACGTCGCGGGTGCGGGTCTGGCGCGCGGGTATCTGAACCGGCCGGGCTTGACGGCGGGGCGGTTCGTGGCCTGCCCGTTCGGCGTGGCGGGCGAGAGGATGTACCGCACCGGGGACGTGGTGCGGTGGCTGGGCGACGGGCAGTTGGAGTATGTCGGCCGGGCCGACGAGCAGGTGAAGGTGCGCGGCTTCCGGGTCGAGCCCGGTGAGATCGAGACGGTGTTGGCCGAGCACCCCGCCGTCGCCCGGGCCGCCGTCCTCGCCCGGGACGACCGGCTCATCGGCTACGTCGTCCCCCGCCAGGACACCGACCGCGACAGCGGTCTGGAAGCCGATCACGTCGGCGAGTGGCAGGACATCTACGACGCCCTGCCCATCACCCCCGAGGAGACCGTTTTCGGCCAGAACTTCGTCGGCTGGAACAGCAGTTACGACGCCAGCGCGATCCCCGTCGAGCAGATGCGGGAATGGCGCGACGCGACCGTGGCCCGCATCCTGGCCCTGCGCCCCCGCCGGGTACTGGAGGTCGGCGTCGGCACCGGGCTGCTCCTCTCGCAGGTCGCACCGCACTGCGAGACGTACTGGGCGACCGACTTCTCCGCCACCGCGATCGACGCACTCACCACCCAGATCGCCCGGCAGAAGCACCTGGCCGACCGCGTCGTCCTGCACACCCGACCGGCACACGACACCGACGGCCTGCCCGTCGGGCACTTCGACACCATCGTGATCAACTCGGTCGTGCAGTACTTCCCGTCCGCCGACTACCTCACCGACGTGATCGACAAGCTGATGGGGCTGCTCGCCCCCGGCGGCGCACTCTTCCTCGGCGACATCCGCAACCTGCGGCTCCTGCGCCCGCTGGCCACCGCCGTCCAGTTGCACCGGGTCGGCGACGGCGCCGACCTCACCTCGGTGCGCCGCGCGGTGGAGCAGTCCCTCCGGATGGAGAAGGAGCTTCTGGTCGACCCGGACTTCTTCACCGTCCTTCGGGAGCACGGCACGGACATCGGCGCGGTGGCCGTGGAGGTCAAGCGCGGCCGCCACCACAACGAGCTGACCCGCTACCGCTACGACGTCACCCTTCGCAAGCGGCCCGCCGCCCCGGCGCAGGGCGACGAGCCGGCCGAACTCCGCTGGGGCCGGGACGTGGCCGCCCTGCCGGAACTGTGCGAGCTCCTCGGGCGGCACGACGGCCGCCCGGTCCGGATCACCGGGGCACCCAACCGCCGCGTGGTCCGCGAGGCGGCCCTGGCCCGGGCCGTACAGGAGGAGGACATCCCGCTCGGGCCGCTGCTGGAGCGGTTGCACGCGCCGCAGGAGGACGCGGCGCCCGATCCCGAGGACTTCCACGCCCTCGGGGACGCGCTCGGCCGCCGGGTGTCCGTCACCTGGTCGGCCACCGGCCCGGACGCCCTGGACGTGCTCTTCAGCGCCGCACTCAGCGACGTATCCGACGGCACACCCGACGGCTCACCCGGCGAAGCCCCGGCCGAGGCGTACCGCCCCACCCGGGGCGCGGGCGCGGCGCTGTCCGCGCTCACCAACCGCCCGGCCGGAAAGCGCGGTGCCCCGGCCCTCGCCGCCGAACTCCGGAGCTGGCTGGGCGCCCGGCTGCCCGACTACCTGGTGCCGTCGGTGTTCGTGGTGCTGGACGCGCTGCCGCTGACCGCCAACGGCAAGCTCGACCGCCGCGCCCTGCCCGCCCCCGACCTGGGGACGGCCGTCGGCGGCCGGGAGCCGCGCACCCCGCAGGAGCAGCTGCTCGCCGAGCTCTTCGCCGACGTGCTCGGCCTGCCCCGGGTCGGCGTCGAGGACAGCTTCTTCGACCTCGGCGGCCACTCGCTGCTGGCGACGCGCCTGGCCTCCCGGGTCCGGGCGGTCCTCGGCGCCGAACTGGAGATCCGGACGCTGTTCGAGCACCCGACCGTGGCCGCGCTGGCGGGCCGCCTCGACGGGTCCGTCACCGAGCGGCCCGCGCTGACCGCCCGTCCGCGCCCCGAGCAGCTCCCGCTGTCCTTCGCCCAGCGCCGCCTGTGGTTCCTGCACCGCATGGACGGGCCGAGCGCCACCTACAACATGCCGCTCGCCCTCAGCCTGACCGGCGACCTCGACCGGGAGGCGCTGGCGGCAGCGCTGGCGGACGTGGTCGCCCGGCACGAGAGCCTGCGCACCGTCCTGCGGGAGACGGACGGGGTGCCCCACCAGCAGGTGCTGGGCACGGACGAGGTGTACTCGCCGCTGCCGGTGGTCGAGCTCGACGAGAGCAGGCTCGCCGGCCGGCTCGCCGAGGCGGCCCGGCGCGGCTTCGACCTGGCCGCCGAGCCGCCGGTCCGGGCGGAGCTGTACGCCCTCGCCCCCGGGCGGCACGTTCTGCTGGTCGTGGTGCACCACATCGCCGCCGACGGCTGGTCGATGGGCCCGCTCTCCCGGGACCTGGCCACCGCCTACGCGGCCCGCTGCCAGGGCGGGGCCCCGCAGTGGTCCCCGCTGCCGGTGCAGTACGCCGACTACACCCTGTGGCAGCGCGACCTGCTCGGCGAGGCCGCCGACCGGGGCAGCCTGTTCGCCCGGCAACTCGACTACTGGAAGGAGGAGTTGGCGGGCCTGCCGGACCAGGTGCGGCTGCCCGCGGACCGGCCCCGGCCGGCCGAGGCCTCCCAGCGCGGCGGCCGGGTCGAGGTCCGGTTCGACGCGGACCTGCACCAGGACCTGCGGGATCTGGCCACCGCGCACGGCGCCAGCATGTTCATGGTGCTCCAGGCCGGCCTGGCCGCCCTGCTCACCCGGCTCGGCGCGGGCACCGACATCCCGATCGGCAGCCCCATCGCCGGGCGCACCGACCAGGCGCTGGACGACCTCGTCGGGTTCTTCGTCAACACGCTGGTGCTGCGCACCGACACCAGCGGCGACCCGGGCTTCGCCGAACTCGTCGGCCGGGTGCGGCAGAAGGCGCTGGCCGCCTACGCCCACCAGGACGTGCCGTTCGAGTACCTGGTCGAGGCCGTCAACCCCACCCGCTCGCTGGCCCACCACCCGCTGTTCCAGGTCATGCTCGGCCTGCAGAACGCCCCGGCCGGGGAGTTCGCCCTGCCGGGCCTGGAGACCGTCCACCTGGAGGCCCCCACCGGCACCGCCCGCGTCGACCTGACCGTCAGCCTGGCCGAGCAGCACGGCCCGGACGGCAGTCCGGCGGGCGTGCTCGGCGCGGTCGAGTACGCGACCGACCTGTTCGACCCGGCCACCGTGGAGCTGCTGTTCGCCCGCTGGGTGCGGCTGCTGCGCGCGGCCGCCGCCGAGCCGGACCAGCCGATCGGCCGGCTCGACCTGCTGACCGGAGAGGAACGCCGCGAACTGCTGGTCGAGTTCAACCGGACCGACGCCGAACTGTCTGGCGTCGAACTGCCCGAGGCCGCCCTGCCGGAGCTGTTCGCCCGCCGGGTGCGGGCCACGCCGGACGCGGTCGCGGTCGTCGCGGACGACGCCGAACTGACCTACCGCGAGCTCGACGGGCGGGCCAACCGCCTGGCCCGGGCCCTGATCGGCCAGGGTGTGCGGGCGGAGACCCCGGTCGCGGTGCTGCTGGAGCGCTCGGCGGACGTCGTCGTCGCGGTCCTGGCGATCGTCAAGGCCGGCGGCGCTTACGTCCCGCTCGATCCGCGGTTCCCGTCCTCCCGGATCGACCTGATCCTCCGGGAGACCGGCGCGGCCCTGGTGCTCACCGAGGACGTGCTGACCGCGCTGAGCCAGGCCGAGACCGACGACTCCGATCCGCAGATCCCGTGTGATCCCGGGCAGTTGGCGTATGTGATGTACACCTCCGGTTCGACGGGACGGCCGAAGGGCGTCGGCGTCACCCAGCGCGACGTGGCGGCGCTCGCCCTCGCCCCGTGCTGGCGCGAGGGCGGCCATGACCGGGTGCTGCTGCACTCGCCCACGGCCTTCGACGCCGCGACCTACGAGCTCTGGGCGCCGCTGCTCGGCGGCGGCACGGTCGTCGTCGCACCGCCCGGCCGGCTCGACCTCGACCTGCTCGCGGGCGCGGTCGCCGAGCACGGGGTGACCGGACTGTGGCTGACGGCCGGCCTGTTCCGCCTGGTGGCCGAGGAGCGGCCGCAGCTGCTCGCCACGGTCCGCGAGGTGTGGACCGGTGGCGACGTGGTGCCGCCGTCGGCCGTCGCCCGGGTGCTGGCGGCCTGCCCGGACACCGCCGTGGTCAACGGCTACGGCCCGACCGAGGCCACCACCTTCGCCGCCCACCACCGCGTCCGCGCGCTCCCGGAGGCCGCCGCGAGCGTGCCGATCGGCCGGCCCATGGCGAACATGCGGGCGTACGTGCTCGACGGCGGGCTCCGCGCGGTGCCGGTGGGCGTGGAGGGCGAGCTGTACCTCGCCGGGGCGGGCGTGGCCCGGGGCTACCCGGGCCGGCCGGGCCTGACCGCCGAGCGCTTCGTCGCCTGCCCGTTCGAGCGGGGGGAGCGCATGTACCGCACCGGGGACCTCGTCCGGTGGCTGCCCGACGGCACCCTGGAGTTCGTCGGCCGCGCCGACGAGCAGGTCAAGCTGCGCGGGTTCCGGATCGAGCCCGGCGAGGTCGAGGCCCTCCTCGCCGCCTGCCCGGGGGTGGCCCAGGCGGCCGTCGTCGCCCGCGAGGACCGGCCGGGCGACAAGCGCCTGGTCGCCTACCTGGTGCCCGCCGCCGAGGGCGCGCCCGCGCCGGACGGCCTCGCCCGCCTGCTCGGCCGCGAACTGCCCGAGTACATGGTGCCGTCGGCCTTCGTCACCCTCGACGCGCTGCCGCTGACCGCCAACGGCAAGCTCGACCGGGCCGCGCTGCCCGCACCCGAGTCCGGGGCGACGGGTGCCGGCCGCGGCCCGCGCACCCCGCAGGAGCAGCTGCTGTGCGCCCTGTTCGCCGAGATCCTCGGCCGGGAGCAGGTCCACCTCGACGACAGCTTCTTCGACCTCGGCGGGCACTCGCTGCTGGCCGCCCGCCTGGTCTCGCGCATCCGCGAGACGCTGGGCGTCCCGGTGGGCCTGCGCACCCTGTTCGAGGCCCCCACCGTGGCCGGTCTGACCAGTCGGCTGGCCATGGACGACGCCGAGGACTCCTTCGACGTGGTGCTGCCGCTGCGGTCCACCGGCACCCTCCCGCCGCTGTTCTGCATCCACCCCGGCGGCGGCATCAGCTGGTCCTACTCCGGTCTGCTGAACCACATCGGCCCGGAGTACCCGGTGTACGCGATCCAGGCACGCGGTCTCGCGCACGCCGAGACCCTGCCGACCTCGTACGAGGAGATGGCGGCCGACTACGCCGACCAGATCCGCAAGGTCCAGGCCGACGGCCCCTACCGGCTGCTCGGCTGGTCCGCCGGCGGGCTGATCGCCCACGCGATCGCCTGCGAGCTCCAGGCCCGCGGCGAGCGCACCGAACTGCTGGCGGCCCTCGACGCCTACCCGGTCAAGGACGTCGTGCTCGACGACTCCGCCGTGCCCACCGAGCGGGACGTGCTTGTCGGCATCCTCGACTGCGACCCCGCCGAACTGGGCGAGGGGCCGCTGTCCTACGCCGAGGTCGCCGAGATCCTCCGCCGCCGGGGCAGCGCCCTGGCGCACCTGGACGAGCGGCGCATCGAGGCCGTCGTCCGGATCATGATCAACAATGCCGAGCTGGCGGTCGCCCACGCCCCCGGCCGATTTGAGGGGGACCTGCTGCTGTTCAACTCCACGATCGACCGCACCGAGGACTCGGCCGGCGCCGGCACCTGGCGCCCGTACGTCACCGGCCGGATCGACTCGCACGACATCACCACCCGCCACGACCGGATGACCCAGCCGGGTTCGCTGGCCCAGATCGGACCGATCGTGGCCGCCCGCCTCGCCGAGGTCACCGGCGACACCACCTTTTCCCACCAGGAGGACTGACCCATGACCAACCCCTTCGACGACCAGGACGCCACCTTCCTCGTGCTCGTCAACCAGGAGGACCAGCACTCGCTGTGGCCGCAGTTCGCCGACGTCCCCGAGGGCTGGACCGTCGCCCACGGCCCCGACAGCCACACCGCCTGCCTGGAGTACGTCGAGCAGTCCTGGACCGACATGCGGCCCAGGAGCCTCGCCGTCGCCATGGACGCCCGGCAGTAGCGCGGCCGACGTGACCTCCACCGACACCCTCGGCACCGACACCCCCGGCACTGACGCCGCAGCCGGGCCCGGCGACCTCGCCGCGGCCCTGTACACGCCCGAGGCCCGCCGCGACCCGTACCCCTACTACGCCCGCATGCGGCACGAGAGCCCGGTCCACCGCAGCGCCCAGGGCATCTGGTACCTCACCCGGTACGCCCACGTCGACGCCGCGCTCGGCGACCTGCGCCTGTCGAACGACCGGGACCGGATGACCCGGGCCCTCGGCGGCCTGGGCGGCGACCTGAAGGCCCTCAGCCGGCTCACCGACCGGCTCGGCCGGGTGATGACCAACACCGACCCGCCGGACCACGCCCGGCTGCGCAAGCTCGTCAACCGGGCGTTCACCGCCCGGCGCGTCGAGGCCCTGCGGGACGGCATCCAGACGGTCGTCGACGACTTGATCGACCGGGCCGTGGCCCAGGGGCCAGCCATGGACTTCATCGAGGCGGTCGCCTCCCCGCTGCCCCTGGCCGTCGCCTGCGAGCTGTTCGGCATCCCGCCCGAGGACCGCCCCGAGGTGAAGACCTGGTTCCGCCGGATCGGCAACCTGGCCGCCGACATCGAGCAGGCCGAGGCCGCCGTCGACCAGTACGAGGAGTACCTGTCCCGGCTCATCCGGCAGCGCCGCGAGGATCCGGGCGACGACCTGATCAGCGCCCTGGTCACCACCCAGGCCACGGACGACCGGCTCACCGACTCCGAACTGCTGTCCACCTGCTTCGTCCTCATCACCGCCGGGGACGAGACCACCGCCAACCTGATCGGCAACGGCGCCCTCGCCCTGCTGCGCCACCCCGACCAGCTGGCCCGGCTGCGCGAGGACCCGGCGCTGATCCGCACCGCCGTCGAGGAGCTGGCCCGCTACGACACGCCGACCCAGGCGATCGTCCGGGTCGTCGCGCAGGACCTGGAGATCGGCGGGCGGACGCTGCGCGAGGGCGAGCTGGTGTACCTGTTCCTCAGCGCGGCCAACCGCGACCAGTACCGCTTCGAGGACCCCGACCGGCTCGACCTGACGCGCGCCCGCAACCGGCACCTGACCTTCGGCACGGGCCCGCACTTCTGCCTCGGCGGACCACTCGCCAAGCTCCAGACCGAACTGGCGATCGGCACCCTGGTCCGCAGGCTCCCGCGCCTCGGGCTCGCCGACGGGACGGTCCTCGACTGGCGGCCCAACCCGCTGCAACGGCACCTGTGCGCACTGCCGCTCACCTACTGAACGACAAGCCCGTCGAACGACGACCCCACCGAACGACAACCCCACCGAACGACAAGACCATCGACCGCGAAGGAGAACCGACCATGGCCCGAGAGTTCCAGGTGCGCCGGGAACAGGACCTGCCCGCCGCACCGGACAAGGTCTGGCAGGCGATCGCCACCGGCGCCGGCAACCTCAGCTGGCTGTACCCCATGGAGGTCGAGCCGCACGTCGGCGGCACGGTCTCCCGCGGCGGCGGCACCGTCGTGGCCTGGGAACCGCCGCACCACTTCGCCGTCCTGGCGACCAGGGACGGCGGCTTCTCGAACACCCTCAGCTACCACATCGAGCCGGCCGACGGCACGTCGAGCCACCTGCGGATGGGCATCCACTGGGTGCACGAGGGCGTCGTCGACGACGGCTGGGACACCAGGGCGGACGCGGCCGAGAAGCACGTCGACTTCTACCAGCACAGCCTCGCCCAGTACCTGACGCACTTCGCCGACCGCACCGCCGTCTACGTCAAGGCCGCCCGGCCCGGACCGACCGCCGACCCCGCCGACTTCGCCACGCTGCGCCGGCGCCTCGGCCTCGCCGACGACACGTCTGTCGGCGACCGGCTCTCACTCGACCTCCCGGGTGCGGACGGCGGCTCGGAAGAGGTGGTCGTGGACTACCTGAGCCCCGACTTCATCGGCCTGCGCGGCCCGGACACGCTGTACCGGTTCTACAACGGCAGCTCCTGGAACTGGCCGATCTGGCTGGGCCACCACCTGTTCGCCGAGGGAGCGGACGAGGAGCAGGCGACCAAGGCGTGGAACGCCTGGCTCACCGGCTCCTGACCCGCCGTACGACAGACGGACCGGAGGGACCCTTGGTGGAAGAAACACTGCTCTACGCCGCCGAACTCGTCGAGGAGGGCGGCACCTACAAGCTCGTCGTGCAGGACGTGGTCCGGGACACCGTCCAGGTCACCCCCGTCCCCAAGACCGCGGTGGACAGGCTCCCGACCTTCCTGTCGGTGCTCAGCGCCAAGCTCAACCCCGCACCGGCACGCGGCCGCCGGTAGGACGCCTCACACCCGAGGAGGCCGGCGCCGCGGGCCCGGCGCCGGCCTCCTCGCCGTTCAGCCGCTGATGCTCGGCCGGCCGTTCTCGACGTGGCCCATGAGGCGGCGGCGGAAGGACGCGTCCTCGGCGATCGCGAGGTCCAGGTCGTACCAGCCGTCGGCAGCCTCGGTGTCCCAGGCGAGGACGAGGGGTCTGCCCGTGACGACCGTCCCGGTCAGCGCCTTCGCGGTGCTGTAGTACCGGGGAGCCACGGTGACGGTCTGCGGTGTGGCGCTGGGTGAGGTGATCGTCAGGGTGAGGGTGCGCTTCGGGGCGGCGGCGATGGCGGTGGCCACGGAGGTTTCGGCGGCGGCCCCGGAGGCCTTTCCGGCGAACTCACGGCGGAACCCGTTGGGGCCGGTGAGGTAGAAGTCGTAACTTCCTTCGCGCAGAGGCACTTTGGTGGCGGGCGTGGTGGTGCCGAGCACGTCGAAGTGTCGGGGTGCGTCGTAGGTACCGGACGTGCCGACGTTGTCGTACAGGGTCAGGTGCACGGAGGCGGCGCCGGTGTTGGCCGGCTGGAGGACGAACGCGCCCTGCTGCTGGTCCAGGGCGCCGTGGGCGTCCGGCTGGTACGGCAGCGGGCGGGCCAGACGCCGGGTGGGGTCGGTGGGTTGCGGCGGCGGGTCGCCGGTGCGGTCGAAGTCGAAGACCGAGGTGAGGTTGCCGGCCACGGTGCGCCGCCAGCGGCTGATGGCGGGCTGGCGAACGCCCAACCACTCTTCCAGGAAACGGACTTGTGAGGTGTGGTCGAAGACCTGGGAGTTGACGTAGCCGCCCACCGTCCACGGGGAGACGACGATCATCGGTACGCGCATGCCCAGGCCGATGGGCTCCTTGCCGACGTACTCGTCGTCGACATCCTGCGGGGGCACCGGCGGCGGCACGTGGTCGAAGAAGCCGTCGTTCTCGTCGTAGCTGATGAACAGCACGGTGGAGTCCCACATGTCCTCGTCGGAGGCGATGACGTCCAGGACCTGGGCGACGACCTCCTCGCCGGTCATGGGGGCCGAACCGCCGTCGCCCGGGTGCTCCGAGTCCGCGTCCGAGGGCACCAGGTACGAGACCCGGGGGACCCGCTTCGCCGCCACGTCCTGGGCGAACGCGTAGACGAAGTCGCGGTAGTTCTTCGGGTTCTGCTTCGAGTCCGGTGGGGGCGGGCAGCGGAAGAGTCCGCGGTCGTAGAGGCTCCGGTCGGCCGGCGGAAGGTCGGCGACCGCCTTGGCGAGGGCCTCCACGTCCGGCTGCTGAACTTGACCCGGATTCTTGTAGAAGTCGTACAGGCTCAGGTAGTCGAGCCCGGCCTTCGTCAGCACGGTCTGGAAGATCCGCTTGAACTCGGCGTGGAACTCCAGATTGTTGTCGTAGTAGTTGTCCCAGCCCTGGTAGACGCGCCAGCTGATCCCGTCGGAGCCGAAGGGGTCGTTGTTGACCTCCAGGATCTCGGGGTAGCTGGACCAGTTGTAGCCGAGCGCCCGGTCCCCCGTGTAGGTCGCATCGGGATTCTCGCGGTCGTGCGCGACCGACCCGGTGACCCGTGACCCGTCGGGCTCCCAGCCGCCGAACCCGCTGAAGAGGTAGTTGCGGTTCGAGGTGGTCTCGCTCATCACCGAGCAGTGGTAGGCGTCGCACACGGTGAACCGCTCGGCCAGTGCCCGGTAGGTGCCGACGACCTCCGGCTGGTCGAAGTAGCCCATCGTGACGGTTCCCTTGGCCTTGATCCACTGGTCGTAGCGGCCGTTGTTCCACGCCTGGTGGCCGGTGGGCCAGTTGTGGGCCTCCGGCTCGGCGGTACCCTGGTCCGGCCTGAGCTGGTAGGGCCTCCGGGGCTCGGACGTGTGGCCCGGATCGGGCTGGTCGAGGACGGTGCGGCCGCCGGTCCCGGGGAACGTGACGAGGTTGCGGTCGTCGTACCCGCGCACTCCTCGGAAGTTGCTGCCGAGGTAGTGGTCGAAGGAACGGTTCTCCTGCATCAGGAAGACCACGTGTCGGATGGCCTTCAGTCCGCCGGGGCGGGGCTTGCGCTTGAGGGCCTTCAGCAGCGAGTCCGGCAGCGACGGAGCGCTCTGCGGGGAGTGGGGAGTGTTCACGCGTTCTCCTGGTCCGGCGTGGCGGGCGAACCGGAGGGTGCGTTCTCGGTGGCCCGGAGGTAGTCGAGGTAGAGGAAGTCGCCCGTCGCGCCCTCGTTGAGGTTGGTGCCGACACGGGTGTAGCCCGTCTTGGGAGGGATCTCCTGCGATCCGTCCTTCCAGTCCGTGACGGTGAGGTCGACGATGCGCCGGCCTGCGCCTTCCTGGCGGGTGACGGCCAGGAACAGGGCCTTGCCGTGTACGGGTGTCCCCCTGTTGAGGTCGACCGGCAGTTTCTGGTACCCGGGGGGCGGCTTCTCGTCGTCCTTCAGGACGCGGATGCCGGTGACGGGTTGGCCCTCGGCGGACCGTTCGAAGACGAGGTACAGGTAGGCGCCGTGCGCGCCCTTGTTCAGGTCGACGTCGATCCACTCCCACCCGGCGGGTGTGTGGAACGGACTTCGTACCGGGTCGTCGTAGGCGACCAGGACGTTGACGTCTGTGACGAACTGACCCATGGGCAGGTCTCCGATCGGGGCAGGTGTACATGAGCGGGGGAATGGAGGGATTGAAGGTCAGGACACGTACGGGTACGGGAAACGCCCGGCCGGGTCGGCCCGGCCGGGCGTCCAGTGCTGGGTGCGGCGGGTCCGGTGCGGTCCGCGCACCCGAGGCTGCCGTCAGCCCTTGGTGAGGCCTTCCCACTCGCTCAGCGGCGCCGGACCGTAGGTCTTGGTGTCCGTGTGCGGCTCCCCGTTGGCGACGTTGATCCGCACGAACCGGTCGCCGGAGAAGACCCAGTACTCGTTGCTGCCGTCCGGGACCTTCATGACGGCGTCGATCTTCGCGAAGTCCGACAGGCTGGGCCAGTCCTCGCGGATGGTGCCCTTGCCGACGAGCTTGTCCGGGTACGGGTGGCTGCTCGTCACGGTGATTTCGACGCGCCGGTAGTCGGTGTTGGAGAACACCCAGAACTGGTTCGGCTTGTCGGGAACGGCCATCACCGCGTCGACATGGCTGAAGCCCATGGTTGAGCCTTTCTGAATTCATCTGTTCGTGTGCCGCCGAAGCTGTGATCAGGCGGATTTGCGGCTCGGTCCCATGGCTCGCGTGCGGCGAGGAATGTCGGGGAGGAGCGCCGCGAACCACGCTAGGTCGGCCGGTCCGGGGGCGCGATGCGAAAAGGCCTGGTGAGCTGCATTCCAGTGACAGATAATTTTGCTACGAACCTTTGGCGCGAGAAGCGTGAGAAGTCGGTCAGGCACTCGGGAGGCCTTGACAGCCTGCCCCGCGGCCGTCCAGGACCGAGAACGAGTAGCCCCCTCGCAGGCCGGTTCCGCGAGGCTCGACGACGGCGTCCCTCCGAGTGGACCGGTGTCCGGTCGTGGCTGGGGCAGGACGCGGCCCGGGTACCCGCGGGGGCGGGCGGGCACTCGGATGCGGTACGCGTACCCCGAGGTCGAGTCCGAGCAGAGGAACGCGTCGGTCGACAGGATGGCGCGCCGTCAGGCGAGCGGCCCAGTTCCACGAGCGTCCGCCGCGCGGGGCTGGTGAGCTGGGCAGGGAGTCGGTGGTTGGACCGGTTTCCCGGAGCTGCTGGAGGAGGAGTCCGTGCCGGACCCGACGACGTCGTACACCGACCTGCGCGCCCTGGTGATCAACTGCACGTTGAAGCGTTCCCCGGAGCGAAGCCACACCCAGGGCCTGATCGACGTCAGCACCGGCATCCTGGAGCGCCAGGGCGTCGCCGTCGACGTCCTGCGCGCGGTGGACCTCGACATCGCCACGGGCGTCTGGCCGGACATGACGGAGCACGGCTGGGAGACCGACGAGTGGCCGGTGATCTACTCCCAGGTGATGGCCGCCGACATCCTCACGCTAGCCGGACCTGTGTGGCTGGGCGACAACTCCTCGGTGATGAAGAAGGTCATCGAGCGGCTGTACGCCTGCTCGTCGATTCTCAACTCCGAGGGCCAGTACGCCTACTACGGCCGGGTCGGCGGCTGCCTGATCACCGGGAACGAGGACGGTGCCAAGCACTGCGCGATGAACGTCCTCTACAGCCTCCAGCACCTCGGCTACACCGTCCCGCCACAGGCGGACGCGGGCTGGGTGGGGGAGGCGGGCCCCGGTCCCTCCTACCTGGACCCCGGGTCGGGCGGGCCGGAGAACGATTTCACCAACCGCAACACCACCTTCATGACCTGGAACCAGCTCCACCTCGCCCGCATGCTCAAGGACGCCGGCGGCATCCCGGCCCACGGCAACCAGCGCTCCGAGTGGGACGCCGGCTGCCGCTTCGACTTCGAGAACCCCGAGCATCGCTGAGCGCAACCCGGCGGTCTCCGGGCGCGCCGACTCGCGGCGCTGCCGTGCCTCCGGCGTCAGAACGCTCCCATCCGCGGCTGAGTGGACGACCTGCGCCGGGTGCGGTCCACCCGGTGCAGGTGTTCAGCACCTGGTGGTCCTGGACTGCAGGATGGTGCTCGGGATGACGCCCCGGCTGCCCGGGTGGGGGTAGAGGGGAGGGCCTTGGGGCGGTGATGGCTTGAGTCGACCGTGATTCATATGATGGAAAGCCAGTAATTGTTTTGCCGGTGTCATGATCCTCGGAGGGCGCCCCGGACCAAGGTGCGCCCATGGAACCGGGCCGGTCTCCGGATTCGCTCCGGTCCTCGGGCTTGATTCAGGGAGTATCATGCGCGGCACCGTGCTCGCCGACCGCTACCGGCTGGTTGACCTGCTGGGCGGCGGGTCGATGGGCGACGTGTGGCTCGCCGAGGACGAGGTCCTGGGACGCCGGGTCGCGGTCAAGGTGGTGAAGCCGGCCCTGCTGGACGAATCCGGCTTCGCCGAACGCTTCCACGCCGAGGCCCGCGTCATGGCACAGCTGCGCCACCCCGGCATCGTCGGCGTGTACGACTACGGGCACAGCGCCGTGGACGGGCGGCCCTCGGTCGGCTACCTGGTCATGGAGCTGATCGACGGGGAACCGCTGAGCGCCGTGCTGGAACGCCGCGGGGCGCTGACGGTGGAGGAGACCCTCCTGATGGCGCTCCAGGTGCTGGAGGCGCTGGAGGCCGCGCACCAGTCCGGGGTGGTCCACCGGGACATCAAACCGGCCAACCTGATGGTCCGCGGCGACCGGACGGTGATCGCGGACTTCGGCATCGCCCGGCCCGGCTGCGACGCCCGGCTGACCGTACCGGGCATGGTGCTCGGCACCGCCGCCTACCAGGCGCCCGAACAGGCCTCCACCGGGACGGTCACCGCCTCGGCGGACCTCTACGCACTCGGCGTCGTCCTCTACGAGTGCCTCGCCGGCCAGCTCCCCTTCGACGGGGAGACCGCCCTCGAACTGATCCTCAAGCACCTGACGGAGCCCGTGCCGCCGCTTCCGGAGGACGTGCCCGCGCCGGTGTGGGCGCTGGTCGAGCGGGCGATGGCCAAGGAGCCCGGCGAGCGCTGGCCCGACGCGGCGGCGATGGCCGCGGCGGCACGGGACGCCCTCGCACCGGCCGAGGCGACGGCGCCGCCGGCTCCGATCGGGCCCCGGCCGGTCGCCGGACGCGCACGGTGGGCCAGGTTCCGCCTGCGCGGTCTGATCGGGGTGACGGCGCTGTCGCTGCTCTGCGTCGTCGGGGCCTCCGGCGCGACGGTGATCCGGTCCGACGAGGACGACGCTCCGGACGCCGCCGCCGTCGCGGGCCCGGTGGCCGGCCTCTCGGGCCCGGCCGTTCCCGCGGCGGTGGCAGCCGACCGCCAACCCGCCGGACAGCAGCCCGCCGAGCCGACGGCCCCGGTGCCGTCGGCCGGACCGGAAGCGGGCGGGAGCCCCACGCCCGGCGCCGAGCCCGAGCCGGTCGCCGGACGGACCTCCGCCGGGCCCGTCCGGCCCGGTACGCCCACCCGGGGCACCGCCGCGTCCCCTCCCGCCTCCACCACGGCCACCGGCGGCCAGGGCACCACCACGCCCGTCCGGCCCGGTACGCCCAACCCGGCCCCCGCCGCGTCCCCTCCCGCCTCCACCGCGCCCACTGCGAGCCAGAACCCCGCCTCGCCCGCGCCGACCTCCGCCGTCCCGTCCCCGCCCGCCTCCCACGAACCGCCCACGCCCACGCCGTCCGCGACGTCGACGCCGCCCACGCCCCCCACGCCGGAGCCGAAACCGCAGCCGCAGCTGCCCTCCCAGGCACAGATCACCGGCGTCAACGGCGCGCTGGACAACTCCTACTCCGTGGACGAGAACGGCAACCGGGTCGGCACCTTCAACGTCAACAACACGCCGGCCCAGGTGTGGCGGCTGGAAAAGGTCTCCGAGGGGAAGTACTTCCTGCGCAACGCCTCCAGCAACTACACCAAGGTGCTGGACCTGGACACGGGTGACGGGCGCGTGCAGATCTGGACGAGCCCGCCGTACAACGACAACCAGCTCTGGTCCTTCGTGCCGGTTCGGGGTGGCTACCAGATCGTCAACGGCACCACCAAGGGCTGTCTGACGTCCGACGGAGTCGCCTACTACGTCAGGGTGGCGGCCTGCACGAGCGCGGACAACCAGGTGTGGGCGCTGTCCTGAGCCGTCCGACCGGCAGCCGAACACCCCCGGGGCGAGGGGCGGATCAGGCCGGCAGCCAGGACGGCCACTGCCGGCGGGGCCGGTCGGCGGTCCCGCCGAGGCCGATCAGGGCGCGCAGCCGGTCGGCTTCGGGGGAGCCGATGGAGGCCAGGATGTCGTAGGCCTCCGACCGGCACTCCCGGGCCGCGTCCTCGGCGGCGCCGCGGTCGGCGAGCGCGTCGCCGAGCGCCGCCAGGGCCAGCCCCCGCCCCCGGCGGTCGCCGTCGAGCGTCAGCACCTCGACCGCCCGGCCGGCCGCCTCCACCGCCTCGTCGCCGCGGCCGACGGCTCGCAGCGACTCGGTGAGCCGCAGGAGCGTGCGGCCCGTCCGGCGCCGGTCGTCCGGCCGCAGCAGGGCGAGGGCGCCGCGGTGGTGGCGCAGGGCCTGCTCGAACTCGCCGCGATCGTGGGCGATCGTCCCCAACGAGTCGAGGGCGAGCGCCTGGAGCTCGTGGTCGGCGAGCTGGTGGCAGATCAGCAGCGACTGGTCGACGACGCGGACCGCCGCCTCGGGCCGGCCGAGCTCGGTGAACGCACCGGCCAGGTTGAGCAGTTCGCCCGCCACCGAGCGCCGGTCGCCGAGCCGCTCCCAGACCGCGATCGCCGCCGCGAAGCCGTCGACCGCGTCGCCCGGCCGGCCGACCTGGACGAACAGGGCGGCCAGCGAGGCATGGGCCAGGGCGAGCAGCGGACCCGGCAGGCTGTGGGCGATGCACAGGTCGCGGGACCTGAGCAGCTCGCCGAGGGCCGCGGGTTCGGAGCCGACCTCGGTCAGCAGCCGGCCGAGCACCAGCCGGGCCCTGACCTCGGCCGTTCGGTCGCCCTGCCGGACCGCGGCCTGGAGCAGGACCTTGGCCGCGTGCCCCAGCGGCCGGGCGGCCTGGCCGGTCTCGCACAACAGGCTTCCCCCGAGCAGCAGTTCGGCCGCCAGATCGAGCCGGGGCGGCTGGGGGAGTCCGGCGTACTGGCCGACCAGGGCGCCGATGCCCTGGTACTCGCCGCGACCGCGGGCCACCACGCGGCAGTCGGCGGCGTACGGTGCGCCGGGGCCGGTCAGGGCCGCTCGGGTGGCGGCCGGGCCGAGGGCCGTGACGGTCTCGGCGTGCTGGCGGATCACCAGGCGGGTGAGGACGGCGGCCGGGCGGTCCGCCTCCGGGGCCGAGCCCGCGCCGCCGGCCTCGACGTCGGCCGCCGTCTCCGGGACGAGCCGCTGGGCGAAGGCGCGCAGCAGGTCGTGGTAGCGGTAGCGGTCCGGCGGCGCGGTCTCCAGCATCGAGCAGTCGACCAGCGACTCGGCCAGCTCCTCGGCCTCGTGCTCGGGCAGGTCGAGCACCGCCGCGACCGCGCCCGGCGACAGGTCAGGCACGTCCGGCACCGCCAACAGGCAGAAGGCCCGGGCCTGTTCGGGCGTCAGCTGGTCGTAGCCGAAGCGGAACGCCGACTCGACGGCGAGGTCCTCGGTGCGCAGCACGTCCAGCCGGCGACGGTTCTCGGACAGCTTGTCGAGCAGCCGCGCCATGGTCCAGCCCGGCCGGCAGGAGAGGCGGGCGGCGAGGATGCGCACGGCCAACGGGAGGTGGCCGCAGAGCCGCACGAGCTCCCTGGCCGTGTCCGCCTCGGCCTGCAGCCGCTGCCCGCCGACCACCTGGCCGAGCAGGTCGAGGGCCTCCTCCGGGGCGAAGGCCGGCAGCTCGACGACGTGCGCGTTGGGAAGCGAACCGAGCCTGGACCGGCTGGTGACGAGCACGGCGCAACCGGGCCGGCCGGGCAGCAGCGGCCTGATCTGCTCGGCGTCCCGGGCGTTGTCGAGGACCATCAGCACGCGTCGGCCGGAGAGCAGCGAGCGGAACTGGGCGGAGCGTTCGGCGAGCCCGGCGGGCAGCGCCTCCGCCGGCACGCCGAGGGCGCGGAGAAAGGCGCCCAACACCTCCTCGGGCGGGGTCGGGCGGCCGTCGGCCCCGTGCAGGTCGACGTAGAGCTGGCCGTCGGGGAAGTCGGCGGCCAGCCCGTGCGCGACATGGACGGCCAGGGCCGTCTTGCCCATGCCGCCCAGGCCCGACACGGTCGCCACGGGCACGGTGCGGGGCGCGAGCAGGACGGCCCGCACCGCCTCCGTCTGCGCCTCGCGGCCGGTGAAGTCGGCGAGGTCGGCCGGTACCTGGGTCGGCCGGACCGGCGCGTGGTACGGCGGACGGGCCGTGGCGGTGGTGTCCGGCCGGGGCGGCGCGGGCGCCACGAGGGCGGCGTCGGCCACCAGGATCCGGCGCTGCAAGTCGCGCAGACCGGGCCCGGCGGCGACGCCGAGCTGCGCCCGCAGCCGCCGGTCCGTGTCGCGGTACACGCTCAGGGCCTCGGCCTGCCGTCCGGACCGGTAGAGGGCGAGCATCAGCAGCTCGGAGAACCGTTCCCTGAGCGGGTGTTCGGCCGCGACCGCGGTCAGTTCGGCGACGGCCTCGCCGGACGGCCCGGCCTCGATCTCGGCCTCCAGACACGACTCCAGGACGGTCACCCGCCGTTCGGTCCACTCGCCGCGCTGCCGTTCGGCATAGGGGCCGGAGAGCCCGGACATCGGCTCGCCCTGCCAGAGGGCCAGCGCCAGGCGCAGCGTGGCGGCGGCGCGGGCGTGCTCCCCGGCGGCGCTGAGCTCCTTCGCCGTGGCGACGAGCTCCTCGCAGCGGTGGGTGTCCAGCTCCCCGGGATCCACGGTGAGCAGGTAGCCCCCGCTGAGCGAGGTCAGCGGGGCGGGCCCCAGGACGCGGCGCAGGCGGTGGACGTACGTCCGGATCACGGCCATGGGCTTGGCGGGCGGTTCCTCGCCCCACAGGTCGTCGACGAGCTGACCGGTCGACACGGGGTGGTTGGCCCTCAGCAGCAGCGAGAGCAGCAGGCTGCGCTGCTGCGGCGACCCGAGTGCGAGCTCCCCGCCGTCCCGCCACCCCCGTATCGGTCCCAGCACCGTGAACCGCAACCCACCCACCGACCGTTCCCCTCTGCCCGCAAACGAACCCCCGGGCGCATGATACCGACCGCATCACCGCTGGCCTGGTCTGCTTCTCAGGGGGTCGGCCGGGGTGTCCCGTGGGGAGCCGGAGGTGTTCGCTGAGGGCTCTCGACGCGGCAGCGGTGAAGAAGGTGTCCGGACCGCGCGACATCCTGGCACCTCACGTAGTCGTGAGGGGTATGCACGGGGATCACAGGACAAGGGAACAGGCGGGAACCGAGTGAAGTCAGCACAGGAGGATGAGTACCTGGAGTTCGCGGCCGCGAGGGCGAAGGCGCTGTACCGCTCGGCGTACGTCCTCGCGGCAGGTGACACGTATCTCGCGGAGGACCTGGTCCAGGAGGCCCTCAGCCGGGTGTACGTGCACTGGAAGCGGGTGGCCAAGGCGGACAACCCGGCCGCCTACGCCCAGACGGTCCTGGTCCGCACGTTCCTCAGCCTGCGGCGTCGGCGGAGCAGCGGCGAGCGCCCCACCGGGACCATGCCCGACAGCGCGGCGGCCGGCCCGGACACCGCGCTGCGGCTCACCCTGCTGGACGCGCTCGGCCAACTGCCGCCCCGCGACCGGGCGGTGCTGCTGCTGCGCTACTGGGAGGACCGCAGCATCGAGGAGACCGCCCGGATGCTCAGGCTGAGCAGCAGCGCGGTCCGCTCCCAGGGCACCCGGGCACTCGGCAAGCTGCGCGCCCTGCTCGGCGACAGCCTGTCCGACCTGGTCGCGCACTGAGTACTCGTGCCGGCAGGTCCAACGCCGCAAGGCCCCCATCAGCATCAGCGACAGAAAAGGTGACGCCAGCATGCCGTTCGAAGCAGACCTCGCACACGCCCTGGACCGCACGACCGACTCCCTCGAACCCGATCTCACCGCGCTCCTGAGCGGCACCGTCGAGCGTGGGCGGAGCCGCCGGCGTCGGCGCACGGCCGGTGTCGTCGCCGGGGTCGGCGCCTGCGCCGCGATCGCGGCGGCCGGCCTGGTGATCCCCGAGGTGTTCGCCGGGATGCACTCCGAAGGGTCCGACATCAGGGTGGCGGCGATGGCGATGCCCCGTTCCGCGGTCACGGACACCCAGATGATCCAGGCCCTGGAGGCGACGTTCCCCGGGGGCCGGTTCAGCGCGGAGAGCGGGCAGAGCAACAACCCCTCGGATCCGTCCGCAGGGCTCGTCGCCAACGGAGGACTGGTCCTCGACGACGGTCACGGAGCCGCCTTCGTCGGCGTCTCAGCCCTGCGGCTCCAGCTGCCGCTCAAGGACGGCGACGGGCTGAGCTGCGAGTGGGTGCCCAAGCGTGACGGTGACTCCTGCAGGATGAGCGAGCTGCCGAGCAGCGCCGAGATTCCCGGCGGGGCCCTGGTGATGTACCAGCAGAACGCGGCCGCGCACCCGGTCCGTCCCGACACCGCCCGCCGTTGGACGGTGACGGTGACCCTGAAGTCGACCGGCGCGCAGCTTCAGATGGTGCAGTGGAACAGCACGGGGGGCGGCACCGGCGCGGAGACCCCGAAGCCGACCCGTCCCGCGCCTCCGCTCTCCGAGCAGCAGGCGGTGGCCGCACTCACCAGTGCCGCCTGGGCGCCGATCCTCGGCGCCGTCGGCTGACCCTGCGCGTCGCGTTCGTATTGGTAGGGGTTGCGTCCGTCGGGGTCGAGCACGGCTGTTCCGTTGTTCCGTGCGAGACCTCGGCGGGCACGCGCCCCGGGCTGGGCATTTGTTTCGGGCGCCGAGTAGGGGTACTGTCAGCCAGTCGCTCGGCAGGGAGCACCGGACACGCATCGGCGCGGACGGTCCCGGGGCGGCCAATCCTTTCGAAACACCACGTCCCGGTTCGGGCCGGGTCTGCGTGCCATATGCGGGCGAGACTCGGTGTGTATATCGGTGTGTTCGTTTTATTGGATTGCGGCCGATTCGCTTTTCGGAGCAGGGATCGGCTAGAGTTTGAAACGTCGGACGGGGCGTCAAGCCGCAGAAGACA